>DUMO01000051.1 GCA_012839865.1 Clostridiaceae bacterium
CTTATGGTTGTATTTATGGTTTTGACTATGAATGATTCAAAAACTTACACATGGTAAAGTTTCGTACCGAAACCCGGCTTTCATCTCCCCATTCAAATGCGGAGGATTCCCGCCGGATTTACTAAAATTATTATTGACTGAAAAAGATTAAGGGAAGAGAAATTCCGAATGAAAGAATCCCTCCGGATTATAGCTGTTTAAGTATAAATCACTGTAAATAAATGTTATAATAACTTATATGCCCGTAGCATTGGCATATAATCTGACTTTGGAGGGATCATATGATAATTACAACGACAAATTGCGTTGAAGGCAGAAAAGTAGTTGAGTACAAAGGGATAGTATTCGGTGAAGTAATTTCCGGTGTAGATTTCATAAAAGATTTTGCTGCCGGACTGACAAACTTCTTTGGCGGGCGTTCAAGGTCCTACGAAGGAGAACTGATACAGGCAAGGGAATCAGCCATTTCAGAAATGGAGAAGAGGGCACAGGCCATAGGGGCAAATGCAGTTATTGGAGTAGATATTGATTATGAAGTATTGGGGCAGGGCGGCAATATGCTCATGGTAACAGCTTCAGGTACTGCCGTCGTGCTGGAATGATATAAACCACTTATTAAATCACCATTGTGCAGCTAATAAAGGTACTTGCAACATAGTTCCGCAATGTATGGAAAATGAAATGCTGCTTCAACCCAATCTGTCTTCCGGCTTGATTAATATGTGCTTTGAGTTGTAACAACTTACTACCCAACAGAATAATATGTTCTGTAAGAATTTTTATGAGGTGAGGTAGTGTTATGTCGGAAGAAAGAGGTTTTGGATTTAACAATGAATGGATTTGGTGGGTAATAATAATTCTTCTTATTATTTGCCTGTGCAATCCGGGATTCTTCGGTGGATTTGGTTGTGGTTTCAAAAACTAAATAAACAGCGAGCGTAATTGTACATAGGAGGTTTATCCTCCTTATTTTTTTGCTTGACATCATTGGTAAAAAGCATTAATCTATATTAGTGAATCGGTTGTCTTGCCCATGTATACAATTATTGATTAAATTCTTAAATATAAGCAGGATTAATTCGTTTCAATTTAAAAGAATTAAAACTATTTTTTTATAGTGAAAGGAGCATTTTATGGCTACTAAAGCGCATCGTGGAAAAACACTTTATACCGAAAAGGCTCGCGGGAGAGGCACTTGCCCCGTATGTAAGGCTACCAGAATCAAGGTTTTATATGATTTGGTAATAGATGATAAAAAGACTGTTAAAGTATGTAAAAGGTGCCAGCATAAAAAAGCATCAGATATTAATATGTAATATTTTTTAGCTGTTTGATCGAAAAATCTCAAATGCTTTTTTAGTGAAATTTTTCTAAACAACCAAGTGAAGATTCCTTTCAGGAATCTTTTTTATAAGCAAAAACTTTTACCGTTTAAGTGGAATGCGGTTGAAAGATTGTACCTATAATAATTGTTAAGGGTATAAATGTATTTTTTGCAAAAATGTATTTTAGGCATTAATCATGAAATATAAAGGAGATATTTTATGTTTGACATTAGAAGAAAAATTGCGGGTATTTTGTGTGACGTTGTTGATTTGAGTGTTGATGACATATATTCCATGCTTGAGGTCCCACCTGATCCCAAAATGGGGGATCTTGCCCTTCCATGTTTTAAGCTGAGCAAAATACTTAAGAAGTCTCCTGTGATTATAGCCTCGGAGTTGGTGGAAAAAACACCGAAAAGCGAATATTTTGAAAAAATGCAGGCTGTCTCCGGATATTTAAACATATTCTTAAACAGAAAGTTTTTTATCAGGGAAGTTTTGAATGAAGTACTTGACCGCAAGGAGCTTTACGGTTCCAGTGACATAGGGAAGGGTAAGAACATAGTTATTGACTATTCGGCACCAAATATTGCAAAGCCCTTTCATATAGGACATTTACGCTCTACCGTAATAGGCAATTCATTATATAAAATTTTTGAGTTCATGGGTTACAATTGCATTGGAGTAAATCATCTTGGCGACTGGGGCACGCAGTTTGGCAAGCTGATAGTTGCATACAAAAAATGGGGAGACAGGGAAACAGTCGAAAAGGAAAAGATAAGTGAATTAATGCGGCTTTACGTGAAATTCCATGAAGAAGCTGAAAAAGACCCATCTTTGGAAGATGAAGCAAGAGCCTGGTTTACAAAAATGGAAAAGGGAGATAATGAAGCCCTGGAACTTTGGAGATGGTTCAGAGAATTAAGCCTTGCTGAGTTCAGCAAGGTATATGATATGCTGGGTGTAACCTTTGACTCCTTTGCAGGGGAAAGTTTTTATGAAGATAAAATGCAAGCGGTAATTAAAGACCTGGAGAGTAAAGGTCTCCTTGAAGAAAGCCAGGGAGCCATGATAGTCAACCTTGAGAAGTATGATATGCCTCCCTGCCTGATACTGAAAAAAGATGGAAGCACCCTCTATGCCACCAGGGATATTACTGCTGCCATCTACCGGAAAAACACATATAATTTTGATAAGTGCATTTATGTTACTGCTTCAGCCCAATGCCTGCATTTTAAACAATGGTTCAAGGTAACCGGGCTTATGGGCTATGAATGGGCTAAAGATCTGGTACATGTGCCCTTTGGTCTCGTTAGTATAGAAGGTGAGAAACTGGCAACAAGAAAAGGGAATGTAGTTCTTCTGGAGGACCTGCTTAACAAGGCCGTAAGCAAGACTTTGGAGATTATGGAAGAGAAAAACCCTGATTTACCGGATAAAGAACGAATTGCAAAGGAAGTTGGTATAGGCGCGGTAGTATTTAATGACCTCTCAAATAACAGAATTAAAGATATATCATTCTCGTGGAGTGAAGCTTTGAACTTTGACGGGGAGACCGGACCTTATGTGCAGTACACCCATGCAAGGACTTGCAGTGTTCTCCATAAAGCATGCTGTGAAATCATTGGGAGCTTTGATGAGAGCCTGATCAGTAATGATGATGAATATCAATTGGTAAAGACACTAAGCCTTTTCCCGGAGAAAGTGAAGCTTGCAATGGAGGAATATGAGCCCTCAATTATTTCCCGGTATCTTATAGACCTTGCCCAGGATTTCAACAGGTTCTATCATAACCAGTCAATACTTGTTGATGATAAAAGTCTGAGAAATGCAAGACTTGCTCTGGTACAGGCTGTAAAATATACACTCTCAGCCGGGCTGAAACTGATTGGGTTAAGTGCTCCTGAAAGAGTGTAGTCCGTCTTACATCATTACATGCTGACATGCTTACATAAAATGTTTTATTTTCTGAAAAGGTGTAAGCCGGCACATGAGCAAATTCGTTTATTTTTAAAAGTATATAATAAAGGGAATGAATTTATTATGATTTGCATAGGTACTGCCGGATACTCATACGAGGACTGGGTAGGTCCCTTTTATCCTGAGGGCACCAAGTCATCTCAAATGCTGGAATATTATGCTTCCTGCTTCAACTTCGTCGAAATAAACAGCACCTATTATCATATGCCCGGATTACGGCTTTTTGATAGCCTGAACAGGAAAACTTCAAACGATTTCAAGCTTTCGGTGAAGCTTTTCAAAGGCTTTACCCACGAAGGGACGGGAAGCAGGGAAGAGGCGAAAAAATTTATATTTTCTCTTGAACCTGTAATCAAGTCAAATAAACTAATGTGTATACTGGCACAATTTCCATATTCTTTTAATTACAGGCCTGAAAACATGGACCTTATTAAAATGCTTAGGGAGTGGTTCCCTGAGATTGACTTATCTGTTGAATTCCGAAACCATAATTGGATTCGGCAAGAGGTCATGCAGCTTTTAAAATCTGAAAACCTTGGTTTTGTCTGTGTTGATGAGCCGGGGATAAAAGGCCTTGTAAAAAATGTCACCGCTGTTACTTCCGATATAGCCTATTTGCGTTTGCATGGCCGCAATGCAGGAAAATGGTATGGCAGTGAAGGCAATGAGCGTTATAACTACCTATATTCATGGGATGAGTTGTATGAATGGGTTCCCAGGATAAAGGAAATGGAGAAAAGGGCTAAATTTATGGTAATCTCCTTCAATAATCATCCCTTGGGAAAAGCGGTTCAGAATGCGCGCATGATGGCAGAAATGCTGAAATAGCGTCTGGAATAAACTTAAAATATTTTTGGAACCTTCTTACTTTTATTAACGTCATACCAGACAACAAATACATTAGGAAGGTGATTTTATGTACAGGAAAATAGGGAAGGCAGCGCTGGCAATAGTATTGGTTTTTGCTTTGACAGTCGGGGTAATGATCTTTACAAGCGTATTGCAGCCTGTTCAGGCTACAGCAGAAGAAAAAACTGATGAAAAAGGCAACTTAAGTGTTAGTGGTTCATTCACTGTAAAGGTTTCTCCTGATATTGCATATATTACAATCGGTATAAATACTTTTGCAGTAGATCCAAAGGATGCTCAAAAAGAAAACAGGGAGAAGATGGATCAGGTTTTTGAAAAACTGGTTGCATTGGGAATTGACAGCAAGGATATCCAGACCATGAATTATTCCATAACCCCAAGGTATGAGTATAAAAATATTGAAGAAAAAGATGAATACGGTAATCTTGTCCGCAGGGGTGAAAGTGTACTTACAGGATATAATGTTGACAATACAATCAGAGTTAATGTAAGAGATTTGCAGATTGTGGGAGACGTAATTGACGTAACTGTTGATGAAGGTATTAACAAGGCAAACTCCATAGCCTTTGGGATCAGTGACGCTGTAAGAGATGCAAAATATCTGGAAGCATTAAAAGGAGCAGCCGAGGCGGCAAAAGCCAAAGCGGAGACCCTTGCTGAAGTATATGGTATTCAGCTTGACATACCATACAGTGTAGTGGAAGGCAGTTCATATATACCCTCTCCAATATACAGAAATTTGGATTATGCAGCATGGGACAAAGGAATTGCTGCTGCAAATGAATCTGTTTCAACACCTATAGCAGCCGGAGAAATGGAAATAAGTGCAAACGTTACTGTAGTCTATAAATATTAATAAATAGGGAGACTATTCTCCCGGTTTGGATTGAACCATGAGCATACCAGAGCAAATCAGGGGGTAAACCCTCTGGTTTGCTTCTGATTTGGCTGAAACCTGGACGATTAAAGTTTTAAAATTTCTTCATGTTGTTTTCATATAAAGCTTTTCCGGACGCCTCCAAAGAGGCGTTCGGGGAAGCATGTTTTCTAAAACAAATTTATTTTTTACTATTGTTTATATTAAAAATATCTGTTATAATTGTTTCTGTTGACACGGCCCATTGGTCAAGCGGCCTAAGACTCCGCCCTCTCACGGCGGCAACAGGGGTTCGAATCCCCTATGGGTCACCACAAAAGCGCCTTTATGAAAGAAGGCGCTTTTTTTTCAAGTCTTGCTTACATGATTTGAAAAGCTAGCCTGCCATCTCCAGTTGGCAGTATTAAAAAACTGTTTTTTTGGGGGTTTGGGATGAAGAAAATTATAATTGCTTCTTTGTTTGTATTACTTTTCTTGTTTGTATATTTATTTTTTCAACTTGGATTAAACACTTTATTTGGCTTTATAGTTACGATGTTATGTTTATTCAAATATGAAGGAAATATTGATGTACCCCAATTGATTGCCGAAGTGGAATCAATTGTTTTGAATAACACCCTTTATATATTGCTTATATCTGCTGTTGTTTCCCTGCCAATTTATTATGTTATATGCAGGCTCAGGCATCAGAATATCTTCAGGGTATGTGAGTTTAATAAAACAAAGGGAGCAGTAATAATTTTAACTGCCATCCTGGGTATTGCTTCAAGTATATTTCTTTCATCTGTTTTGAGCTTTATTCCTGTCGGGGATTGGTTTCCTGAACACGAAAGGCTGATGTCCATATTAATCGGTGGGAACAACCTGTTTGTGATTTTACTTGTAACAGGTATTGTTGCACCCTTTATTGAGGAATTGATATTCAGAGGTCTCATCCTGAATGAATTAAACAAAGTAACGTCGGTAACTTTGGCAGTCGTAATTCAGGGTGTGCTGTTCGGCCTGTATCACCTGAACCCCCTTCAATTCATATATGGAACCTTGCTGGGCTTATTACTCGGGTATGTTGCCGTCTGGACAAAATCAATATGGCCGTCGATAATCCTGCATGTATTTATAAACAGCACCAGCACCGTAATTGGTACATTTATGACAGACGAGTTTATGATGACTTACAGGTATTGGCTCCTGGCTGTATGTCTGGTGATTATAGCGGCAATAACAGCTTTTCTTTTTAAGAACAGGGGAAGAGAGGCAATTTCAAATTACAGCGAACTTGAATCGTGATTATTGCATCTTTATTTCAATACGCTTGCAAGATGACTATTTGCAAGCAATGCGAAAAAGCAAATACACTTGTTTGCAGTATTGAAAACGCCTGTTACACCGCATCCAAAAACCTGTATTGGGATTTGCACAAATTATAGTAGATGCCTTTAGCTTTCAGCAATTCATAATGATTGCCGCACTCTGCTATCTGGCCGTTATCCACCACCATTATTCTGTCTGCCTTTCTGATAGTCGAAAGCCTGTGTGCAATAACAAAGGATGTTCTGCCGCTCAGGACAGTCTCAATAGCTTTTTGAATCAGCAATTCGGTGTGAGTGTCAATACTTGATGTTGCTTCATCCAATATGAGTATCCGTGGATTTGCCAGGAGAGCCCGTGCAAAAGAAATCAACTGCTTTTGACCGATGGAAAGCCTTGAACCACGTTCGTTAACCTCGGTATAATATCCGTTTTCCATTTGGACTATAAAGTCATGGGCATGTACGGCCTTTGCGCAGGCTATAATTTCTTCTTCAGTGGCATCAATTTTACCATACCGGATGTTATCCATGATTGTGCCCGAGAAGATAAATGAATCCTGAAGCATGACACCCATTTGCTTTCTAAGGGATTTGAGGGTGACATCCTTCACGTTATAGCCGTCAATCCTTACTTCTCCGGAAGTTGTATCGTAAAACCTGCTTATAAGGTTGACAACGGTACTTTTACCTGCACCGGTTGGTCCAACAAGGGCTATTGTCTCACCTGGATTGACTCTAAAACTTACATTGTGTAAAACAATTTTATCGGTATCATAACCGAAAGTGACATTATCAAACTCGACTTCTCCTTTAATTTCGGGAATATCTACAGCGTTCGGGACATCCTTTATCAAAGGAGGCGTATCCATTATTTCAAAAATGCGTTCTGTTGATGCCATTGCTATTAAAATTTGATTATAGAAGTTTGACAGTTTGTTTAGCGGGTCCCAAAACCTTCCCAGGTATGAGATAATTGCCGTGAGGATTCCGATGGTTACTGCTCCGGTATCTATCATTCTTACCCCAAAGAAAAAAACCAGTGCTTTTCCGATTGCAGACACAACGTTCAATGAAGGCCAGAAGGTATGGTTTACAATGACTGCCTTCATCCAGGAGGTTTTTATATCCTCATTCAGCTCATTTTGTATCCTGGCGTTTTCCTTCTCCCGCACAAAGGCTTGCGTAACCCGCATACCTGCAAGGGTTTCATGAAGATAAGCATTCATATTTGAACTTTTTCTTCTTACATTCTGCCAGCGTGTCAATATCATGCGTTTAAGCTTGAATGCGATTAATATCAACAGAGGTATTGTTGAAATGGATATCAGTGTAAGTTTCACATTGAGGCTCAGCATCAAACCCAATATAACAAATATTGTAGCGCAGTCAATCAGCACATTTATTATTCCGTCGGTAAACAAACCCATCAATGAGTTGACGTCATTTATAACCCTGACCATTATTTTCCCGGCAGGCCTGCTGTCAAAAAATGATAGGGAAAGGGATTGAATATGGTCAAAAAGGTCTTCCCTTAGTTTGGCAATTGCACTTCGCCCTAAAGTGTCCATTATCTTAACCCTGTATCTTAAGCATAGGGCACTTATCAAATTCGAAAGAAAAAACAGAAGTATTATCCAATGAATTCCTTCCAGCTTGCCAGGTGAAATGTAATTATCAATTGCCAGCTTGGTAAAATACGGCCCCGATAAACTGCATAATGCGGCTGTAATCATTAAAAACAGTGACAATAGCAGCTTGCTTTTATATGGTTTCAGGTAGGATAATAAACGTGAAAACTGTTTCCAGTTAAAAGGCCTTTCCAGCACTTCATCATCAATCAGCCTGTTTTTTATCATTGGATTAACACCTCATCAATTTGTTTCAGTTCGAAGAAATCCTTGCATTGATCCATATAAGTCCTGTAATAGTATCCTTGCAAGGCAATCAACGAATCGTGGGTACCCCGTTCAACAATCCTGCCCTGGTCAAGTACAATAATCTGATCGGCATTTTTAACTGAAGATATCCTGTGGGCAATAATGATTGTCGTTTTATTTTTTTGAATCTTGTCAAGGGCTGTTTGAATCTCGTATTCGGTTTCCATGTCAACACTTGATGTACTATCGTCAAGGACCAGTATTGGTGCATTTTTTAAAATTGCCCTTGCCAATGCGATCCTTTGTCTCTGTCCACCTGAAAGACCCATACCTCTTTCACCGATAATGGTGTTGTATCCCAGGGGCATGTTCATTATAAATTCATGAGCCTGGGCTGCCTTTGCAGCTTCCACTATCTTATCCATGCCGGCATCCGGCACCGCAAAAGATATGTTTGCTTCTATAGTATCCGAGAACAAAAATGTTTCCTGCATGACATAGCTGATTTGCTGCCGCAATTCTTTTAATTTGTATTTTTTTATGTCAATTCCGTCAATGGTGATTTTTCCCTGGGTGCAGTCATAGAACCGGCCTAAAAGGTTAATAATGGTTGTTTTCCCGGAACCTGTGGCTCCGACTATGCCAAGGGTCTTGCCGGGTTCAAGATCAAGATTTATATTGTGTAAAACATAATTTTCATTGTATTTGAACGATACATTGTCGAAAACTATATGCCCCTGGAAATTTCCAGGAAAGACAGGGTTTTCGCTTTCTTTAAGAGAACTTCCGATGCTCATGAGTTCAAGGACTCTCTCGCCGGAAGAAATTGCATGGGCAACCGTGTTTATTATTGAACCGTATGACCGCATCGGGCTTGTTATCATCCAAATATATCCTGTAAACGCAACAAGGGTACCAAGGGATATTTTATTTGCCACAACCATATAGCCGCCGGCCCATAAAAACAGTACGGAACCCAGCCCGCTGATAAAGTCCATTACCGGGTAATAATCAGCCCATGTGGAACTGGCTTTTAAATGCTTCTCAAGATGCTTTCTGTTTTCTGCCTTAAAAGTTTCTTTTTCATAATCTTCCTTTGCAAATGCCTTGACAACCCTGACACCCGCTATGTTCTCCTGGGCCCGGGTGTTTAAAACAGCATTTTGCTCTCTGATGTCATTATATATTGGCCGGATAATTTTATTGAAACGCCATCCCACATATGCAAGAAAAGGTGCAGTAATTAAAACCAGAGAAGCCATCATTGCGTTCATTGTAAATAAAATCACCGAAGAGGCGACAAAGTACACCAGGTTTTCAATTATTACTACAATTCCGCTGCAAATAAAACTTCTTACACCGTCAAGATCCGAAGTCAATCTCGACATTATTTCCCCAATACGTGTTTTGTCGTAATACTCATAGGGCATTTCCTGCAAATTCCCGTATATTTTTTTTCGAAGGTCAAACACAACATCCTGGGAAGTCTTTTCAAACATGTAGTGCCGGAAGAAGACCGATACTGAAATTATGGCTTCCAAACCAAATATAAGGGCAAGGATGGTTGTTAACAGTTCTCTGTTGCCTTTTTCGATTACATCATCAATTAGTATTTTTGTAAGATAAGGGGAAATCAGCCTTAAAGTCAATACAATAATTAAGAGGCCTGTTGCTATGACAGTCCTCTTCCTGTAAGGTCTTAATAAACCAATTATTCTTTTGAAAATTTCCAAAAAACGACCCCCGTCGCAATGTATATTCCTGTTAATAATATTTTTCTTTTTCAAAAAGGTCAATGTTTATATAAACTCAAATTCCAAGATATTCTCATGGTTTTTATTGCTTTTTTAAATCTTGTGCCTTTATATGCAATTTAATCCTGATTGGTTTTAAATCCTTTCAAAAACTCCCGTTAACGTAAAGGAGTTTACATATTGCCGGCGAATATACTGTATATATGATTTAAAGGTTGGGGATTTTATTGGATATATCACTGGAAAACGAAGCCATCCGGATTTTTAGTCTTAAAGAAAGCCACTTAAGCATTTTGCTAAGGTTATATAATAAATTTGAGGAGTTCAAGTTTGCAACCGGCTTTGTCGAGAAGGTTGATTTTAAAGATATTTGCAGAATATATGCTGAAGCAGTAAATGACAAACATTCTTTTTTTGCAGGTATCTGCCCAAAAGACGGCAGCAGAATAATAGGTTTGATAAAAGGCGCTGTCAGGGGAGCGGTAAAAAAAGTTTTGTGGATTAATACACTTCTTGTCGATACGGATTTTCAGAACAAGGGATATGGCACAATGTCTCTGAATCTCATACTTGAATACTTCTATAATGCTTTTGGAATACAGGATATTTTTGTTTCAGTAATAAAAAGCAACGCCAAAGGCCTGAATTTCTGGGTCAACAAAGGCTTTAAGGAAATAAAGGGGTTAAGAATCATTAAAAATTTCGATAACCTATGTCACAATGTACTGATCATGCATAAAATATATTATCCATAAAATCCTGGAGCTGATTTTTCCTTCTAAACCGCAAAAATCTCTGAATATCAACTCTTTTGAACAGCTACATAGATTGTTAAGGAAATTATTTGACAAGTTTATTGCAAATTATGTATAATCTATCTATGGCAAACTCTAGTAGTACTTAATATTATTCAACCAAAAACCAGCCAGGGAAAGCCGTTTTGAAGGTTGATCCCCAGCCTGATGAATTTTGTTGATGTTGACTTTTTTATTGTTCAAACTACAACGGAGGACGGTAGCCTATGTCTGACATGAAAAAAATTTGTTTTGCCTTTCTTGTAATTTGCGTTTCAATATTTGCTTTCAGCAGTATGGCGTTTGCAGATCAGAATCAAGTCGGAATAGTCACGGCGGATGTGCTGAATTTCAGGGAATCTCCAAGCCTGGACGCCAAAATACTTATGCAATTGCTGGAAGGCACCGAAGTACAGGTTACCGGTTACAAAGATGGCTGGTACAATATAGTATACGAAGATGTTGCAGGCTGGGTTTTTGGAGAGTACCTCGATGTTGTCGATGAACCTTATATGATTGGAGTAATGATCGCCTCCGATGTGAATGTAAGAAGCGGTCCTTCAACGGACCATTATGTCGTAGGAAGTCTCGACAAAGGTGATGAAATAAAAATTACAGGCAGGTCAGGCAACTGGTACAGCATAAAATATGAAGACGGTCTGGATGCCTGGGTATTCGGGGATTATGTCAGAGTTGTTGATTCCGGTTCATCAAGGGGTAATGATTTGGCTACCAGAATTATAAAATATGCGAAAAATTTGCTGGGCATCAAATATGTCTATGGCGGGAACTCGCCTTCGGAAGGACTTGACTGCTCAGGCTTCGTCAAGTATGTATTCAACCATTTCGGAATTGATATTTACAGGGTGGCGGCAGACCAGGCCACCCAGGGAGAATATGTTGACCGTTCCGAATTAAAGCCGGGTGACCTGGTGTTCTTTGATACCAACGGAGGACACGATTATATAAACCATGTTGGGATTTATGTCGGCGGCAATGAATTCATTCATGCTTCTTCCGGAAAAGGTTCGATAGTAATCAGTGAGCTGTCCGGGTTTTACAGCGAAAATTATATGAAAGCAAAAAGGTTTTTCAGATAAATAAACCCTGGAAAGTCCCGCCGGTATTTTCATGCACCGGGATAAGTTCCGCAGGTACCGGGAGCGTATATAAAGCACACTTTATCGTCAATTAAAAAGATTTAGAAGGCAATTGTAATTTGATGAAAAGACCTTTGTTTTTCTTCGTTTTGTTTTATATCTCAGGCATATTGCTTACTGCAAGCTTTGGCTTTCTGACTTCCGTTTTATTCATCTCCGCCGCTTTGATTTTTGCACTTATATTTTTCTTCAGGAAAACTTCTGTCTGGATTCTTTTTTTATCTTTTATTTTTTTTACAGCCGGTTCAATTAATTATGCCTATTCTACAGAACAGCTTAAATCATTTTATAACTTTACCCTGGAAGAAGCTGAATTTACGGGGGTTGTTGTTTCTGAGCCGGAAAAAAACGAAAGAACCACCAACTATGTTGTTGAAGTACTTAAAATTCAAACCAGGGATAAGATTTTTAAAATTAATAAGAAAATTCTTTTAACAGTTTACCTTCCCGGAAATAAAACATACCCTTACGGTCAATATATAAATTTTACCTGCAAACCAGGCATTCCGGAAGGGCAAAGAAACCCGGGAGGATTCAACTATAGAAACTATCTTGCCCAGAAGAAAATATATGCTACAGCATTTGTTCGTGTTGAGGATATAAAAACAATTGACAAGACAAGGAAAAACTTTATTTATGCGGCTTCAATTGCTGTCAGGAACCGGATAATTGAATCGGTAAACAAATATATTCCCAAACAGAAAGCTGCATTGCTGACCGGTATGATTACAGGATACAGGGAGAACTTGAGCGATGTGATAACCAACATGTTTTCTGAAACAGGTCTTATACATATTTTATCGGTTTCAGGACTGCATGTCGGTTTTATAATCCTGCCCTTAATGTTTATAGCAAAAAAACTAAGAATAAATCGTAAATTTTCTAATTCGCTGACAATTTTGCTGCTTTTGTTCTATTGTTTCATTACAGGTTTTACAGCATCTGTCGTTAGGGCTGTTATAATGGCGGCTACGGTTTTGTTCGGTAAAATAATCAACAGGGAAGCAGACGTACTTACCGGTATATCCTTTGCAGCTTTCGTCATATTGCTTTACAACCCGTACAGCATTTATAATGTAGGCTTTCAGCTTTCCTTTGCAGCTACTTTGTCAATAGTGATATTTTTTCAAAAATTCAAGACAGCCCTGGGCAAGCTCAAATTTCCCGGCTATTTAACCGATGTTGTGTCAGTTACATCAGCGGCTCAATTAGGTATCCTGCCACTGGGGGTATATTACTTTAATACTGTTTCCTTAATATCGATAATCGCAAATATAATTGTATTGCCCTTTGTTCAGATAGCGCTGATTATTGGAATAATACTGATTATTTTAGATCAGATTAATGTATTTGCAGCCGGAATTGCTGCACAAATAGCCAATTTTTTTATCTCATTGATTTTGTATTCAACAGAAATTCTCTCAAATTTGAATTTTTCGTCTGTAAAAATAATTACGCCCCCGGCAGCGCTGATAATTTTATATTATTTGATATTACTTTACTTAAGATACAGCAATAAGACTTTCAAGTATTTGAAGCCCACCGGACTGGTTTTCTTCCTGATATATGCTGTTTTGCTTTTCAGGCTGATTTGTCCTCCAAAACTTGAAGTGGTTTTTTTGGATGTGGGGGAGGGTGATTCAATTTTTATTAAAACAGCTTCCGGTAAAAACATACTGATAGACGGAGGCGGAGAAGAAGGAAAAAGGGTTGTACCGGATTTTCTTTTGGATTATGGCGTATGGAAGCTGGATTTGGTTATTTCCACCCATTCCCATGCAGACCATGCAACGGGGCTCGTGCCTGTGCTTGAAAATTTCCGGGTCAGGCACCTTCTTTTGCCCGGAGGTGAAAACATGGACAATTTCAACACGCTCCTTTCCTGTATTGATGAAGACCGTACAACTGTATTTCGCTGCTTCAAAGGCAGTAAAATATACCTGGATGATAAAACCATGATAACATTCCTGAATCCGGACAAGAACCTGGCTTATTCAGATTCATCTTTAAACAATGGCTCTATAGTGTTAAAATTTGAATATATGGATACTTCCATTTTATTTTGTGCAGATATCGAAAAAGAAGTGGAAGCTTTGCTTGCAAAAAATGGAGAATTCCTTGAAAGCGACATAATTAAGATAGCCCATCATGGCGCAGGCACTTCCTCAACAGAACTGTTCCTCGACAGCGTTAACCCAAAGGCAGGTATAATCAGTGTAGGGAAAAACAACTATGGGCATCCATCCATAACCACTTTGGACAGGTTGACGGAAAGAGGAATAGTATGTCTTAGAACTGACCGGGACGGTGCCGTGATTTTAAAATCAGACGGAAAGACTATTAAAATAAACAAAATTTGTACAGGTGATTTGAAAAATGAGTATTGAGATTTTTAAGGAGCATCTGTCAGGGAACAAATTTGACAGCCTTTACCTTTTCTATGGACCGGAGGAGTTTCTTAAAAAGAAATATCTTGACAATATGGTGGATCTGAGCATAGAAAAAGGAACCGAAGCTCTTAATAAAATAGTTTTCAAAGGGGAAATCGATACCGGTAAGCTGATTGAAGCATGCAGGACAATGCCCTTTTTTTCAGAGAGGAAAATGGTTATAGTAAAAAACTCAGGCTTCTTCAAAAATAAGTCAGGCAATTATGAAGACCTGATATCTTTTTTCAGTGTCATACCCAGTCATACCATTTTGGTTTTTGTTGAAGATGAAATTGATGCACGTCTGAAAATAACAAAAGCGATAAAGGAAAAAGGGCTTATGGTGGAGTTGGAATACCAAAAGGCCGATGAACTGGCTAAATGGGTTATGAAGGGTTTCAAAACCTTTAATAAAGAAATAGATTATAAAACCGCATCCTTGCTGGTGGAATATTGTGAACCGGGAATGACCGGTATTTATAACGAAATTGAAAAAATTACAGCTTATATGGGAGAAGAAAAAAAGGTACAGGCCAGGCACATTGAAGATGTTGTAACAAAATCAATAAAGGCTATAATATTTGATCTTCTGGATGCAATTTTTGAAAAGAAAAGTGAGAAAGCCATGGTTCTGTTCAGGGATATGCTGAATCTGAGGGAACCTGTTCCCCGTATATTGGTTATGGTTGCATGGCAGCTTCGTATGGTACTGGAACTGAAAGCCTGCCAGCAAAAGGGGATACCATTGCCAAAAGCAGCAGCCAGGCTTAAAATTGCTCCCTTTGTTCTAAAAAAGCTTACCCGGCAGATAGAGAATTACGATATAGATACTTTAAAAAAGGCAATGGAAGACTGCCATAAGCTGGACCTCGGAATCAAAACCGGACAAATCGATCCGCAAACGGGTATGGAGATGCTGATACTAAAATATGCAGCTTCCTGATGGGGCAAGTGAAATGAATACCGCCAGGCATTTCAAATTTTGCATTGTGTTTCTTGCGCAAAATTGAAATATAGTCTTAAAAAATAAAAAAACGTACCATCTGATGTACGTTTTTTATTTGGAAGACTGTATTGAAAGCCGCGTAAAATCAAGCTATTCTGCAGCTTTGGCAGCATTTAACATCCTGGCCAATTGCGATTTTTTTCTCGCAGCGGTGTTCTTATGGATGATACCTTTAGCTGCGGCTTTATCTATTAATTTTACAGCATTAACATACTTTGAATCCATCGCTTCGTCTTTATTCTGAATAGCTTCCTTTGATTTCTTAACTGCAGTTCTTAAAGTAGATTTATTCATGCTGTTAATCAAGGTTCTCTTTTTGGTTTTTGTAGTCCACTTTAAAATTTTTGCAATTTTGTATGCTGATTTATTAGTAGATGCCAAATTTTTCACCTCCTGCGAGTAAATTAACCTTACACATTTTATCATGAAAGTTTTCGCAATGCAAGGAGAACATAACACAAAGTTTTTGCAGCGATAATGTTTTTTACTTCTCTGTCTCAATTTTAGAAACAATCAGCCCTGATGCAGCTATTTACATCAGACTGCACAAATATTTTTTCTGCACAATGGGAAAATATTTAATAATAAATAAGTATTTTGGAAGGACTGATGCAGATTGTACAATGGAAGAAGTGTAGTAACCGACCTTGCGGTGGAAGCAAGAGAAATTTTTCAAGAGCTTAAGAAAGAAGTAATGCAGGAGATGAGGGAACCTCCCGGAGTGGAGGTTGAAAATGCAGGTACAGATGAAATCAAAATAACACGGGTAAGGGTTGTTTCGCCTGAAGGAGAACAGTCAATAGGCAAGCCCATGGGAAATTATATTACTCTTGAAATACAGGGACTTCGGGAGAATGACCAGCGAATATTTGAAGAAACATGCAAAACTTTAGGTCAGGAACTTGTTCCGATATTAAAATTACATGAAAAATCCACAATTCTGGTCGTAGGGCTTGGAAACTGGAATGTTACAGCTGACGCCCTCGGACCCAAGGTTGTATCCAGCATTATGGTTACACGGCATTTGACAGAGTATGTACCTGAACAAATAGATGAGGGAGTTAGACCGGTTTGTGCGATTGCCCCCGGGGTATTGGGTATAACCGGAATTGAAACCGGAGAGATAGTGAGAGGAATTGTTGACAGGATACGGCCAGACATCATTATAGCCATTGATGCGCTGGCTTCAAGGCGGATGGACAGAATCAACACCACCATCCAGGTAGCTGATACAGGCATAACTCCCGGTTCTGGCGTAGGCAATAAAAGAATGGAACTATCACAAAAGACTTTAGGCTGCCCCGTTATAGCCATTGGTGTACCAACCGTTGTAGATGCCGCAACCATGGCAAATGACGCAATTGATCTTGTAATTGACAGTATGATAAAACAAGCCAACCAGGGCAGTGATTTTTACAATATGCTGGCCAATCTGGACAGGGAAGACAAATACCGGCTTATCAGGGAAGTTATGAATCCTTATATCGGGAATCTTGTGGTAACTCCAAAAGAAATTGACGAGCTGATTGACAGGACCTCCAAGGTTGTGGCAAACGGTTTGAATATTGCCCTGCATCAGGGTATAACCATGGAAGACGTGAACAGATATATCCACTAAACTCATACATTGACGTTCTTATGCAATAATTATATAATCACTCCTGTAGAAAATTTTTCTTGCATATATGACCGGTACTAAAAAATGGACCGGTCATTATGTGAATAAGCCGGAGGTTTGCATGTCTTTCAACATTGAATCAAGAATATTGGAACTTAGAGAAATAATCAACTATCATAACAGAAAATATTATGTGGAAGATAATCCGGAAATAGAGGATTATGAATATGACAGGCTGTACAGGGAGTTGGAAGAGCTGGAACAGCAAAGGCCGGACCTTGTAACTTTCGATTCACCCACCCAAAGAATAGGCGGGGCACCCCTGGATGAGTTTCGGAAAGTCACACATTCCGTGGTTTTGCAGAGCCTGAATGATGTATTCAACGACGATGAACTCATTGCATTTGACAAGAGAACCAAAGAAGCATTGGATGATAATATTGAGTATGTTGTGGAGCGCAAAATCGACGGATTGTCGGTTGCACTGGAATATGAAAACGGCATTTTTGTAAGGGGTTCCACAAGAGGTGACGGCTTTGTCGGTGAAGACGTGACGCAGAATATCAGGACTATCAAGTCAGTTCCGTTAAGGCTTGCTGAAAATATACCTTTTCTTGAGGTCAGAGGCGAAGTGTTCATGCCCAAAAGCGAGTTCAAAAGGTTGAATGAAGAACAGGAACTTTTGGGGCAACCGTTATTTGCGAATCCCAGGAATGCCGCGGCAGGCTCCCTCAGGCAGCTTGATTCAAAAATTACCGCAAAGCGTAAACTCGACATATTTGTCTTTGATATTTTGAGGGTGGAAGGCAAAAACTTCCGGACCCACGTGGAAGTCCTGGAGTACCTTGCCAATATTGGATTCAAGGTAATACCTGAATATAAAATGGTGGCCAATATTCAAGATGCATTAAAAGAAATAAGGAAGATAGGG
Source organism: Clostridiaceae bacterium (assembly GCA_012839865.1). Taxonomy (GTDB): domain Bacteria; phylum Bacillota; class Clostridia; order CAYPLH01; family DUMO01; genus DUMO01. Next base: position 17,932 of record DUMO01000051.1, read on the forward strand.
GAAATAAGAAATTCCCTGCCATACGAAATTGACGGAGCTGTAATAAAGGTAAACTCCCTTTATCAAAGAACCATACTGGGAAGCACTGCCAAGACACCCCGCTGGGCAGCTGCATACAAATACCCTGCGGAAAAAAAGCAAACCAAAATAATTGATATTATTGTCAATGTAGGCAGAACAGGAGTACTGACTCCCAACGCGGTACTGGAACCGGTAAATCTTGCCGGCTCAACAGTCAGCAGGGCAACGCTTCACAACCTGGACTATATCAGAAGCAAGGATATTCGCATAGGAGACACGGTCTGGGTGCAAAAAGCAGGGGATATCATACCCGAGGTTGTAAGTGTGGTAACTGAAAAACGAAATGGTTCGGAAACAATTTTCAATATGCCTGAAGTTTGCCCCGCCTGCGGCTCAGCTGTGAGCAGGGAAGAGGGGGAGGCTGCCTTCCGTTGCGAGGGGATTGAATGCCCGGCCCGCATGCTGCGAACCATTGAGCACTTTGCTTCAAGGGATGCAATGAATATTGAAGGGTTTGGTCCTGCAATTATCCAAACCCTTGTAAATCATGGATATATTAAGTCAATTCCGGATATTTATTATCTTTCGGAAAAGAAGGATGAACTTATAAAAATAGAGCGTTTTGGTGAAAAGTCGGTGGAAAACCTTCTGTCATCCATAGAGAAGTCGAAACAGAACAATATTGACAGGCTGATATTTGGCTTCGGTATAAGGCATATAGGTAAAAGAGCGGCACAGCTTCTTTGCGAGAGGTTTTCTTCGATAGATGAGATAAGAAATGCCGGCATTGATGAAATACTAAAAATAAACGAATTTGGAGTAAAAATGGCAGAAAGCGTTGCAGAGTTTTTCAGGCATCCGCAAACTGTCGAAACCCTTGAAAGATTGGCAGCCGCCGGTGTCAATATGAAAAATATAACTGAAAAGCAAGTAAATGATAACCGTTTCGAGGGACTTACATTTGTTCTCACCGGCACCCTTCCAACATACAAAAGAAATGAGGCCGAGGAAATTATAAAAAGTTATGGCGGAAAGGTATCCGGCAGCGTGTCCAAAAAAACGGATTATGTCCTTGCTGGCGAGGAAGCAGGGAGTAAGCTTGATAAAGCACAGCAGCTAGGAGTAAAGATTATTGATGAGGCTGAGTTTAAGAAGATGATTGAGTAGAGAAACGACATATATAATAGAAAAAGCTTTATGGTGCGGTGAAAGCTGCAAATCTGAAAATATAGGGAAAAGATGTATATGATAGAAAAAGGGGCTTTACGCCCCTTTGCTTTTGCTCTGAATCAAATACCAATCCAACCGCACATCTATTCAGTGCAACTATTTAATTACATTGTTTATTGTTCAAAGATCCCAAAAGCTGTTGAAATTGAGCAATCAGCCCAATACAGCAATACACCCCGGTTATTTATTCTGAATCTTTGCCCATGTGTCCTTTAAAGTCACAATTCTGTTGAACACAGGTTTGCCCGGTATTGAGTCATAGTCTACGGAGAAATATCCCATTCTGAGAAATTGGAACTTTGTCTCAAGGGGAACATCCGCCAGACTCTGTTCAACCTTGCAGTCTGTCAGAACCTTCAGGGAATCAGGGTTTATATATTTCAGGTAATCATCACTGTCCGGATTTTCAACCGTGAAAAGGTTGTCATACAGTCTTATCTCCGCATTAACTGCATGAGGTGCAGAAACCCAGTGCAAAGTGCCCTGAACCCTGCGCCCGTCTTCTGTCCAGCCGCCCTTTGAAGCAGGGTCATAGGTGCAGTGAAGCTCAACTATTTCACCGGCGGAATTTTTAACTACACTGTTGCATGTAATATAATATGCATGTTTGAGTCTGACTTCTCTTCCGGGAGCCAGCCTGAAAAACTTCTTTGGCGGGTCTTCCATGAAATCATCTCGTTCAATGTATATTTCACGGCTAAAAGGTATCTTCCTGGTGCCGGCATCGGGGTTTTCAGGGTTGTTTTCCGCATCAAACCATTCCACCTGGCCTTCCGGATAATTGTCAATAATGACCTTTACCGGATTTAGCACTGCCATAACCCGGTTTGCTGTTTTGTTAAGCTCTTCACGTATGCAATGCTCTAAAAGTGCAATGTCAACTACACTGTAAGTTTTGGCCACACCGATTTTTTCGATGAAAGCTTTTATTGAACCAGGTGTATATCCGCGCCTTCTCAACCCGCATAATGTTGGCATTCTGGGGTCGTCCCATCCTCTTACAAGGCCTTCCTTTACAAGAGTAATAAGTTTGCGTTTGCTCATAACCGTATAGTTTAAATTGAGTCTTGCAAATTCAATTTGACGCGGTTTGGAAGGTACGCTTACATTTTCCACAAACCAGTTGTACAAAGGCCGGTGGTCTTCATATTCCAGAGAGCAAAGGGAATGGGTGATACCCTCGATGGCATCCGATAGGGGATGCTGGAAATCATACATGGGATATATGCACCATTTATTTCCCGTTCTGTGATGACTGGTATGAAGAATCCTGTATATAACCGGGTCCCGCATGTTTATATTGGGAGAAGCCATGTCTATCTTTGCCCGGAGAACTTTTTCACCTTCTTTGAATTCTCCGTTCTTCATCCTTTCAAAAAGCTCAAGATTCTCCTCAACACTCCTGTCTCTGTAAGGACTGTTTTTGCCGGGCTCCGTAAGTGTTCCGCGATACTCTCTGATTTCGTCGGGGCTTAAATCGCATACATATGCTTTTCCTGCTTTTATCAGCTCAACTGCATATTCATAGAGTCTTTCAAAATAATCGGAGGCATAGAAAAGCCTGTCTTCCCAGTCATATCCCAGCCAATGGATATCTTCCTTTATTGATTCAACATATTCCACGTCTTCCTTTACCGGGTTTGTGTCATCAAACCTCAGGTTGCATAAACCGTTGTATTTTTCCGCTATTCCAAAATCAATGCATATGGCTTTTGCATGCCCTATATGAAGATAACCGTTGGGTTCGGGAGGAAATCTTGTATGAACTCTGCCGTCGTTTTTGCCTTGTCTTAAATCCTCATTAATAATTTCCTCGATAAAGTTTGTGCTTTCTGGCATTGCGCCTGCATCATCAGGATTATTGACACTTATTTCATTAATATTATCCATAAAACTCCTCCATATTGTTCAGAATCATGCATGAAACCTTTATTAAACGTCTGTAACCATTCTTTCCTTTGCTTATTGTTTCATTGATTTTGAATGGCTTCCTCGAGCAGGGAGATACCTTTTTCTATCCTGTACAGAGTCTCCTTCTTGCCTAAAATATCGGCAATTTCAATGGCACCGCCCGGGGACACCGGTTTTCCTGAAACAGCTGTACGTATAGGCCACAGCATTTGACCATTTTTAATTCCCATTTTGCCCACAAGGGCTATAAGTGCATCATGAATAGCCTGCTCTTTCCAGTCATTCAACTCCCGGAGGACGGGAAGAGCCGCTTTAAGGCTTGCAAGGGAATTCTCCAAATTTGTTTTCATTTTATTATGAATATAAATTGATACATCATAATCAGGCAGTTCATCCAGAAAGTCAATTTTTTCAGGGATTTGTGAAAGTACATCAACCCTTGCCTGAAGGACTCTGCTAACTTTCAAAAAGTCTATATCAGACCTTTTAATTGCAGCTTCATAATAGGGAAGGGCAGCCTTGTGGAAGCCCTCCAGTGACATTTTCCGGATATACTCGCCATTCATCCAGTTCAATTTGTCATAATCAAATATGGCGGGGGACTTGCTGATTCCCTTGATGTCAAAAGCTTTTTCAAGCTCCTCAAGGCTGAAAATTTCCTGATTGGTTCCGGGACTCCAGCCAAGAAGGGCTACATAATTGACAACAGCCTCCGGAAGATATCCCATCTCCAGCAAATCCTCAAAGCTTGCATCCCTGGCTCTCTTACTCAGTTTTTGACCGGGCCCCTTTGTAATAAGGGGAAGATGAACATATACAGGTATCTCCCAGCCAAATGCCTCGTATAATAGATTGTACTTGGGAACTGAAGTTAAATACTCGCAGCCTCTTACTACATGAGTAATGCGCATCAGGTGGTCATCCACCACATTTGCAAAGTTATAAGTGGGCAAACCGTCTGATTTGATAAGTATCTGATCCTCAAGCTCTTTATTATCAATTGCGATTTTTCCATAAACCACATCATCAAATTCTGTTACTCCTGAATCCGGCATTTTTTGCCTTATTACATAGGGCACGCCTTGCTTTAAGTTTTGCTCAATTTCCTCTTTGCAAAGATGGAGGCAATGCCTGTCATATTTGTAACCTCTGCCTTCTGATTCGCATTGCTGCTTCAACTCTGCAAGCCTTTCCTTTGAGCAGAAGCAATAATAAGCTTCACCTTTTTCAATAAGCTGTTTTGCATAAGAAAGATATATGTCTTTTCGCTCACTTTGAACATATGGTCCATAATCTCCGCCAATGTCAGGACCTTCGTCATGCTTCAGGCCTGCAATTTTCAAGGTACGGTAAATCGTTTCAATGGCACCTTCGACAAATCTTTTCTGATCTGTATCTTCAATCCTTAATATAAAATTGCCTCCATTGGACCTTGCAATTAAATACTCATACAATGCAGTCCTTAAATTGCCGATATGCATATAACCTGTAGGGCTTGGCGCATATCTTGTTCGAACCTGGGTAGCCATGTAATTTTTCCTCCTTATATATGGATACAACCTTTCGTTTTTTGAATGAAAGGTTGTGGGGTTCAGGCAAATAAAGCATTTATCGGAAAATATATTTCCCGAAAATGTAAGTTGATTATATTACTTTGAGCCTCTGATGTCAAGGTGAACAGCAGTATCAGGGATCAGCCTGCTCGATAATTGTTATTGTTAAGATGCGCTTTCCTATAAACCATACAACAAGAAAACAGACACAAAACTGAATAAATGAAATTCATGCAAGAACAAAATAAAGCTATTTGCCATTGTTCGCAATACATTTCATTTATTCTGCTCGTTAACTTATGATTAACCGGACAAGGTAAATAATCAGTATAAATAACGGTTGATGCACAAGATACAAAAGAAGAGAATGCCTTCCGGCAGTATTAATAATATTATCACGCTTTATTGAAGGCATCAGGCTCTTTTTATCCTTATAGAGAACCTTGCCCAAAAATATGCCAATCATAAAATAGCCAAGATAGGGGATAAGGGGATAGTAATCGGAAGAATAAAATTTGTTGTTGAATAAGCCAAGGGGAGCGAAAAAGTTATGGCTTACATTTATTTTTGAAACAGGTACTCCCGCAGCTATTATTATAATACCAACCAGAGGTATTAGATTTTTCGGTATTTTATTTATCAGGGGATACAGCAGAAAACTTGCTCCAAAAAAATGCAGCACACCAAAAACCACTACATACCGGGGATTAAAAATATAGGACATGAGAGTAATCAGCATTGCATAGCCAAATACAATCAGTCCTCTTTTTAAATTGCTTCTGCTTAAGGAGCAGCTTATGCCGGCCACGAAAATAAAGATGTAAGCAGCCATCCGGCCTGTCAGATAGTTAAAGCCGGTAAGATATGAGACATTCAAACCCAGAAATTCATTAAGGTCGAAAATCAGGTGAAAATACATCATTAAAATGACTGCAAGCCCTCTTAAGAAATCAAGTTCCCATATGCGTTTTTGATATAATTGATCCTTGTTCATGATCTACCTTCAATATTTGTTTTTATTGTTCTTTATATTTGATTATATCAATTTTTATTTGACGCCGCCAGTAGTTGCCATCTTCTTGTCCCGGAAAAAGGATGAGTAGTTGGGTTAATGATCAATAAACCGGTTATATGGCATTCCTGCTTTTTTACGGGCTGTCGGTTTTCTTAAAATAAAAGCCTTGTTCTTAGAAAAGCCCGGGGCATCGAGCCCTGCTCACTTTTGGCTGGATTTACTTCGCAAATGGCCCTGTTCAGTATACATTTCATATATGTCAGGTTACGTCTGAATAGCAGCAGGGTTAGTACGGACAAAGATTGTGTATCCTGACGGCTATGGACTTAATATTGATTTTTATGCTAAAATTAGACTGTCCATGTTTTTACAAAGCAGCAAAAAAGGAGGGAATTTTTGATGGACGTTTACCAGGCAATTTATAAAAGAAGAACAATAAGAAAATTCAAACAGCAGAAAATTGACAGAAAAGTATTGGAGAAGCTGATTGATGCCGCAAGGTTCGCACCGTCGGGAAATAATTTGCAGCCTGTCAAGTACAGGATCGTGGAAGAGCCGGAGGAAGTCGCAAAGGTCTTTGAACAGGTAAAGTGGGCAGGCTACATTGCACCCGAGGGAAATCCCAAAAAAGGTGAGGAACCTGTTGCTTTTATTATGGTATTGGCTGATACCAATATAAGAAAAGCCGGATATGAGCTCGACGTAGGAGCTGCAGTGCAAAACTTGCTGCTTTCGGCTGTTGAGGAAGGTATCGGTACCTGCTGGATAGGTTCGGTAAACAGGGATAATGTCCGAAATATACTGAACATCCCGGAAAACCTTGTAATAAGCACAGCCATAGCTTTGGGATACCCTGCAGAAGAACCGGTATCAGAGGAAGAACAGGGATCAATAAAATATTACAAAGATTCAAATGGAGTTCTGCATGTGCCAAAAAGAGCTCTTCGGGATATTATAATAAATAGTTAGTTAACATATAGCAGGCAGTACTCTCCCTCCTTGCTCACAGGAGGCGGGAGTACTTCACGCTGCCCTGCTTAAGGTAAATATATAGTGAGTAAGGCATAAGCAATGCAAAGCAATATTATTGTTGCAACTCTGGTTTTTGTTATCTTATGATTCTCTCAATCAACGTCATTCGTGTTGCTTTTTCAAGAGAATCATCCAACGGGGATAAAGAAGAAAAATCAGGGTATTTTTCTTTCAGGGCAAGTGTGAGTAAGTGGTCTGCCAATTCATGATTTTTGGGGAGCAGGCTTCCATGGGCATAGGAACAGAATACATTCCTGTATCTTGCGCCTTCAAAACCATCCTGCCCGTTGTTGCCAAAACCCTTTACCACCCGTCCCAGGGGCTCGACTCCTTCACCCAGGTAAGTGTACCCCGAGTGGTTCTCAAATCCTACTATTTTCCCGTCAAACGTATCACTTTTAAGAAAATCGCATTCAAATACGATATCTCCGGTCAAACGTTCCCTGCCTTCAATGGTCCATAAATCAAGGGCTCCAAGAAACTCAATTTCTTTTCCCTCCAGGGTTCTCAAGTACATTCCAAGCATCTGGTATCCACCGCCAATGCAAAGAAAAACCTTGTTGTTTTCTATGGCAGACCTGATTTCATTGCCTTTTATATCAATAAAATCCTTCCGGATTATTTGCTGCTCATATTCCTGACCGCTTCCTAAAACAACAATATCATATTTCTCCGGAACAAAGGGCTCATCCAGGGTCACATTTATTATGTTTACAGAAATATTCCTCCACAGGGCGCGTTTGGACAGGGCAATAATATTTCCCCGGTCTCCGTTGTAATTCAATAAGTCAGGGTATAATACACAAATATTTAAACTGTACAATTTTTATTGCCTCCTTTTATGGCACATCAGGACTCAATCAATTTATTTAAACATCCCGGAATTATTCGTATGTCGATCCGGCAAGACAAAGTTGCAAACGACATTTTCCAACTTACTGAATTTTCGGGGCATGCGAAAGCCCAGGTTGGAAAAACCAGACTGCAATTACAACTTTCTATTTCCAAAACTCCCGAAGGCCGAACTTTTTCCTGAGTATGCTTCTTATATCAAGCATTGCCGAATAATTCGGGAGGATATAGAAGCAGTTTCCGGCATTAGTTTTTGAAAGCCCGTTGTCCAGCAGCAAGCCATAATCTTTCATAATCGAAATCCTGCCTGGGTCGATGCCGCCATACTTGAGCCTTAATGCCACATCCTCAGCTCTTGTGCCCGATACATAAAATTTGCTGATTTTGTTTTCAATCTCTGACAGTATTTCGAAATCCACATCCCATAGCCATGAAATGTCCGTACCGTCGGCAAGTTTATCATTTATTGCAAAAGCAAGCACAAACTCCTTTTCTTCGGATAAAAGAAAGTTCAGGACCTGGTTCAAGCCTGCCGGATTCTTAACAAGAATGACTTTAATTAATTTATCATCAGCCTTAATGGTTTCCATTCTTCCAAAGCTGCACTCACATTCCGAAAGAGCTGCCACTGTATTCTCCAAAGGAAGGGAAAGGGCTTGTCCGCAAGCTATGGATGCTAATGCATTATACACATTGTAAAGGCCGGGAAGGTTTATTTTTGCTGTATGCTTTAAAGCTTTCTTTTCATATTTTGTCATGCCTGTTGATAGTGCTTCCAAACCGGTCCCATTTTCCGGTGAAGACGCATGCATCCCTTGAGTTGTTACTTCAAAATCCATGATTGTATAGGATGCCTTCATCTCCCTGACATAAGTGCAAACGACTTCTGCAAAAGGTCTTTCAAACCCGCAGTTGTCGCACCTGAACCAGCCAAAATGTTCATAGGTTCGGCTTTGGTAGGTGAATTTATTATTACAGAATATACAGTACATAGCCCCACCGGTCTCATCCTTTACAGGTTTTTCACCTGTCCTGTTTTTTACTGAAGTTTCACTGGGTTCATCTTCTACCAGCACTGTACCGGACTTGTTTTTTACAGGTGTTTCACCAGTCTCATCTTCTTTCGATGCTTCACAGGGCTTGCCTTTTACCGTTGCTTCATCAGACTCATCAATTACCAGTGCTGCCATTTCACCTTTTACCGCCATTTCACCGGTCTTGTCTTTTACCGTTGTCCCATCGCCCTTGTTTATAAAGCCAGCCAAAGCATTTACATCAAATCCATAGTAAATTTTCCTGCCATCATATACTTTGCCCAGGGAAGCGCACAGAGGATCGTCCCCGTTTAAAACCAGAATGGTCTTATTAAGGTTTTTGATTCCTTTCTTCACATTGTCAACTATTTTATATATGGACCCGTATCGGTCAAGTTGGTCGTTGAAAAAGTTAGTTACAACCAATATGTCCGGCTCAATGAAATTGCTGATTAAAGCAAATGCTGCATCATCTATTTCAAGAACGGCTGTTGAATATGGGCATTTTCCTGACAGGGGAACCGACTCTATGAAAGTTGATATAATACCCCCCGGAAGATTTGCGCCGGACCGGTTTGCAATATATTTAATGTTGTTTTTTTGCAGTATTTCCCCGATAGCTTTCGTTGTTGTGGTCTTTCCGTTTGTACCGGTTACCATGATTATTTTAAATTTTTCAGCAATAATTCCGGCAAACCGGGGATATATTTTCAGGGCAATTTTCCCGGGCAGGGAAGTGCCGCCACGCTTAAGAAGCCTTAGAATCAGCATTACGGTTTTGCAAATAAACAATGTAATTTTGAACATTAAATTCATAATAAACTCCTGATGGATAATAAGTTAAACACTCTTTTACTTTCTGGCTTGCAATACATTATAGATTATAGCACAACGAATACCAAACACATACAAGTTTCCTGATGGAACAGTGTGTTTTTATGCTTCACAAGGGAAGGGCAGGAGGCAATCGGGGGGACTGGAAGAATTGTCCCCATGGTTCCACATGGGAACCGCAGGAGGCAATCGGGGGAACCGGAAGAATTGTCCCTATGGTTCCACATAGGAACCGCAGGAGGCAATCGGCGGGGGACCGGAAGAATTGTCCCTATGGTTCCACATGGGAACGGCAGGAGGCAATCAACAGGGGGACCGGGAGAACCGTCCCCATGGTTCCAAACGGGAACCGCAGGAGGCGGCAATCAGCGGGAACCATCCCCATGGTTCCCCATTTGTGATAGCATTATAATCCATATAAGGAAATTGGGACAAGGTACCTGTCCCCCCGGTCCTGTGGAAATAATCAGCGGGGAAGATAAAGACAATCCCCGGTTACAGTAAAACCGGAAAAACTCCTCCTGTTTGCGCCTTAGGGGCAAATAACTATTGATGGCGTTTAAAGGTAATGGTACAATATGTATACATTTAGCTTAAGTGACAATAGACTTACCCATCCGGGTGGATGTGAAATTGGTCCGCGCCCTATAGATCTCCACATTAAGGCGTTCAGAAGTATGGGGGTTAAGGTTACTGAAGCTATTCATGGCTTTTTGTATTGCGAAGCCGAAAAATTAAAAGGATGTGATATACTACTCAACTATCCCAGTGTCGGTGCAACTGAGAACATTATGCTTGCTTCAGTTTTCGCCGAAGGTGAAACAACCATCAGGAACGCAGCTAAAGAGCCTGAAATCAAAGATCTTCAGGATTTTTTGGCGGCAATGGGTGTTGATATAAAAGGAGCAGGTACAAGTATAATCCGTATTAAAGGCAACAAGAAGAAATTAAACAGGGTTGAACATAAAATTATTCCCGACAGAATTGTTGCCGGAACTTATTTGATTGCTGCGGCAATAACCGGCGGGGAACTGCTTCTTAAGAACACAATTGCCGAGGACTTGAGTTCGGTTATTCACAACTTAAGAGATAGTGGGTGTAAAATTTGTTCCACCGACTCTACAATTTATATAAAAGGGCCAACCAGGCCAAGAGCCATCGATACGATAAGAACACATCCTTATCCCGGATTTCCTACAGATATGCAGGCACAAATGGTAACATACTTGTCTGTGGCAGCAGGAACAAGTATAATGGTGGAAACGGTATTTGAGAACAGATATATGTATGTTGAAGAGCTTAACAAAATGGGAGCAAATATAAAATTAGAAGGCAGAGTTGCATTAATCATCGGTGTACCCAAACTGACAGGTGCAAACATCAACGCCCGGGATTTGAGGGGAGGAGCAGCCCTTGTGCTTGCTGGCCTTTCCGCAGTTGGGACTACAGTAGTAAACGGAGTTCACCACATTGACCGCGGGTATGAGTCTATTGAAACAACACTAAAAAAAGTCGGGGCAGATATCGAAAGAATACAATCATAAGTAAAATTTATGCAATAACACTTTAAATTTGGTGTTAAGGAGCAAAATAAAAAACAAATGATGAAGCTGAAAAAGCTGGATAATAATTCGGGAAAAAAAATGGGAAAAACTAAAGCAATCAGGCTGCTGAAGATTTTTATTGTTTTGATTCTGGCTTTAGGTGTGCTGATTGTTATAGCTTTTTCACCTTTATATGCAATTAAAGAAATAAAAGCATTGGGTTCGTTGAAATATACCGGGGATGAGATAATAAGGGCAAGTGGCATAAGATACGGGGATAACGGTTTCCAGGGGATTGGAGCCAACCCTGGCAGCATATTCTCATTGAGAAACACTAATGCTGAAAAGGCAATTTTGGAAAAGCTCCCTTACATAAAGGACGCAACTGTTAAATTTATAATGCCCGATAAAGTGGAAATACACGTAATTGACAGAGAACCTCATATGATGGTATCCTGCCTTGGTGCTTATCTTTTGGTTGATAATGAAAGTTACGTCCTTGAGTCCTTTAAGGAACCTGTTGAAGGATACCCGGTTGTTACCGGGATAGACTTTTCACGGTATAAACTGGGACAACCCTTGACATGTACAAATCCTGACAGACTCGAAACTGCAGGCAAAGTAATAAATGCAATAATCGAATCCGATAAAACCGAAAGATTTAAAATATATGAGCTTGTAAAAAGTCTGGATGTTGAGGATGTAAGGAATATAAGACTGTTTATAAATGGCACTTTGGTGGCAAACCTTGGTGATATAAAAGATATCGGTTACAAAATAACATTTTTGAAGGAAGCATACTTTACGAGCATCAAAGATACAAAAGGAATACTTGATTTTACTATAGGTGGGAATCCTACATTCAGAACCCGATAAAATTTAAACTTGAAGCAAACCGGAATTATTGGTATTTTAACGTATAAAGTTGTATTATTATATTGAATACTTGTTTTACTAAAAATTCAAGGAGGGATTGTTCATGCTGCCAATTCTGGGGCTGATAATAGGAATATTAGTCGGTATTTTTATACCTTACAATATACCCTATAAATATTCCAATTATGTTGCAATTTCAATACTTGCTGCTCTTGATTCAGTATTTGGTGCAGCAGCAGCAACCCTTCAGAATAAATTCAACATGAAAGTTTTTATTTCTGGTTTTTTCGGGAATGCAATGCTGGCAGCCGTCCTTGCCTATATTGGCGATAAACTTGGTATACAACTTTATCTTGCAGCCGTCTTTGCTTTTGGAAACAGACTTTTCTTAAATTTTGCAGTTATTCGAAGATTGTTGTTGAACAAGATTTCAAAAAAAGATAATAAAGATAATATAGACATAGACGGCATTGATAACAAAATGGATATTTTATAAAGGCATTTTTTCAATGAATGTCCGCATACCGGGCATATTGAATTTGAGTGTCAATAATCGAAGCAGCCAACAGGGGGTATTTTATTGGAAAGGATTTATAGCATCATTGATATAGGAACCTCCAGAGTTTCCACTATAATTTGCAGTGTAGAACATAAAAGTTACAATATCCTTGGGAAAGGTACCTGTCAATGTACTGGAATCACAAAAGGTTTCATAACAGAACCCAATAAGGTCATAGATTCCATAAATACAGCAGTTGAGCAGGCTGAGGCGATGGCCGGCGCATCAATCCATTCAGCATATTTAAATCTGAAACCGCTGCATATCGAAGTAATAAACAAAAGATGCCTGATTGATATTGACAGTGGAGACCGGAAAGTAACATCCGCCGATGTAAAAAAACTCAAGGAACAGTTGCGCCATATTGAATTGAATCAGGATTGGCAGCTTATAGATATTATTCCAAGACAGTTTATTCTTGATAACAATGAAGGCATATTCGATCCTGTTTGCATGGTAGGAAGCAGGTTGGCAATTGACGCATATGTTATATGCGGATACAAGAACCATATAAATTCCATAATTAAATGTCTCAGAAGTCTTGATATCGAACTTGACGGATTTATAATCGAGCCTCTTGCATCCGCAGAATCCGTATTTGGGAACAGCACAAACGAAAAAGGTGTAATTGTAATTAATATTGATGGCAATATGACAGATATCGCCTCCTTTTCAGGAGAAAAACTTGTTTTTTGCAAATCACTTCCCGTAGGCGGTGACAATATTCCGAAGGATTTGTCAATTTCTCTGCAAATTCCAATATCTGAAGCTCACAGACTGAAAAAACAATGTAATTTGGCTTTAAAGGACATGGTCCAGGAGGACAAGGAATTTATTGTAACTGATTCTAATGATCCAACTGTAAAAAAGTCAGTGTATAAATCATGGGTTGCCGAGATAATTGAAGCCAGAATGAGTGAAATATTCACCTTAAGCAAGGACCTGATTTTAGACGGGGATGCAAATATGTATGATGCGGCCGAAATTCTTCTAACCGGGAGGGGAATAAACGATTTGTACGGATGCATAGAACTTGCAGGCAATGTGTTTGGGCTTCCTGTACGATATGTATCCTTTGATGATCCGTCCAACCCAGAATATACACAATGCATTATTATGGCAAAATTCCTGTCAAGCTGCCCAAGCGATTTGTGGCCTTCCAGCAATGTGGAATTTTTTGCCCAGTCAAGCAACAAGAAAAAAAAGGGATTTGTGGACAGGGTGATTTCGTTCCTGGAAAGATTTTTATAAAAACAAAGGCTGTTTTTTATTTTCTGACCTGCTTGTTTTTTACCGGAGATTTAAAAAATTTTCTTTAATTTTTATGGTATTGGCATTTACCTTATGCTAATATATATATTGATAACGTGGGGAAGGAAATATCTACTTGAAGTAGTTCAACATAACAAATGAAAAATCAAGGGGGATTCTCATGCTTGAGTTTGATCTGGATATGGAAAATTTCGCTCAGATAAAGGTAATCGGAGTTGGCGGCGGTGGAAATAATGCTGTTAACCGAATGATTTCTGCTGGCCTTCGCGGCGTTGAGTTTATTGCAATTAACACGGACAAGCAGGTATTGTTACGTTCTGAGGCAAACACCAAAATCCAAATAGGTGAAAAGCTTACCAAAGGATTAGGTGCCGGTGCCAACCCGGATATTGGTGAAAAAGCTGCAGAGGAATGCAAAGAAGAAATCAATCAGGCAATCAAGGGTGCGGATATGGTATTTGTTACCGCCGGTATGGGTGGTGGAACAGGTACAGGTGCGGCTCCTGTTGTTGCACGGATTGCCAAGGAAATGGGAATACTTACGGTTGCTGTTGTAACAAAACCTTTCGCATTTGAAGGACGGAAAAGGATGCAGAATGCCGAAAGGGGCATTGAAAATCTCAAAAGCAATGTTGACACTCTTATTACCATACCTAATGACAGATTAATTCAAATAACAGATAAAAAGGCTTCAATAGTTGATGCGTTCAAAATGGCTGATGATGTTTTAAGACAAGGTGTGCAGGGTATTTCCGACCTTATTACAGTCCCCGGCCTGGTTAACGTGGATTTTGCCGATGTTAAGACAATTATGCTGAATCAGGGTCTTGCACATATGGGCATTGGCAGGGCCAGCGGCGAAGGCAGGGCTGAGGTTGCAGTAAAACAAGCTATAGAAAGTCCCCTTTTGGAAACTTCAATAGACGGTGCAAGGGGAGTTCTCATTAACATAACCGGAGGGCTTGATATGGGGCTTCATGAAGTTAACACTGCAGCTGAAATGGTGCAAAAATCAGCTGATCCTGATGCAATTATCATTGTTGGCGCAGCAATTGACGAAAATATGAAAGACGAAATAATGATGACAGTAATTGCAACCGGGTTTGATAAAGGCATGGGTTTAAGAAACGCAGAAAAGCCTGATAATCGTGATATCCCGGTTGGCAATGTGCCGCCGATACCCCAGAAAAATACGCCGGGAGTGAAAGATTTATCTTCTGTAGATCTGGATATTCCAACCTTCCTGAGAAGGAACCGGTTTAAATAATATTTAAAGATATATAAAAAACTTTAAGAATATTGAATAATTTCGCGATTCAAAAAGACAAGCTTTAAAGGTGTGGCTTTTGCAGCATTCAGCCTTTCTGGCTTGTCTAAGGTTGTTATTGCAGGATTGTTTTTTCTGTTGAAATCTATGAATTTTTTTACATATACCCGGATATTTTATCCAGCGATGATTGCCTGCTTAATTTTAATAAATCCAGCCGATTTGTACCATTTAATTTTTTGCCGAACGCTAGTTTTGGTACAATTTTTTTATGTTTTTAATTGCAAGATAATTTCCCTTATAAATGCAGTAAATAACATGGATTTATTTAAAGTAACCGGCATGTGTTCATCATTTAAGTATTTTGAAAGATTTTGTTGACTTATTGGATAAATTGGTATATAATTAACAGGAACATACGTTCGTTTAAAGACTAATACCAAAGTAATCAAGGGAGGTCAGCAATATGAATGAAAAGAAAAAAGCCCTGGAAGCCGCATTAGGTCAAATAGAAAAACAGTTTGGAAAAGGCGCGGTTATGAAACTTGGTGAAAACACCCGCCTGAACATTGAAACCATACCTACCGGAGCTTTATGCCTGGATTTGGCGCTTGGCGTAGGTGGTGTGCCGAGGGGAAGAATTGTCGAAGTATTCGGACCTGAATCATCCGGTAAGACCACAGTTGCACTGCACATAATTGCAGAAGCGCAAAAAGCCGGAGGAGATGCCGCTTTTATTGATGCAGAGCATGCCCTGGACCCGGCGTATGCAAAAAAAGTTGGAGTTGATATAGACAATCTTATAGTATCCCAGCCGGACACAGGCGAACAAGCACTGGAAATTGCAGAAGCCCTTGTAAGAAGCGGAGCTATTGATGTTATTGTAATTGACTCGGTTGCCGCACTTGTCCCAAAAGCTGAAATAGACGGGGAAATGGGCGACAGCCATGTAGGTTTGCAGGCCAGGCTTATGTCACAGGCTTTAAGAAAACTTGCAGGTGTGGTAAGCAAATCCAAAACCACAGCAATTTTTATCAACCAGTTGAGAGAAAAAGTCGGTGTTATGTTTGGGAATCCTGAAACAACTCCCGGTGGCAGAGCTCTCAAGTTTTACTCTACAATCAGGCTTGAAGTAAGAAGGATAGAGTCTTTAAAGCAGGGTACCGATGTTATAGGAAACAGAACCCGTGTAAAGGTGGTTAAGAATAAAGTCGCACCTCCATTTAAAGAAGCCGAATTTGACATAATTTACGGGGAAGGGATTTCAAAGGAAGGCTGCATCCTTGATGTAGGAACTGAGCTTAATATAGTTGGCAAAAGCGGTTCCTGGTATTCGTATAATGACCAGAGAATCGGACAGGGAAGAGACAATGCAAAGCAGTTCCTCAGGGAAAATCCTGAAATATCCAAGGAAATAGAAGACAAAATTAGAATCAAATGCAATTTAAAACCTAATGCTTTACCCGCTGAGGAAAAAACGGCAGAAGTTGTTGAATGATAATACTGCGCACTCTGGCATTATACTGTTCCCGGCGTGAAAGATGAACCACCATGCCTGCCGCATAATATATGCTTCACAAAAAGCTGTTTTAATGCTATATTTTGAATGTGCATACAACTTATTTATAGTTTTGGTTTTTAGGATAAAAGGTGATTATGATGAAAATAACATCTATTGAAAAGGGAAAAAAAACCAACGAAAAATATTCGGTATATGTGGATGACAAGTTCGCTTTTTCAATTCCAGAGGAAGATTTTATTGAGCTTAACCTGTATGAAAAAAGTGAATTAACAGAAGAAGAAATAAGATCCATCAGGGAACATGTTTTATTCAAAGCAGCCAAGAAAACAGCAATCAGATTTTTATCCTTAAAATACCGAAGCGAAAATGAAGTCCGGAAAAAACTGAGCAGAGAGGGATTCAGTAAGGACATTACAGATAGAGTTGTATCAGAATTGCGAAGCATGGGGTATATTAACGACCAGATTTACGCCCAGAAATATTTATACGACAGAAGCAAGCTGAAACCAAAATCAAAAAGAATGTTGAAGTATGAATTAATTAATAAAGGCGTAAATGAGAATATTATAGATAGTATCCTCGACAATTGGGAACTGGATGACAGAAATCTGGCAATCAGTCTTGTCAAAAAAAAGTTCGGAAAATATGACATGAATGATGAAAAGATATTTAGAAAAGCTTATGCCTTTTTGAGGCACAGGGGATTTGATGAAAGTATCATATTTGATGTGCTTAAGGAGTTTACAAAGGCTTAACCCTAAGCCCTGATGTTAGTCACCGGGATGGAGTTTTAATTCCTGGCTTAAAAGCCAGGCGGCAATACAAGTCGTAAAACCAAAACAGGTCCCCTGGCTCAAGTCACAGGAATGTCAAAGCCTGAAGCTTTGCTATAACAGCTAAATACAATTATTTGGATTAACGGAGGTAGGCTTTGAAAGCAAAAATCGGAATGGTATCTCTCGGGTGCGCAAAGAATCTTGTGGACAGCGAGATAATGCTGGGAATGCTAAGGAATGAATATGAAATTACAGCTGACGAAAAGGCGGCTGATGTTATTATAATAAATACCTGTGGTTTCATAGATACCGCCAAGGAAGAGTCAATCAACACAATTCTTGAAATGGCACAGCACAAGAAAAAAAACTGCAAATGTATTATAGTTACGGGTTGCCTTGCAGAAAGGTACCGGGATGAAATTTTACAAGAGATACCTGAAGTAGATGCGGTTATCGGCACCGGAAATTACAGTGATATAATAAATGCAGTCAATAATGCACTTGCCGGACAAAAGTATGTTAATACAAGCCCCCTGAAAGATGTTGATTATCTTGATAAAGAAAGGGTTGTCTCTACAGGTAAGGGTTTCGCTTATCTGAAAATTGCCGAGGGATGCGACAACTGCTGTACTTATTGCATTATACCGTCATTAAGGGGACGACTGAAAAGCAGAAAAATTGAAAGTATCGTAAATGAAGCCAGATGGCTTGCCGATAATGGCTACAGGGAAATAATTCTTGTTGCCCAGGACACATCCCGCTACGGACTTGATATCTATGGTAAAAAAATGCTTGCGGAGTTATTGAGAAAACTTGGTGAAATTAAAGACTTGTTATGGATCAGAGTGCTTTATTGCTACCCTGAAGCAATTGACGATGAACTAATAAATGAATTTTTGGAGAATGATAAAGTCTGTAAATACCTGGATATCCCCATACAGCATTTCAGTGACAGAATTCTGAAAATGATGGGAAGAAGAGGCACCTCAAAGGATATTTTAAATGTGATTGAAAAAGTCCGGAAGAAAATTCCTGGGATAATTCTAAGAACGACAATGATTGTTGGTTTTCCAGGTGAAAAGGAAGAAGATTTCGATATTCTTTGTAATTTTATAAAGAATATAAAGTTTGACAGGCTTGGAGTTTTTACCTATTCTAGAGAGGAGAACACTCCGGCAGCCGGGTTTCCGGACCAGGTGGATGAAGAAGTAAAACTTGAAAGATATAATAAATTGATGAGCATCCAGAAAAAAATTGCGGTTGCAAAGAATAAAAAACGAGTTGGAAAGGTCTATCCTGCAATTGTAGAGGGTTTATCAGAAGATGGCATTTTTTACTTTGGCAGAACCTACGCTGAAGCTCCTGATGTTGACAGCAAAGTATATTTTACAAGCCAGGAGCCTTTAAAGGAAGGCAGTTTTGTCAATGTTAAAATCTTAAATTCTGATGAGTACGACCTGATAGGAGAGGTTATTAATGAATTTGCCGAATAAGATAACAGTTTCCAGAATATTTCTGGTACCTGTGTTTATGTTGTTTATTTTGCCGTTCCCGGACTGGCTTTTAACCAGCGATTTATTTAAATTTATTAATCCACAGTTAACCGCCATTCATAATTTTATGCAAAATTACGGCCATATCCTTGGAGCTGTTTTCTTTCTTTTGGCGGCCTCAACAGACGGCATTGACGGCTATATTGCAAGAAAACATAAAATGGTGACCAAGTTTGGAATTTTCCTTGATCCCATAGCTGATAAACTCATTATTGCAGCTGCATTAATAGGACTTGTACAAAGGAATTATGTTACAGGCTGGGCAGCAATGGTTATTATCGGAAGGGAGTTCATTGTCACTGGTTTGAGATTGCTTGCAGCCGGTGAAGGCATAGTCATTTCTGCAGGAATCTGGGGAAAGATAAAAATGGTTACCCAGGTTGTCGGCGTTGCTTTAATGCTTCTGGATAATTGGCCTTTCTCATTGTTTACTTCATTCAGGGTTGATAAATTTGCCATGTGGATTGCAATATTTGCAACTATTTATTCAATGTTCGACTATTTAAAAAAGAATATAAAATTGATTGATTTGAAGAAATCATAAAACCGGTACCTGATGTATTTCCTTTATATTGCCCAGGGCAAAAGATGCTGCAAATTCGTTTATCGCAAGTTATTTTATTTGCAGCAGTTCGCTCATCCCATAGAGGTAATACTGCTAGAGCAATATATGTTTTCCATAGTAATTATTCCTTTCATATGATATTTGCTTATCTTTATTGTGTTGTATGACTCACCGCATATATTTTATTGCCAATCAAACCCTTTACGGTCTTTTCCTGAAAAACTCTTATGCACCATTTTTTAAGTCACTGTAGCTGAAATGTATGATGAACAATAATAACCGGCTTCATTTTGTTAGAAAACCAGGTTCGGTAAAGGCAAAAAATGCTTGAAAAAAAAGGTGTTTTTTCACTTTTTGAGCCATTAAGAGCAAGTAAAAGCGGTAGCATTTTCAGCGAACCGTCGGTTTTCTAAAATAAGAGCCTTGTTCCAGAAAAGCCCGGGGGCATCGAACCACGCTCGCTTTCGGCTGGATTTGTTACGCAAATAGCCCTGTTCTGCATACATTTCGTTCATGCCGGATTTATGTCGGGTTACAAGCTGAAAAAAACCTTAATAAAAATTTTTTTATGAAAATATTGCATAAAATTAAATTGTGTAATATACTTTTATAAGTAACATTTAGTATCAGGTAATAATTTTCTGAAATCCTTTGTGAGGTGCTTTGATATGGGGAAAAATTCCCTGGCGAAAAAGGAACGCCAAAGGATTCTTCTGGAAAAGCTGGAAGATGATCCTTTTCTAACAGATGAAGAGTTGTCAGAAATATTCCAGGTAAGTGTTCCAACTATAAGACTGGATCGATTGGAGCTTGGCATACCTGAATTAAGGCAAAGGATCAAGGATGTAGCCGAATTGAATTACAGCAAGGTAAAATCCTTGCAAAGCAGTGAAATCGTAGGGGAACTCATTGATTTAAAATTAGGTCAAAGCGGTATATCTATTCTGGAAACAGAAGATAGCATGGCTTTTGAACGCACAAAAATCGTGAGGGGGCATTTCATTTATTCTTTTGCTGAGTCCCTGGCTATAGCAGTAATTGATGCAAATGTAGCCCTGGTAGGTGTTGCCAATATAAAATATAAAATACCGGTTTATTCAAATACAAAACTTATTGCCAAGGCTGAGGTCAAAAGGCGCCTTGATAATAAATACATTGTATGGGTTAAGATATACAGGAAGGAGGATGAAGTTTTCAGAGGTAAATTTATTCTGGTATCTATTGAAAACAGTAATAATTCATAGTAAATTATGATTAAAACTCAAAAAGTATATTATTTGTGCTTTACATACAATATATAGAGTCAAAGATACATTTTTGCAATGGCTTGTTGTGTGGAAGGCCGTTCAAATTACTATTTGGGAATAATCATATTAAATATAAATGGGAGTGAAATAGTTTGCTGATACTTGTAGATGCTATGGGTGGAGACAATGCACCGAAACAAATTGTTAACGGATGTATAGATGCAGTTGAGGAATCTGAAGGATTCGATATTCTTTTAATTGGTGATGGAAAGCAGATAAATGAAATATTAAAGAAAAGAAAGTACAACAAATCCAGAATAAATATTGAACATGCTCCCGATACCATTAACAACGACGATATTCCAACAAAATCCATCAGAAATAAAACTGAATCTTCAATGGTTGTTGGATTCAACCTGCTTAAAGAAAAGAAAGGAGATGCTTTTCTTTCTGCAGGAAACAGCGGGGCACTGATGGCAGGAGCACTGTTTATACTTGGCAGAATAAAAGGCGTAGACAGGCCAGCCCTTGCAACAATTATCCCTACCAGAACCGGTATGTCCCTTTTAATTGATGCAGGTCTTAATCCTATATGCAAACCTATAAACTATTATCAGTTCGGAATTATGGGGTCAATTTACATGCAGCAGTTCTTTAATATTCCAAATCCCAAAGTAGGGCTGGTAAATGTCGGGGCGGAAGAAAAAAAGGGAAATATCGTGATTCAACAGGCATTTGACCTTTTGGGGCAGGCACCCATAAACTTTATAGGCAACATTGAAGGCAGGCAGATACCTTTAGGTGAGGCGGACGTAATTGTGTGCGACGGTTTTGTGGGAAATGTTCTCTTAAAATTTCTTGAAGGCATTGGCTCATTTATCAAAGGCACTTTGAAAGAAA
Organism: Clostridiaceae bacterium; assembly: GCA_012839865.1. Lineage (GTDB taxonomy): Bacteria > Bacillota > Clostridia > CAYPLH01 > DUMO01 > DUMO01. Next base: position 39,495 of record DUMO01000051.1, read on the forward strand.
TGTATTCAAGAAATTTCCTGTCCAAGGCTTCTGCCTTGTTTGTCAGAAAAGACCTGAAAAAAATAAGCAAACGCATGGACTACGAGGAGTATGGAGGAACACCGCTTCTTGGCGTTAATGGCCTTGTAATTAAAAGCCATGGAAGTTCAAGCGCAAAAGCCATCAAGAACGCTGTTATTAAATGCAGTTATTTTGCTAAAAACTGCATCACTAATCAAATTTTAGAGGCTCTTAATACCAAAGGAGTTGAAGGAATTGTCTAATTTCGGTTATACCTCAGGTATATTGGGAATTGGGGGTGTACTGCCTGAAAAAGTACTCACTAATTTCGATCTTGAAGAAATAGTAGATACCAGTAATGAATGGATTGTTCAAAGGACTGGAATACATTCAAGAAGAATTCTTGAAAAAGATCAACCGGCATACCTTCTGGGTGTGGAAGCAGCCAAAATCGCCTTGAATGAAGCTGGCATCGATGCAAAGGATATAGATTTGATAATTACCACTACTGAGACACCGGATTACCTTTCTCCCTCCACGTCTTGCCTGATTCAAAAGGAAATTGGAGCAGATAAGGCATCCGCTTTTGATTTGAACGCAGCATGTTCAGGGTTTGTATATGGACTTACAGTTGCCAGCCAGTTTATTGCAACAGGATATTACAAATACATACTGGTGGTGGCTTGTGAGGGGCTTTCAAAGGTTACCGACTGGGAAGACCGGAAAACCTGCATACTCTTTTCCGATGGCGCCGGGGCTGCAGTTGTGGGCCCGGAACAGGAAGGTTACGGGATATTGCAGACAAATATCGGAGCTGTTGGCAGCCTGGGACATAATATAACAATTCCTTGCTGTTATATCAGTCAGGAGGACATTGAAAACCGCCCCAATAAAAATAAACGGGTAGTCTGGATGAACGGCAGTGAGGTTTTGAAATTTGCAGTCAGAGCCATGGAGAGTTCTACTAGAACAATCCTGGATAATGCGGGGCTCACGGTGGATGATATCAGCCTGATTATACCGCATCAGGCTAATATAAGAATAATCGACAATGCTTTAAAACGTCTTGGAATTCCTGAATCAAAAGCAGTTATTAATTTGGATAAATACGGAAACAACTCTTCTGCTTCAATACCGATAGCCTTGTATGAAGCTAAGAAGGGAAACAAACTGAATAAAGACGATTATGTTGTGCTGGTCGGTTTTGGCGGAGGGCTGACATATGGTTCAGTGCTGCTCAAGTGGCGCTAAGCAACAACAGATATTTGAACCGGCATTTCAACCTTGATTCTTTATGTAAACATCATTTGACAAAAGCGGGGTGGTTTATATGGGTAAAATCGCATTTATTTTCCCTGGACAGGGTGCCCAATATATAGGAATGGGGCAACAAATTTCCTCACAGTACCCAAGCGCAAAGAAAGTTTATAAAGAGGCTTCGGAAGCCCTTGGATTTGACCTTGAAAAAATGGTTTTTGAAGGAGACGAAGAAACCCTTAAAATTACTGAAAACACACAACCGGCAATATTGACAACCAGCATAGCATGCCTTCAACCGTTTCTGGAAAAAGGCATACAACCAGACGTTACTGCAGGTTTAAGCCTTGGTGAATATACTGCCCATGTGCTTTCAGGAACAATGGAGTTTAAAGACGCAGTTGCACTGGTGAGAAAAAGAGGAAAGTACATGCAGGAGGCTGTTCCGGTAGGTGTGGGTGGAATGGCTGCAATAATTGGATTGTCTGATGAAGATACAATAGCATGCTGCAATGAAGCTTCTGACTGTGGAATTGTTGAACCGGTGAATTTCAACTGCCCTGGACAGCTTGTTATAGCCGGTGAAAAGGAAGCTGTGGAAAAAGCAGTAGCAATTGCAGGCAGCAAAGGCGCTAAAAGAGCTGTTATGCTTCCGGTAAGTGCACCGTTCCATAGCAGTTTGTTAAAGCCGGCCGGTGAAATGCTTAAGAAAGAATTGGATAAAGTAAACTTAAATGAAATGAAAATTCCTGTAGTATCAAATGTGACAGCTGATTATGTCAGGGACACATCTTTGGTTAAAAATTTATTGGTGAAGCAGGTAAGCAGCCCGGTAAAATGGGAGGCATCAATGCGGAAAATGATTCAGGACGGTGTGGACACCTTCGTTGAAATAGGTCCCGGCAAGGCACTTACCGGATTTATGAAAAGAATCAGCAAGGACGTCAATTGCCTGAATGTTGAAGATATTGATACCCTTTACAAGGCTTTTGAGTTTTTGGGAGCTTAGTTCCCAAAGGTCCTGTTTATTTGACTTTCATGCAATATGTTGTCATAATCCGTTGCTTTTGGAGTATATTTTTTATGTATAGTTGTTAACTGTTGTGAAATAATCACTTTATGAATACATAAGGTTCGTTTAAGGCTTTTATAATGAATTTACTGGAGGTATATTTGAATGGATCTAAAGGGAAAAACTGCTTTAATTACAGGCTCAGGAAGAGGTTTGGGAAAATCCATTGCATTGACTCTGGCCCGCATGGGAGCCAATATAGTGCTCAATGATATAGCAAATTCTGACTCTGTTGATCAGACTGCAATAGAATTTAAAAATTCCGGGTATAATGTACTTGTCACAAAAGGTGACGTTAGAAATCCGGATGATGTGGAAACCATGATAAATAAAGCAGTTGAAGTATTTGGAGGAATAGATATTTTGGTTAATAATGCCGGTATAACCCGGGACACATTAATGGTCAGGATGAGCCTTGAAGATTGGAATGATGTCCTGGACATAAATCTGAAAGGAGCATTTCTTTGCACAAAAGCTGTTGCCAGGGTAATGATGAAGCAAAGAAGCGGCAAAATAATTAATATTTCCTCGGTTGCCGGATTAATGGGCAACCCTGGACAGGCAAATTATTCTGCTTCCAAAGCCGGCTTGATAGGACTTACAAAAACTACGGCAAAGGAACTTGCTTCAAGGGGAATTACATGCAATGCCGTTGCTCCGGGACTGATTAAGAGCAAGATGACCGATGTGCTGCCTGACAAGGTAAAGGAAAACTATCTTAACAACATTCCACTGGGCAGGTTTGGGACTCCTGAAGATGTGGCTAATGTTGTAGGCTTCTTAGCTTCCAGCCTTTCAGATTATATAACAGGTCAGGTAATAAATATTGACGGCGGTCTGGTTATGTAATATTATTTTTATGAATATTGCATAGACTCAAGACTGCTGAACGTTTGCACGTATGATGCAAAGTCGGCTGCAAGTAAATGTATGCCTGCCTTTGGAAGGAGGTGAAATGCATGTTTGAAAAAGTAAGAAGCATTATAGTTGAACAGCTTGGTGTCGATGAAGATGATGTAACTATGGAATCGTCATTTATAGATGATTTGGGAGCTGACTCACTGGATATAGTAGAGCTTATAATGGCTCTGGAAGAGGAATTCGATTTGGAGATTCCTGACAGCGAGGCAGAGAAGATTTCTACAGTGGGAGATGTGGTTGAATACATTAAAAATAATTCATAAAAAAAGTCCCCTAAAAAGGGACTTTTTTTTAAAATAAGATTTTTCAGAGGATTTATAAATATATTTTATATACATCAATTATTCGAAATTTTCTTCAGACATATACATTAGGATAGAGATTATTAAGCTATTGTAATAATATTCATTTGCTTAAATTTCATAAATATAGATAATGTATTTAAGTAATGCAATACAAAAGCGTTATTATTTTTATTCCAGGTATTTGGTTATTCTACCTAAAAAGGAGGTCATTAAATGAATAGACGTGTTGTAGTCACAGGTACTGGGGTCATATCTTCTTTAGGTATTGGTACGGATAATTTCTGGGAAGCTATAAAACAAGGCAAAAACGGTATCAGCGTGATTACTAAATTTGATACAGCGGATTTTACTACAAAAGTAGGCGCAACAGTTGATAACTTTAATCCTGAAGATTTCCTTAGTAAAAAGGAAGCCAAAAGAATGGACAGATTCACTCAGTTTGCATTGGTTTCTGCAAAACTTGCCATTGAGAATTCCTGTTTGGATCTTGACAGTGTAGATAAAAACAGGATGGGTGTTATTGTTTCTTCCGGTATTGGAGGAATTGAAACTTTGGAAGCACAGCACCAGACATTGATGGATAAGGGTGCAAAATGGGTAAGTCCGTTTTTCATACCAATGATGATACCAAACATGGCTTCAGGTCAAATTTCCATAGAATTTGGAGCAAAAGGCTTTATTGGCTGCTCAATATCAGCATGCGCTTCGGGGAACAGTGCCATTGGTGATGCCTTCAAGGTAATACAGCGTGGAGACGCCGATATCATGATTACCGGTGGTGCCGAAGCATCCATTACACCTCTATCCTTTGCAGGTTTCTGTTCAATGAAAGCCATGTCAACCAATGAGAACCCGGATGAGGCTTGCCGCCCCTTTGATCTTGAAAGGGATGGATTTGTTATGGGCGAGGGAGCCGGAATACTGATTCTCGAAGAACTTGAGCATGCTTTGAAAAGAGGGGCAAACATAATTTCGGAAATAATGGGTTATGGATGCACAAGTGATGCATATCACATTACAGCCCCGGCTCCGGGAGGAGAGGGAGCATTAAGGTGCATGCAGCTGGCAATAAAAGATGCAGGAATTAATTTGGAAGATATTGAATATATTAATGCACACGGTACATCAACTCCTCATAATGACAAGAATGAAACAGCTGCCATAAAATCCTTGTTTGGTGAACATGCTTACAAAATTGCAGTAAGTTCCACAAAGTCAATGACAGGACATTTGCTGGGTGCAGCCGGAGGAGTTGAAGCGGTAATAACATCTCTGGCCCTTAAGGAGGGTTTTTTACCTGCAACAATTAACTACCGCAAACCTGATCCGGAATGTGATTTGGATTATGTACCAAACGTCGGAAGAAGCAAGGAAATAAAATGTGCCATATCGAACTCTTTCGGTTTTGGAGGTCAAAATGTCAGCATTGTTTTCAAGAGGTTTGAAGCTTAATGCTGCATACTAACGCTTATTGCCGGGAAATACCCGGCAATAAGGTTTAAAGATTAAGTTATGGTTTACAGTTGCTTTCAAGAGGTTTATATTAATAATGCAGTATGACTTACGGCTTTGCCGGGAAAGGATTAGTAATGCATAAGACAATTATAGCACTTGCCAGAGGCTTTAAGGAGTTTGAAAAAACAATTGGATACAGATTTAAGCTGAAAAGGAATCTGGTTCTTGCTTTTACACACAGTTCCTATGCAAATGAAAGCAAGTCCAAGGAAATCAGAAGCAACGAGAGGCTTGAGTTTCTCGGCGATGCCGTGCTTAATCTGGTTATTTCCGAATATATCTACAACAGCTGCCCTGAAATGACTGAGGGAGAAATGACCAAATCAAGGGCTGTTATTGTATGTGAATCCTCCCTGGCAAAATGCGCCAACAATATAAACATCGGCAAATTCTTACTCCTTGGAAAGGGCGAGGAACTTACCGGTGGCAGAACACGGATTTCTATTTTGTCTGATTCTTTTGAAGCCGTTATAGGTGCAATTTTCATAGACGGTGGGATTAAGCCCGCAAAAAATTTCATTTTGAAACAGATGCAGCAAATTATACATGGTTCGGTGCATGGAACCCTTTTCATGGATTATAAAACAGAACTGCAGGAATTGGTTCAGAAAAACGGTGAAAAGAAAATTGTCTATGAAAAAATTGAAGAATCCGGACCTGACCATAATAAAGTTTTTGTTTTGCAAGTAAAAGTCGACGGAAATGTATTGGGAGTAGGTACCGGAAAGACAAAAAAAGAAGCTGAACAAAATGCTGCTAAAATTGCATTAGAAAAAATTATAAAAAAGGGTTGACTCAGCAGGAATTATTAGAAAAATATAGAACTTTATAAAGATAAAATTAATTTTTTTATTTTTTTAGTAGGGGGATATATTATGGAAATGCTTAAAGTGTCAGCCAAGTCAATTCCAAACTCAGTTGCCGGGGCAGTAGCTTCAATACTTAGAGAAAGCAAAAGAGTAGAAATACAGGCAATTGGAGCCGGTGCTGTCAATCAGGCAACAAAAGCAATTGCAATTGCGAGGGGATTTGTTTCTCCTAACGGAATCGATTTGGTAGCTGTACCAACTTTCGCAGAAGTGGAAATTGAAGGAGAAGAAAGGACTGCTATTAGGTTTATCGTAGAACCAAGATAGAGCCCTCGGGGGACAGTTGAACTGTCCCCAAAAAATTTTATAAGGTTTTTATTATTATTGGCACTAAAGATAAACAGAGGTGTTATTTTTGAGGTTAAAACAGCTGGAGATACAGGGATTTAAATCATTTGCAGACAAGGTTGTTTTAGAGTTTGATTCAGGAATTACTGCGATAGTAGGTCCTAATGGAAGCGGAAAAAGCAATATTGCAGACGCTATTCGATGGGTGCTTGGCGAGCAAAGCGTTAAAACTCTCAGGGGAAGCAAAATGGAAGATGTTATTTTTGCAGGCACAGAGCATAGAAAAACCATGGGCTTTGCCGAAGTATCCCTGGTTATTGATAATTATAACAAGTCTCTGCCCTTGGAATATTCTGAAGTTAAAATTACCCGTCGGTTGTTCAGATCAGGTGAAAGCGAATATTTTATCAATAAAACGCCTTGCAGGCTCAAGGATATAACCGAGCTTTTTCTGGATACAGGAATAGGCAAGGAAGGATATTCTATTATTGGACAGAGCAGGATAGATGAAATCTTAAGCACAAAATCCGAAGACAGGAGATATATATTTGAAGAAGCTTCGGGTATTATGAAATATAAACTCAGAAAAATAGAAGCTGAAAAAAAGCTTGAAAGCACCAGGCAAAATCTTGTTAGAATAAATGACATAATCAATGAGCTTGAAAGCCAGTTGGAACCATTGAAAATCCAGGCAGAGACAGCCAGGAAATATCTCTCATTAAGAGAAAGTCTGAAAGTACTGGAAGTTAATTTGTACCTGACCAATATCGAAAAAATCAAAAACAGGGTAAATGAGCTTCAGAACCTTATTTCCGATGTAGAGAAGAATATCCGGGATGAAAACTTAAAAATAGAAAGTTTGAACAGGGAAAATGAAACAAGAAGCCTGCTCGTAAAATCAAGGAGTGAAAGGCTTGATGCCACAAGACAGGAATTCTTTGAACTGGAAAAAAACCTGGAAAAGCTCAATGCCGCTGTAAATCTCAATAATGAGAAGATCAGCAATTATGACAAAAATAATAAGAGACTTGAAAATGAAATAAGTCAAATCAATGACAGGATTTTGAAAATTGACCGGGAAGCTCAATTGCAAAAAAGCAGGTTGGATCAACTTAATTTGCAGCTTGGGGAAAATTTAGCCAGGTTTTCTCATATGGAAGAGGAATTCAGGCTGTTGTCCGGCACCCTGGACCAGGATGAAAAAGTAATAGAAGAGATGAAATCTTCCCTTATTGGAAAACTGGAATTATTGTCGGATAAAAAGACTCAAGTAAACAATATTGAGAATCAGATTAATATCGTTTCCGAAAGAAAAGCCAAGGTTGCAGAGGAAATAAAGCAAATCGGAGATGCCTACAGTACTGAAAATGTCAAAAAAGAGGCAATGTACACTGAGCTTGAGCAACTTGGCAATGCTATTGAAAAATTCAAAGCAAAAATTTCAAAACTTAATTCGGAAAAAGAAAACAAAAACAAAAAACTGCAGGAGTTAAGAAATCATCAGACTAAAATCAAGTCCGAAAAGCAGTTTAAAGAATCCAGATACAACATGCTTAAAAACATGGAGAATAATCTTGAGGGATACAACAGAAGCGTAAGGGTTATTCTTCAAAAATGCAAGGAATCCGATGAATTCGGTGATGGAATTCATGGTGCCCTGGCACAGCTTATCACCGTTGATAAAAAGTATGAAATTGCCTTGGAGATGACTCTCGGAGGTGCACTTCAGAATATTGTCACCACCTCTGAAGAGGACGCAAAAAAAGCAATTGAATACTTAAAGACAAATCGCATGGGAAGAGCTACATTTCTTCCTATCAGCTCTGTTACCGGAACCAGACTGGACGAGCATACCATATCCAGAATAAAAAAATATAAAGGTTTTTGCGGCATAGCATCCGACCTGGTGGAATACAGCAGCTTGTATAATGGGATTATTCTGAGCTTTCTAGGAAAAGTGGCTGTGGTGGATAACATAGATACAGGAATAGAAATGGCCCGGGAATTCAATTACAGCTTCAAAATTGTCACATTGGACGGTGACATTTTAAGCACCAGAGGTTCCATAACCGGGGGTGATTCCACAAGCAGAAGCAGCGGAATTTTAAGCAGGGGCAGGGAAATAGCAAGCCTGTACCATGAAATTTTGCAACTGGCAAAAGATGAAATGAATATTGAAGAAAAGATAAGTTCAATCATAAATTCCCTGAATGAACTTGACAAAGCTGTAAACCAGGAAACGAGCATGCTGCATGATGCCGAAATTACAAAAGCCAGGAATGAGAACTACATCAGGCAAATTGCTGATAATATCAACAGAATGCAATCAAAATCTGAAATGCTTGAACAGGAAAGCTTGCAGCTAGCCAGGGAAATGGAAGAAATCTTCCAGGAGAGGGATAAGTACATCAAAGAGCAGAAAGATATTGAAAAAGAAATCGAAGATATGAAAAGGATAATCAGCGAAAATTCCGACAAGCACAGGGAGGACCAGATTGCAAGAGACAAGTTGAATGAAAAGCTTACAGACTGTAAAATTTCCATCAGTACCATAAAGGAAAGCATAGAAATGGTCCGGGAAGGGATTGAAAAGCTGAATAACGATAAAATTTCCCTTGAGAAAAGCATTGAGGTAAAGAATCAGGAAATATGCAAGAATATTGAAAAAATAAAAAGCTTGGCGGAAGAAAACGAAGGATTGTCAGAGCAAATCAAAAAAATTGATGTTGAAAAGGTCGGAAAAACCCTGGAAATTGACAACATTGAAGAAGAAAGAAAAAGCCTGGAGGAAGAGCTCCTTGAATTGTCAAACAAGATTAAGGATAAAAGCAATAATGTTACTCTTTTGAAAGAAGAATTCAACCGGTTGGAAGTCAGAATGGTCAAAGCTGAAGCCGAGCTGGAAGCAGTTCAAAACAGGTTGTGGGATGAATATGAACTTACATATAACAATGCTTTATCATTGAAAAAAGATATAGGGAGTATTACTCAGGCTCAGAAGGATATACTTGAACTCAGAAACGAGATAAAAAACCTTGGTACGGTCAACGTGGCAGCTATTGATGATTATGTAAAGACGAAAGAACGTTATGAGTTCATGACAACCCAAAGGGACGACATGGAACAGGCTCAAGAGAAGCTTTACAGGGTTATTTCGGAAATGACGGTCCTTATGAAGCAAAAATTCATAGAGCAGTTTAGGAAAATCAATGAAAATTTCAACCTGGTATACAGGCAGCTCTTTGATGGCGGCAAGGCCGAGCTTAAACTGGTGGATGAAGAAAATATCCTTGAGAGCGGCATTGATATTGAAGTACAACCTCCGGGGAAGAAACTTCAGAACATGATGCTGCTTTCAGGTGGTGAAAGGGCATTTACGGCAATCGCCCTGCTTTTTGCAATTTTGAAACTGAAACCTGTTCCGTTTTGTGTTCTCGACGAAATTGAAGCAGCTCTGGATGATGCAAATGTGTACAGGTTTGCAAAGTATTTGAAAGATTATTCAGAGGAGACGCAGTTTATTATGGTGACCCATAGAAAAGGTACAATGGAAGTGTCTGATTCTTTATATGGCGTTACCATGCAGGAAAGAGGCGTTTCCGGAATAGTGTCATTAAAACTGGGAGAAAAAGCAAGTTGATAAGCAGGCAGCAATCCGGATACCATATAATAGAGCGTGATTAAGCTGTTGTTTTATGCAAGGAAACAGGATACTTGAAACTTTTCATGGATATGCAAAGGAGAAATTTGCCTTTGCATGTTTTATGGTTGGAATCTAAATTATCAGACAATACAGGAGGCAAAGAAATGAGTTTTTTTGAAAAGCTGAAACAGGGTTTGCAGAAAACAAGAAAGGGAATAACGGAGAGAATTGACCAGGTTTTGGTTTCTTTTGGCAAGATTGATGAGGAGCTGTTTGAAGAACTGGAGGAAGTTTTGATAACTTCCGATGTAGGAGTGGAAACATCAATAAAAATAATATCTGATCTTAGAAAGGCAGTTAAAGAGAAAAAAGTTACAAATCCCCAGAATATAAGGGAAATGCTGAAGTATGAACTTAAGAAAATTTTGAATAAAGGCGAAAACAGGCTGAATATCAGCACATCTCCCTCCGCCATTATTGTCTTGGGCGTAAACGGAGTCGGCAAGACTACATCAATAGGTAAAATTGCCAGCCTGCTCAGAAAAGAAGGGAAGAAAGTTGTAATTGCCGCAGCAGATACCTTCCGGGCTGCTGCCATAGATCAGCTGGAGATTTGGGCAAACAGGGCGGAGGTTGACATAATAAAGCATAATGAAGGTGCAGATCCCGGTGCGGTTGTTTATGATGCAATAAAGGCTGCAAAAGCCAGAAATGCCGATGTTTTGATTTGCGATACCGCAGGCAGGCTCCACACCAAGAAAAACCTGATGGAAGAACTGAAAAAGATTCACAGGATAATAGACAGGGAACTGGAGGGGGCGGATAAGGAAAACCTTCTGGTTCTTGATGCAACCACCGGGCAGAATGCAATTTCCCAGGCTAAAACTTTCAGCGAGTTTGTCAATGTTTCGGGCATTGTACTGACAAAGCTTGATGGAACTGCCAAGGGCGGAATAGTAATTGCAATAGAATCAGAACTTGGAATACCGGTTAAATTGATAGGTGTCGGAGAGAAAATGGATGACTTGCAGTGGTTCAACCCGGATGAATTTATAGATGCCCTAATGGAATAATAATGGTTATTATTTAAAAATAACCTTACATGAACGAAATATATGCAGAATAGGGCTATTTGCGAAGCAAATCCAGCCAAAAGCGAGCGGAGATTGATGGCCCGAGCTTTTCTGGAACAAGGCTCCTATTTTGAGAAAACCGACGGTTCGCTGAAGGCAAAAATACATTTCATTCATGTGAGATTATGTCTGAACAGTAGCTGCATAACTCATTTATCCGGGAAAACTAATAAATAATGCTTGACAAAGATAATGAAGCAATTTAAAATTAGGTGTAAAGTAAAATTACTTAACACCTTTTTGTTTTGCTTGCTCTTTGCATTTTACAAAAAGGTCGTGAGAATGCCTGGTGGTAATTATGAATGATGTTTATGAAGTTGCAATGATGTTGGACTTTTATGGACAGCTTTTGACAAGCAGGCAGTACGAGATACTGGACCTTTATTACAACAATGACTACTCTCTGGGAGAGATTTCGGAACACCTGGACATAAGTCGTCAGGCGGTGTTTGATAATATCAAAAGGTCCAGAGAAATTCTGCTTGAATACGAAACTAAGCTTGGATTGGTAAGAAACCATATGGCATTCATAAAGAAGGCAAAAGAGCTGCTCAATATGATTAAGAGTATTGACAGCAGCAGACTTGAAGAGAAAGACCGGGAAACAATGACGCGCATTGAAAAGGAGCTTAATCAACTGATAGATTTTTGAAACCCATAACATTGAAAAACCGGAGGATTATTATAAATGGCAACTTTTTTTGAAGGGCTATCCAGCAAACTTCAGGAAACAATAAAAAAACTGAAAAGCAAGGGAAGGATTACCGAAAAGGATCTAAAAGAGGTAACCAGGGAAATTAAGCTTGCATTATTAGAGGCAGATGTAAACTTTAAAATTGTAAAGGATTTTATAAATAAAATTTCTGAAAGAGCCTTGGGGCAGGATGTCCTGGAAAGCCTGACCCCCGGACAGCAGGTAATCAAAATAGTTCATGAAGAGCTTATTGAACTTATGGGAAGCAGCCAAAGCAAGCTTACATTTTCTCCAAAGCCTCCTTCAGTTTATATGCTTGTGGGGCTACAGGGCGCAGGTAAAACCACAACCTGCGGAAAGCTTGGGAATCTTTTGAAGAAGCAAGGAAAAAATCCCCTTCTTGTTGCATGTGATATTTATCGGCCTGCTGCCATAAAGCAGTTGCAGGTTGTCGGAAATCAACTGGGCATCCCTGTATTTTCCATGGGTGACAAACTGAACCCTGTTGATATTGCAAAGGCTAGTATTGAACATGCAAAAAGCAAACAGTATGATACTGTTTTAATTGATACTGCAGGCCGCCTTCATATAAATGAAGAATTGATGGAGGAACTGAAAAATATAAAGAATGCTGTAAAACCGCAGGAAATTTTGCTTGTGGTTGACGCCATGACCGGACAGGATGCTGTCAATGTTGCTGAAAGCTTCAGCGGCAAATTGGGTATCGACGGTGTAATAATGACCAAACTGGACGGAGACACCAGGGGTGGAGCAGCCCTTTCAGTCAAGGCCGTTACAGGAAAACCCATCAAGTTTGCTGCCATCGGTGAAAAAATGAATGACATTGAGCCCTTTTTCCCCGAAAGAATGGCATCAAGGATTCTTGGAATGGGTGATGTTCTAAGCCTTATAGAAAAAGCCCAGGCAGCTTATGATGAAAAGAAAGCCCTGGAGATGGAAAAGAAGCTTAGAACCCAGCAGTTTACCCTGGAGGACTTTCTTGATCAAATGCAGCAGATGAAGAAAATGGGGTCTTTAACGGATATCATAAGCATGATACCCGGTTTGAGTGCCAAAGCCTTAAAAAACGTAAATGTGGACGAAAAACAGATGGTCCGCATGGAAGCAATCATCCAGTCCATGACCCCCGGTGAAAGAAGTGATCCTTCCATTCTAAACGCCAGCAGGCGAAAAAGGATAGCAGCCGGGAGTGGAACAAGCATACAGGAAGTTAATAAGCTTTTAAAGGACTTCCAGGATTTGAAAAAGCTTCTGAAAAACATGAGCAATATCGGAAAGGGCAGAGGCGGTCTGGGTAAGTTTAGAATGCCCTTTTAGCAATTGATCATTGGCTTGCAAAAATGTGGCTATGCCGCTTTTTATATTATACTATTACCGGGGAGGTGAACACGTTGGCAGTTAAAATCAGATTAAAGAGAATGGGTGCAAAGAAAACTCCTTTTTATAGAGTAGTTGTTGCAGACTCAAGATCTCCGAGGGATGGAAGGTTCATTGAAGAACTTGGTTATTATAATCCTGTAAGTGATCCCGTTGAAATCAAGATTGACGGTGAAAAAGCACAAAAATGGTTAAAGAACGGTGCTCAACCGACAGATACTGTAAAATACCTGTTGAAGAAATCCGGGATAATTGAATAGGATAACAATACTAGGAGGTAATGTTTATGAAAGAGCTACTTGAAACAATTGCAAAAGCTCTGGTTGATCATCCTGATGAGGTTGAAATCAACGAAATCGAGGGTGAAAAATCATTGATACTTGAGCTGAAAGTAGCTAAAGAGGATATGGGTAAGGTAATAGGAAGACAGGGAAGAATTGCTAAAGCAATTAGGACGGTTGTTAAAGCATCAGCTGTGAAATCTAACAAAAGGGTAGTTGTTGAAATAATTCAATAACATTTAAAAAAAATTGGTGCAGGATTCTATAGAATCATGCACCTTTTTTTGTTCAGCAGGTTTATTAACACCAGGTGCGTATAGAACGCAAGAATAACTTATATTAATGGGTCCCATTCATTTTTTGTTCGATAAAACATCACAAATGCAGCTTAAGAGGAGAAAAGTACTTTTATATTTACCTGAAATTAAATGCATGCAGAATATAACAATGTCACCCAATGTTACCTATATTGAAGAAACTCGAAAATATCCTGTAATCGATTTTGGGGAAAATGTTGTTTTTTTGCTCAAGGCTGTTGAGCCAGCTTTCATCTATGTTACATTCCTTTATGGAATTATAAATTTTTGTAAAATTGTTTAAATGTTCTTTCGTGCGCTTTATTGCATATTGAACCATGGTGCCGCTCTTCATGATAAAAGCCCAATCACTGCTTTGGGCCAGCAAAAGCTCCCTGGCAGCCTGATTCAATGCTTTTCTTGTTATTCCGCTGCTTCCCGGGTGGCTGTCAGCAAGTTCAGTCATCCTTTCCGAAGCCTTGTGCAGATGCCTGTAAATCCAATCATTTGAACCATTGAGCCAGTATTCGCTATATCCGTTACAACCCCAGCTTGACGGATTTGGATTTGAAATTTGCATTACAGGGTTTTCCTCCAGGTATTCACTTAAGGTTGCTGTTCTTATGGTATCCTGTTCAAAATATAATTTACGCAGCAAAAAGTCCAGCCAGACAGGTCCTTCATACCACCAATGCCCGAACAATTCCGCATCGAAGGGGCATACCATAACAGGTCTTTTTTTAATTTTATCAAAAATATATTCAGCCTGCTTTATCCGCCTGTTCATAAAATCAGTCGCATGCATTCCAGCTTTCTTTACTGCACCTTCAGGATTATAGAGCTTTTTTTCATTTGTTTTGCCTGTAATTCTGTGATACTTGATACCGGTGTTTACTCTTTGGCCATCCCTTGAAATGTAGTTTTTAATGTAGCCAAAGTCAAGATCATAACCGATATCCCGGTAGAAATCCCTGTAATCCCGGTCTCCCGGATACCCTGTCTCGGCACTCCAAACTTCTTTTGCTGATTCAGTATCCCTTCCAAAAGCAACAATGCCGTTTGGTGTAACTATAGGACGGTAAAGGCTATACACAGGTCTTGGATTTGCATATAAAAGCCCATGGGATTCAATGACTATAAACTTTATGCCATACCTTCCCAGCACTTTTTCAATCACAGGTACATACCCGCACTCAGGCAGCCAGATGCCTTTAGGGTTCTTTTGAAAATATTCCAGAAATGTCTTGACTCCGATGCCCACCTGGGCATCTATAACCTTTGGACATGTTTCATATACGGGAAGAAACCCGTGAGTTGCCGCACCTGCAATGATTTCAACAGTCCCGGATTCCTGAAAGCTTTTGATGGTGCCAATGAGGTCACATTTATAAACTCCTACATATTTATGGTAATCTTCTTTATATTTCCTGTTGTAGAATTTCGCAAGCTCATTAAGCCTGATATCGTATTTCGTCCGTATTACTTCCTTTTCAGTAAGTTCAATCATGGATTCCAGATACCGTTTATATCTTTTTTGCAGCAATTCATCATTCAACATTGATATCAGGGAAGGTGTCATTGAAATTGTCAGTCTGAAGTTGATTTTCTCATTTATAAGGTTTCCAAATACGCCTATCAGTGGGATATAGGACTCCGATATGGCTTCAAAAAGCCATTTTTCTTCAAACATGGAGTCGTTTTCGGGATGTCTTACAAATGGAAGATGCATGTTGAGTATTAAAGATAAATAACCCTTGAACATTTCATAAACCCTTTCCAAGCATAGCAAGATTGCTGAAGATTTTTTATGAATAAAAAGAATATCCATTATATCCGTAAATCAAGAAGGACTCTTTGGATACAGAATCTCTATAGTATATTTCCGATGAGCCAAGACCATAAATAAAATTATACAATACTGTACTGTATGTTACGTTATCCAAATTAATCTGTGGAAGCGGCTGGCTGCAATCTGCAAATATCACATGATTATTTTTACTGACGGTGTTGTTTGGTGTCAAAGCACAATTTGAACCGATTACACATATAAAACTGTTATTGATATGCCTGCCCAGCTCAGCCTTATACAGGGATCCTGGTTCCTTCACATGGATGTACCAGTCTGAAGCATTGTCATTTATATTTATTAAAAAACTATGGTTTTTTGAAAGGTTAGTCACCTTTAATGCCGGAACGGATTTATTCCAAAAATCTTCTCCAATGTTGTTCATGTGTGTCTTTAAATCTTCTTTCTTTATTTCCCAGTATGTGTAAATATTATATGGATCTATGGCAATCAACACCATTTTGCTGTCATTATATCTTAAAGGCAGATAATTATCCCGTACAGACATTTATTGAAGGACCTCCGTTTAAATATGTCTATTCTCAAATTCCATAATATTTTCTCTTGGATTGTTTTATATTATTCAGGCAATAGCAACAATAAAAATCAGAATTGAAGGAATTTCATTTTTACTTTGTCTTAAACTGCATAAAATATATTTGCTTAAATGGCACCCTTTATGTTTTTAAAAAGCAGTGCCTGAACATTATAGATGCAAATGAAAGGAAACGGTATATGAGGATTCTGATGCTGTCATGGGAATATCCGCCAAGAATAGTAGGAGGAATATCCAGAGTGGTATATCACCTGTCTCAAAAACTGGGAGAGGCAGGTAATGAAGTACATGTTGTCACCTGCCGGGAACAGAATACACCGGCAATAGAGAAAGATTCAAATGTTTATGTGCACAGGGTTCATACATATGATGTGAAACCCGGTAATTTTGTTGATTGGGTTCTGCATTTTAATTTTACAATTATAGAACACTGCATTAAAATGATAAATGAAACAGGCAAATTTGATATTATTCATGCTCACGACTGGATAGTGGCCTTTGCCGCCCGGGTATTGAAAAATGCCTACTTCATGCCCCTTGCATGTACAATTCATGCAACGGAATACGGGAGAAACTGGGGTATCCATAATGAAACACAAAAATACATCAGTAATGTTGAATGGTTTTTGACGTATGAATCCTGGAAAGTCATTGTGAACAGCAATTACATGAAAGAGGAAGTTATCAGGGTGTTTAACCTGCCCTGGGATAAAATTGAATTGGTCCCTAATGGAATTGACATTAATAAATTTGCCGGAATTGAGAAAGATATGAATTTTCGGAGGAGGTATGCCCACGACAGTGAAAAAATCATATTTTATGTCGGGAGGATTGTAAACGAAAAGGGAGTAGGTGTTTTGCTTGACTCAGTGCCTATGGTTTTAAGTGCTTACAAAGGTGCAAAATTCATAATTTCAGGCAAGGGACCACAACTGGATTACCTGAAAACCAAAGCATCAGCAATGGGCGTATCGCAGAATATTTATTTTACCGGATATATCAGCGATGAAGACCTTTTAAGATTATATAAATGTGTTGATATAGCTGTGTTCCCAAGTCTGTATGAACCCTTTGGAATTGTTGCCCTGGAGGGAATGGCTGCGGGGGTTCCCATCGTTGTATCTGATGTGGGGGGACTGGGAGAAATAGTGGAGCATGGAGTTAATGGTTTGAAATGCATTGCAGGAAATGCAAATTCATTGGCCTGTTCAATACTTGAAATATTATTCAACCCGCAAAAAGGAGAAGTAATGAAAAATAACGCTTTGAAAAAAGTTAGAGCTCATTTCACCTGGGATATAATTTCCAGGCAAACACAAAAAGTGTATCAGAAAATTCTTGATGAAAGAAAAAGGACCAATTGGGTAATCAAGCCGATTATGAGCGAATTGCCCTGAATTTTTATTTTAAGTTGAAATATAATGTATGTATACTTTATAATGAGAAATAATAGCAATCATTGCTATAAGGTCAAATGCTAAAGAAAAGAGATTTGGAGGTTTAGGTGTGTCAAAAGAACAAAAAAGACTTAAAGTAATACCTCTTGGCGGGCTTGAGGAAATAGGAAAAAATATTACAGTTTTCGAATATGAAGATGACATAATAATTGTGGATTGCGGAATGTCATTTCCTGAAGATGAAATGCTGGGAGTTGACCTGGTAATACCTGATATTTCTTATTTAACCAAAAATAAAGAGAAAGTAAGAGCGATAATATTGACCCACGGTCATGAAGATCATATTGGAGCAATACCTTATGTATTAAAGGATTTAAATGTACCGGTATATGGAACAAAACTTACTCTGGGGCTAGTAAAACACAAGCTGGATGAGCATGAAATGACAAGTGATGCCATTTTATATGAAATAAAAAGCGGTGATATTTTAAACCTTGGCTGTTTTAGTGTGGAAATTATCAGATCAACCCACAGTATAGCTGATTCTGTCGCATTGGCAATTCATACTCCGGTAGGAGTTGTCCTGCATACTTCGGATTTTAAAATAGATTTTACTCCTATTGAAGGTGAGCCGATGGACCTTGCCCGGATAGCTGAGCTTGGAAGAAAGGGCATACTTCTCCTGCTGTGCGATAGTACAAATGTTGAACGTGAAGGATACACAATGTCTGAAAAAACTGTCGGATATACTTTTGAAAGTATATTTGAAAATGCCAGGCAAAGAATACTGGTGGCAACCTTTGCATCAAATGTCCATCGGGTTCAGCAGGTTATCAATGCTTCGGTCAAATTTGGAAGAAAAGTTGCTATTTGCGGAAGAAGCATGATAAATGTTGTGAGCGCAGCCATGGACATGGGTTACCTTCAAATTCCCGACGGCGTATTGATAGACATTGATGATATTAACAAGTATGCACCGGAGGAATTGGCTATTATAACTACAGGAAGCCAGGGAGAGCCAATGTCGGCCCTGACCCGTATGGCTTTTTCCGACCATAGAAAAGTCGAAATTGTCCCGGGGGACCTGGTTATTATTTCTGCAAACCCGATTCCGGGCAATGAAAAATTAGTCTCAAGAGTTATTAATGAATTATTTAAAAAGGGAGCCGATGTAATTTATGAAGCTCTGGCTGACATCCATGTTTCAGGCCATGCCTGCCAGGAAGAATTGAAGCTTATCCACTGCCTGGCAAAACCCAGGTTTTTTGTTCCGGTGCATGGAGAATACAGGCATCTTAAGCAGCACGCAATACTTGCAAACAGCCTTGGAATGCCAATGGAGAATATTTTCATATTGAGCAACGGAAGAGTTATGGAACTATCCCCCGACAAAGCAAGGGTTACCGGAAACGTAACTTCCGGCAACATTATGGTTGACGGCCTTGGAGTAGGGGATGTGGGCAATATTGTGCTGAAGGACAGGAAGCTTTTATCCCAGGATGGTCTGTTAATAATCGTTATTTCCATTGATGCCGATTCCGGAAATATAGTGGCAGGCCCTGATGTTATTTCAAGAGGTTTCGTTTATGTAAGGGAATCTGAAGACCTTATGGAAGAAGTTAAGGAAAAATGCAGGATTGCCCTTGCAAAATGCGATGAGAAAAAGAAAAACAACTGGGATAAGAAGAAAATTGCCATCAAGGAGACTTTAAGAGATTTCCTGTACGAAAAGACAAAGAGAAAACCAATGATACTTCCTATTATCATGGAAGTCTGACACAATAATTGCATAAGTCTTTATGATAAACAATAATGGATCTTCCGATTATCATGGAAGCCTGATTATTTTTTTCCTGTATTCCAGTCCTGACTGTCTTTTATTTTTATCAGGGCAGCCCAGTACATACAAGTCTGTGGCAATATTTTCAATCCTGAAAAGTTCTTTTTCCATATTGCCATGGGATTTTTCAATTGAAGCTGCCCTGGTTACAACCGGAAGAGTGGATTGTTTCTTTATCCGGGTGAGAAGTTTGAGTCCTTTGCTGTTGAACCCCAAAACCCTTATGTATGGGGGACCATTGAAACTGTCATACATGTTTTTTGTGATTCCTGTCAACGAATAAAACAAGACTCTATTTATACGTGTCCTGGTGTATCTTTTTGCACATATCATATCCAAAAGGGTTTCATAATCTCCGGCAATATTTGCAGCATGCTTTATTCTGTTTTCAAGTCCTTCGGATACATCCTGAAGCTCCCTGATTTCATCAGCCCTCAGTTTTCTTAAGTTACCCAGAATCAATGAGCCGAAAGTTTCAGGAAAAACGGGACCTGTGCCCTTTTCAAACTCATCTGTCAATAAGTCCAGACAATCTTTGGGCATGACTTTTTCAAGTTCGCCGTATATGTTTTTTTTGTCAACTGTGCAACCAGCATATGATTTTTTGATGAAATTCCTGATTGCATTGGCACTTGAAAATATGCCGGTTATATTTTCATCATTGTAATTGTTGCCGGTTCTTTTGATTGTATATGGTTGCATGGAGCTTTTCAGTCTTTTGATTGCCTTCATATATTCAATTCCCAGTATGTTGTTGGAACTTTTCATTGTATCTTCCAACTGTTTATTGCCGCTTTGGCTCAAATATTCCCTGATGGTAGCTTCCCTTGCAGCAGGAAAGGATAAGCCTTTTTTAAGATTTTTCTGAAGAAGATCCTTAAAAAGCTCGTTTTCATTGTTTAAAATGTCTGCGGCAATACTTAATTCGTCAAGATTTCCGGACTCGCTTCCAAAGCACAGGCAGTCAACAACTCCGGTACTGTCCAAAAGCTTCACGGCACTGCCTGCAAAAAACTCTGCGCTTCCTGCTGAATAAATGCATGGGTTTTCAATTACAAGGTCGACTCCTGAAAGGAGGGCCATTTTTGTCCTGGTCCATTTATCTATAATGGCAGGTTCCCCCCGTTGGACAAAGTTGCCGCTCATCACAGAGATGACAGCGTCACAGCCTGTGATTTCACGGGATTTTTCCAAGTGGAATTTATGACCGTTATGGAAAGGATTATATTCCGAAACAATACCTAAAACTTTCATATCAGCCTCACAAATTAAATTATGCAGGTTTTCCTTACCATAAGCCCGGTGCCTTATCGGCACATACAAATTATAGCCATGGTTTTTATCCAAAAAACAAAGTGAAGGGTTTTATAATAAAAAAACATTTTTTTATTTCATTTATTATATATCAATCAGGAGAATTTTTAAATTAAATATTCTTCTCCATTTCCTTTTCCAAATTCTCAAGATTGTCAAGCAAAATATTCCCTTTAATTTCTGTAAGGAGCAAGTTTTTATCGTTTACAACCTTCTCAAATTCATATATGGAATAATCTATCTTATTTGCGCTTTCCTGCTGCTCCGGCTTTATTGAATTCTTAAAAAGAGACCAGGAAGCCTTTGCGCTTGATACATCAAGGGATGCCTGACCCCAATCACCTTTGCCTGCAAGCAAGACCGCATTTCGTGAAAAATGGCGTATCCTTTTTATTTCAGGAGAAACCTTTGTCTTATAAAGAGAATAAAAGTCGGGAATAAATGAATAAAACCTGCTGCAAAAAATCAGACTTTCTTCAAGATTCCGTTCTGCAGTCTTTACAGTCAGATCATTCAGAGCATTGCTGAAATCTTCAATAAGCTTGTTGCTTGCGCCTTTTTTAGCTGCCACTGGTATTAAGCTGTTCCATTGAACATGTATTTCATGTATACCGGCTGATATCTCTTTCCATGGATCCTGGACCTGCTGCTCCTGTCCTTGCTGATCCTTTTGTCCATGGCCTTGATCCTGACCCTGTCCCTGGCCTTGTTCCTGCTCTGATTTCTGCCCTTGCTGCTCCTGTCCCTGTTCCTTCTGTCCTTGCTCCTGAGCCTGATTTTGCCCCTGCTGCACATTACCGCCGCCTTTTGCCAGACTGGTTAAATCTTTAAACATCTTTTCAATTTTTTTCTCAATCTCTTTGAGCTGTTCGGGGGGATCTTCATTTTCACCGGAATCTTTTGCCGACTGCCTCTGCATTTCAGGATTCTGCTTGTTTTGGCTGCAGCCTGTAAACAGGAAAATAAGAAGTGTAAAAATTATTAATATATACAGCGGAATTTTTTTTAACATCAATAAACCTCCTTGCCGGTAGTACAATACAAGATTAATTTTTTCGTTATTATGATGTCTAATCCGACACATAAAAATTCATGTGCAAGATAAACTTACCTTTATTTGAAAGCCTTTAATGCCATAATGGGCAGTTAACATAATTTACATAAAGGTATTTTTCTTTTTGTGTCAAATTAGTATTGTGTATGCTTAAAAAAAATTATACAGGAGGCAGGCCGGTGTCAATCACAGTTAGCTTATGGTCAAAAAAAAGAGGAGAAATTAAAAGGTTTCTGGAAAGGTTTTATGAAAGAGAGATGGATATTGACATAGATTTGGAAAAATGGGTCTATATATATAATAAACCACTTATGTCAGTTGATCTTATCAGCGCGGTTCTGGACAATAATGATGATTTTGATATTTATCTGTTTCTGCAGGTTAATGACGGGCAGTTTCATTTTGTAACTGAAGAAAATAAAAATGATATTATAAAAAGCCTGTTTCAACTTTATTATGATGTAAATAACACTCAACCGGTTTATTGCTAGAACCTTAAGTTATAAAATAACAAAAATTAAACTTTTGCAGCAGTTTATTTTTAAAATACCGTTAAATGAGTATAATATATTAAATTATTAAATAAAATAATTTAATATATTAATATTTTTATTGAAATATTTAATTTAATGGTATACTATATATGTAATAATAAATTTTTATTAGAGGGAGGATATGAAACATGTCATTTTTTGATAACTTATCAAAAAAGGTAAGCAACACTGCAAAATCTGCTGCGAAGAAATCAAGCAACCTGGTGGAAATCGCGAAACTTAACATGAATATCAGCTCGGAAGAAGATAAAATTAACAAACTTTATGCAGAGATAGGGAAAATTGCTTATTCATCATACTCCGCCGGCAAAGAAGTGCCTGAGGAGTATAAAACCCAGTGTGAATCTATAAAAACATGCCTGGACAATATCAAAAATTTTAAGAAGCAAATTATGGCCTTAAAGCAGATTAAGGAATGTCCTTCATGTGGAAATGAACTGGAAA
Organism: Clostridiaceae bacterium; assembly: GCA_012839865.1. Taxonomy (GTDB): domain Bacteria; phylum Bacillota; class Clostridia; order CAYPLH01; family DUMO01; genus DUMO01. The sequence continues at coordinate 62,172 of DUMO01000051.1, forward strand.
TTGATGCTGTTTTCTGTTCAAAATGCGGGGCCAAACAGGAAATAATCAAACCGGAAAATTCAGAAGCAAAGGAATCAGACAAGAATGATACTGCTGAAGAATGTGATAAATGCGAAGACACCCAGGAAGAAAAATCAGATAATGAACAGGACGACGAATCTGAAACCGAGGTTGAATGAGAATAGGTTCTGTTACTTATAACAAAAGCTCGGAGGCGTATGTCACCGGGCTTTTATTCTTTGGCTGCAATAACTTGCATAATTTACACTGTTAAAATATAATATACTTGATTTCGGATGTTTAAAGCCTGCAACAAAGCGGCCAGGAAAACAATTCTTCGATTTGTGGGACAAGTATTGCTCATGTTTTAAAATATTATTATTCAGGGAAACAGGTAAGGGGGTCATCACTTGGACGGGCAGAGCAGAATCTGTAATTATTGCAAGGAGGCTATTGATGTAAATTTAAGACGATGCCCATATTGCGGAAGCCTTCTTCGTAACACCGCAAAAGAAGGTGATGGGGATTTTTCTTTTAACGATAAAGTTGACATAAGCTTTGGAAATTTAAAATATGTTGAAAATATCAAAGGTGAAAGAGATGCCGAAAGAGTCGAAAGTGATGCTCAAAGTACTGAAAAAATCAAATACGAAAGCACAGTCGGCATTATAGAGGAAACAGCAGGAGAGGTAAGCCTGGAGGTTGCACCTGATTCTGAAAATGCAACTGATCATGACAGCAGCGCACTTTTATCAGACCCAATAATCATTTCAGCGGAAACTTTTGATATGGAAAATTCCAAACCGGACATTGATATAAAAGATGATGAGCCTCAGGCCGGAAGTGCTTTTAAAACCGATGAATCCGAGGCTGGAAGCGTTAAAAAACCTCACGAACTTACGACCGGCAATGCCATAAAAACCGATGAACCCCAAACAGGCAGCGTTGTTCAGGATGAATACAGCACAGCAAGGCATGAGCCAACTGCTGCAAAACAACTGCATGACATGGAGCGAAGCAGGGAAGTCTATAATCGAAAGCCTAAAAGGAAACTTGGCAATGGCATGAAAGTCTTTCTAACAGTCCTGTGCACAATCATTCCAGGTATTGGTCAGTTGGCAGGTGTCATTATCGGAATCGCTTTTATGGCTGCCGAGGATGATGATGACAGCAGAACCTTCGGGACGGCTTTAATGATAGCAAGCGTGATCATGTTTTTTATTTCATGTGTTTTTTATGCCATCCTGTCCATTCTTTTGGTGAACTATAACGTTTTTGGATGGTGATAATTTGTATAGCGAGAAACAAAAAATACGAAAGCAGATGCTCTTGTTAAGGGACGGCATGACCCGGGAAGAGGTGGAGTTTCTCAGCAAAGAAATAATTGACAGAGTTTATTCAATGCAACAGTTTAAAGAAAGCAATCTTATTATGTCATATGTAAACTTCAGAAATGAAGTCAAGACTGTTGATTTTATTGATAAATGCATTTCTTTGGGCAAGAAGGTTGCTGTTCCGAAAATTGTTGATACCGGAGAAAAAAGACAGGAAATTATTGCGGTACAAATAACCGGAGTCAGTCACCTTGCAAAAGGAAAGTTTGGAATATTGGAGCCCGGTGAAAAGAATTTAGCTGTGATTGACCCGTCATGTCTGGATTTTATTGTTGTTCCGGGTATCGCCTTTGATTTGAACAAAAACCGTTTGGGCTTCGGCAAAGGGTTCTATGACAGGTTCCTGTCCCGCACAAACACCAGGTGCATTAAAGTTGGTCTGGCATACGAAATGCAAATAATCGAAAGTCTACCCTTCTCACATTATGATATACCTTTGGATTTTGTTGTAACAGAAAAAAGAATGCTATAGCTTTTATTAATGGAGGCAGTGTTGAAGCAAAAGTTATCGGTAGTCGGAGCCAATTTGGTTTTTGCCGCAATTGTAACAGGTTATTTTGTTTTTGAAATAATCCTGGTTATACTCAGAATATTGCTTGAAAGAGTCTATGGCAGTGAATTTGTTAAATTTACGGTAATGGATAATTTATACTATACAACGCTGGCTCAGTTTATTTTATTGCTTTTTCCGGTTCTTTTTTACTCATTTGCAAGAAATAATGATATTCTGAAAGTTTTCAGGCTAAACAAGTTGAAGTTCTCACACATAGTTATAGTTGCCCTTGTTTCAATTCCTGCCTGTTTTGCGGCAAAAGCATTGAATACAATAAATTTATATATGCTTCAACCCTTTGTTGATATTCCGGAAGTCTACCTGCCGGTTCCAGGGAATATTTCGGAGTTGTTGGTTGTGATATTTACCATAGCTGTCACTCCTGCCATATGCGAAGAATTTCTTTTCAGAGGGCTTATGCTCAGTTCATATGAAATCAGGGGTTCAATGAGAGCCGTGGTCATAACCTCCATTATGTTTGCAATTTACCACTTTGACATAACCAATGTTGCAGGTACAATTTTCTCAGGAATTTTATTCGGATATATGGTGCTTCGGACCAACTCCCTTTATTCAGCTGTAATTGCCCATTTCATCAATAATACCATTGCTGAATTATTAATATACAGGAGCGGAATTGAATACCCGGTGCCTGTTGTTGTTTCAGTTTTGGATTTTAAATATTCATTATATTATCTTCTGGTCAGTCTCTTTTTGATATTTTTCTTAATGAAACTGCTGGTCAAAGTCACACAGGGAGTTTACACTCCAAAACCTCCTATCGCCCGGATCAGGGATGACTTTATTTCCGTTTTGTCCCATTGGCCAATTATACTGGTTCTCTTCTTATACATAGCCACAATACATATTTTTTATTGATAAAAAAGGTTCAAGCCCTTCTTCATAATGATTTTGTCCTTTCTATATACTATAGTATAAAATCTTTTGTGAGGTGAATTGGCTTGATTGATGCTAAGTCATATTCAGCTAATCGTGATACTTGCAACAAACTCAGGCAAGCACTGGATATACTCACAATGAACTCCCATGAATTAATATCATACATTGAAGATCAATTGAAAAAATACCTGGTTTCTGAATTTTTCATATCCAACGAAGCAAACAGCATCAATATACGGGGACAAAGAAATAAATACAATCCTGCAGGTTTAAGGAAAGAAATTGAGGACTTCAATGAAGAAAGTGAGGCACAACTCCCGAAATATTTCCATAATGGCAAATTTTTAAGGGATTACTTATATTTTCAGTTGCACACGTCAATGCTGAATAAAAAGGAAATGCTGATCGGTGAATATATAATTGATAATATAGATGAAAACGGATATCTGACAACCAATTTGGAAAAAATTTCAGTTTTGTTTCAGATACCGGTGGATAGAGTTGAAAAAGTCCTTTTTGTAATTCATACCTTCGACCCCCCTGGAATTTGCGCCAGAAATCTTGAAGAGTGCCTTCTCATTCAGCTTAATCAAAACGGAATACATGATTCGGATGTCCAAAAAGCCATAAAATATCATCTTGATGATTTTGCCTGGCTAGATGCAGAGGAAATTTCAAAAAAAATGGGTATAAGTCAAAGCAGGGTGGAGGAAATACTGAAAATCATAAAAGGGCTCGAACCTAAACCGGGAAGGGCATTTTTCAATAATAATGAAATCAATTACATAATTCCTGACATTCTGATTGAGAAATCAGATAAAAAATTTAAAGTCAGGTTAAACAGAGACTCCCTGCCGTCGGTGGATATTAACTACCTTAGAAACAAAATGAATGATTCGGTGCAAATGCTCCGTATTTCCGCCAAAGATTATGAAGACAGCATCTTATGGCTGGCAAAATGTATTGAAAACAGAGTTAAAATATTAATGAAAATCACTCATTACATAGTTAAGAACAGTCAGGACTTCTTCTTATACGGGAAGAATCATTTCACGAGAATATCCATTGATAAAGCTGAAAAAGACCTGAAAATAAAGCGCAGCATCATAAAAAGAGTAGTAAAAAACAAATATTTAAAATGCAGCTTCGGAATTTATGAAATAAGTAAATTTTTCTATTAGATAAAATTAATAAAAATATGTTGAATATACTGAAACGGGCACAATCTTAAAAAGGCCATTCAAAAGGTTTTTTCTGTTCTGCTCCAAGAAAGCCTGATATGCCCTGGCTTCCAAAAAACTCTCTCTCCAGATCTTTTATGCGTTCTTCAGTATAATAGTTCATTTCTCCGAGCTTTTTTACTTCATCGGCAAATTCGCGTATTTTTTCAATTTCCCTAAATGTCAGAACAGTCTGGCAACTGTCTGAATTTAAAATACGGTTCAGCTCGGATGAATATTCATATCCATCGTCAACATCCTTATAACCGCTTTTTAAAAAGTGTTCCAAATTTTTTGGTATTTCTCTTGGCATGAACAACACCCCATGTTCATTTTTTAATAAAGCATTTAAAAAAATGTAAACTCTCATCCTCACACGCCTTGGTGGTTGTTTTGTTTTTTGACCAATCTCTCCTTGACCCGCGTTTGGCGATGATGTCCGGTTGTGGAAGTACATAATTCGCATACCCGGCAAGGCGCTCTTATGGTATACCGCTTAATTGTATTTTACCAAAAATTCCGATAATATGGACAACTTTTTAATTAGTTTATTTCAGCATATATTCTTATATGAATTGATTTTTCAAAAACAAAAACGCGGTGAGCACTATGCCGGCAAAAAACAGGAAGGTAATTGTAACATACGGTAAAGATAAGAATACCCTACAGGTTTTATACAGGCTGCTGCATGTTTTCACAAAGGCAAACGCTGATAAATACAATGATTTGAGGGGTAGGAATGTTTTTGGAAAAAAGCAGGGCTGATTATAGAATTGCAATTTATGTTCGTGAGAGCAGGGATGAGGACGGGGAAAACTTTGAAACCATTGAAACCCAAAGGGATCTGCTTATAGATTTTGTAAGCCGCAATAATCTGGGAAACATCCATAAAATTTACATGGATGACAATGTATCAGGGGCTGGATTTGAAAGGGAAGGCCTTAAAGAGCTGAAACAGGACATTGAGAACGGATTTGTAAATCTTGTGGTTATAAAGGATTTATCAAGACTTGGCCGTAATAATGCCCAGACACTGCTTTTTCTTGATTACCTGGAAGAGCAGGGAGTAAGGGTTATTTCCAGCGACGGCCGGTATGACAGCGAAAAGGACAACGAAACAGTGGGAATTGAAACTTGGTATAATGAGCGTTTCTTGAGAGATATTTCCAGAAAGGTAAGGGCAAACCTGCTTCACAAGATAAACAGGGGAGAATATCTGGGCAGTGCCCCCTTCGGATATAAAAAATCTGAAAAAAGGAAAAATCATTTGTGCATTGATGAGTCCACTGCATATATAGTAAGGGAAATATTTGAACTGTATAAAAAAGGTTTTGGCTATTCAGCCATTTCAAAAATACTCAACGATAAAGGATATCCCTCACCATCCTCCCGCAACGGTGTTAAGGGAGGAAAATGGAATCATGTTGCCGTCCGGAGGATATTGTGCAACAGGGTGTATATTGGAGACACGGTTCAGAGGGTAAGCGAAAAAATCAGCTTTAAAAGCAAAAAAACAAGGCGCTTGCCGGAAAAAATGTGGGTCATAACCGAGAAGACCCATGAACCTGTAATTGATTCAGACACTTTTTACGAAGTTCAAAAAATCAGACAGGGCAGGAAAAAGGGGGCAGGCAACCACAAAGGCACCCTGCATGTCTTTAAAGGGCTGTTGTATTGCGGAAGGTGCTCAAAACCTTTATTTGCAAGAAAGCGCCCGAACCGCCCCATGGGCTATATATGCAGCAATTATTTGAAAAATGGCAGTAAGAACTGCACAAGCCATTATGTCAATGAAGAAAAACTTATTGAAACAATTGCAGGAGATCTTGTTTGTGCTTATCAAAAGGAAGACCGGAAAGAAGTGTTGTTAAACCTGTTATCTGAAGAAATGGGGAAGGGTCAGGAGAACAGTGCAAAAATCAGGCAACTTCGAAAAAATCTTGAAAACAGGATTAAACAACAGGATGTTTTATATATGGATAAGCTTGAGGGAAATATATCAAGTGAACTTTTTGAAAGAACCAACAGCTACCTGGAGAGTGTTATAAAGTCCCTTCGAAAAACTATTGCTGAGTTGGAAAACACGCAGAGCAGCAAATTCATTGAGGCTCCGGAGATTTTCGATGATTTTATAGATAGTCTGAAAAAGGGAAACCTGACATATCATATGGCTCAAACCCTTATTACGAAAATAACGGTTTATGATCCGGGCGATATTTTGCCTGAAGGTGTTGAAACCGGAAATAGTGGTACAGGTCTGCTGCATATAACTTATATTTGTAAACTATAGGTTGACTTGACACATTCATTGTGATAAATTTAACGCTGAGAAAACATTCAACAGGAGGACTTGGCAAATATCATGAGCAATGTTGCTACCACAATTATAACAATATTTATTGTTGTTTTTTTAGCCATAATGCTGCTTTCATTTATAATTGTGCTGCTGTCCAAAATGACTGCATCCAGGTCAAAAGACTCATCAGGAAGCGTAAATGGCAACCAAGGCCAGGACTCATCTGAAACCATTGGCCATATAGGTTTCATAAGAAATGTTGATACTCAGAACGACAGTGAATTAATAGCAGTTCTGACGGCAGCAGTAAATGCTTTTACAAGTGGCAGTCCTGATTCAAAATTTATTGTCAGGTCATATAGACGAATTCAACAGAGTTCGCCTATTTGGAATACAATAAGCAGAAAAGAGCAGATTCTCGGCAGTAATGCATATATTAGATTCAACCACAAGAAGTAAAATATTGTAATTATTTTTTTATTTTTATATCATAATCAAATTAATACAAAAGAAGGAAACAACCCGATGAACACCAAATATGTTGTGCTGTTAGGTGACGGAATGGCAGATTATCCCATTCCGGAACTGGATAATAAAACACCTCTTCAAGCAGCTTGCAAGCCCAATATGGACAGTCTGGCTGCAAAATCCCTTGTGGGACTGGTGAAAACTGTCCCGGAAGGGTTGCCGCCTGCAAGTGATGTGGCCAATTTGTCTGTTTTCGGCTATGACCCGAAGAAGCATTATACCGGCCGTTCACCTATTGAAGCCATCAGCATGGGGGTTAACCTTGCCGATGATGAGGTTGCATTCAGGTGCAATCTTGTAACGTTAACGGAAAACGAGCCATATGAAAGCAAAATTATAACCGATCACAGCTCGGATGAAATTACCACCGGTGAAGCTGTTGAGCTTATTAAGGCTGTAAAAAGCCACTTTGAGACAAAGGACTTGAGATTTTACACCGGAATCAGCTACAGGCATTGCATGGTGTGGAAGAAAGAGAATCCGGACCTGAGGCTCACACCGCCCCATGATATTTTGGGGAAAAAGATAACTGATTTTTTACCATCAGGGAAGGATGCCCGGATTATCAGAAAAATGATGGAGGAAAGCTTTAATTTTCTGAACTCCCATAATATCAACACCGAGAGAAGAAAACGGGGACTAAAACCGGCCAACTCCATTTGGCTTTGGGGGCAGGGAAAGAAACCTTCACTGCCGCTTTTCAGCGAGAAATTTAAAAAAACAGGCTCTGTAATTTCAGCGGTGGATCTAATAAAGGGGATAGGGATATGTGCCGGTTTGACAGCTGTTGATGTGCCCGGTGCAACCGGAAATATTCACACAAACTTTGAAGGAAAGGCAGAGGCGGCTTTAAAGGAGCTTCAATCGGGAAAGGATTTCGTATATATACACGTAGAAGCGCCTGATGAGTGCGGACACCGCTTTGAAATGGAGAATAAAATAAAATCAATAGAGTTGATAGATAAACTGGTTCTGGGGACACTCTTAAAAGGACTTGAGAAATTTGACAGTTACAAAATTATGATTCTTCCCGACCATCCAACGCCGCTTTCCCTCAGAACCCATACAGCCGACCCTGTACCATTCATAATTTATGACAATTTAGTTGCGGCAGAGTCCGGCGTCAGCAGCTTTAATGAAACCGAAGTCAGGGAAAAAGGCATTTTTATAGAAAACGGACATGAACTCATGGAAATTTTTTTGGCTGCCAAATAGGAACTATAGCACTAATTATTAAAAAATAGAAAAATATTTCAAAAAAGTATTGATTTCTATTTATAAATTATTTACAATGAAAATATAGAAATTAGAGGATACAACACCAATAATTTTACGAATAAACCTTATCATACAGTTGTGAGTTTATTGGTTGTAATTCTTACTCCGACACCGGATTGTTACGTTATAGTCAAAATACATAGTAGTATATATATTATAAATATATATATATATAAGTCTTTATGACAAAAGAAACATGAAAGGGGTAAGAAAATTTTATGAGAGCCACAGGTGTTGTAAGGAGAGTTGATCAATTAGGAAGGATTGTTCTGCCTAAAAAATTAAGAAAAGAGTTCGAGTTTAACGAAAAGAACGACATTGAATTGCTTATTGACGGTGACACAATTGTCCTGAGGAGATTCTTGCCTTCCTGTGTATTTTGCAATACAAGGGAAAATGTAAGCGAATATAAGGGCAGAAATATTTGTGAAAACTGCATGGAAGAACTTAAAAAGCTATAACATATAATTAACTATAAACATACATTGTAATTGGCTTAAAAAAAGGGGACTTGATGTCCCTTTATTTTTTTAGTCCATAAGCTTCTTTGTTTGATTCAGCTAGTTTTTCTTCTTTAGGTTTGCTCATGTAGAACTTTTTCTGTCCGAGTTTTTCCTGCACAATTCCAAGAGCTTCTCCGAACCTCTGGAAATGTACAATTTCCCGGGCTCTTAAGAACCTGAGGGGGTCAATAACATCAGGGTCATCCGCAAGATTTATCAAGTTCTCATAAGTGGCTCTGGCTTTTTGTTCTGCTGCAAGATTCTCATGCAAATCTGCTATGGGATCGCCTTTGGATTGTATATATGCTGCAGTAAAAGGTACACCTGACGCACTGACCGGATAAACAGCATGATCATGGTCGGAATAATAAGCTCCAAGACCCATCTTTTCCAACACATCCGGAGGAACGCCTTTAGTCAGCTGGAAAACCATTGTTCCGACTATCTCCAGGTGGGCAAGCTCTTCAGTACCGATATCGTTGAGAATTGCTTTTGCTTCTTCTGTAGGCATGCTGAATCTTTGACTTAAATACCTTAACGACGCTGCCAGTTCACCATCAGGGCCACCATACTGAGTTATAATATATTTAGCCATTTTAGGGTTTTTATTTTTTATCTTCACCGGGTATTCCAATTTTTTTTCATAAATCCACATAATTAAACCTCCTTATTTTTTTGCAAAATTATTGATATTCCCAAGGCCATGGACTTTCGATCCATTTCCACGGATACCTCGGGTAGGGTGAACTTGCAGTAAGAGGGCCATATAATCTTTCATACATGTCTTTCAAAATTCTACTGCGGTTAACATAACAATTGTGCAAGCTGATAGCCCGCACGTCATGCGGGTGAGTATTCAAATACAGCTGCATGTCAATTGCTGCGAAATCATATGCCATTATTTCTCTAAGCAGTTTTTCACGTTCTTTTACCATAATTACACCTCCAGTCTAGTGATCAACCGTATATTCCGGATCCACGCCATAAGGCCTGTCAAGTTCAGGAAAAATTGTACCCTTGCCAAGCCCCACCATAGGCAGGTATACACAATTCAGTTCTTGAAAAGGAATATATGCCCGGGCCAGGTTTGTTTCAGGATAACAGCAATGGGCGTAATGCACATTATTCATACCATATAAGTGCTGCTGCATCATTATCAATTACCTCCAAACTAGTTTTCTTTATTAACATAATATTTTTAAAACACATGAAAAGTGCTTAAAATAAATAATTTGTCAAGATAATACAGGCCTGTTGCTTTTTATTGACTCTTGAATGTACAATTAGCTTATATAGCTATTTCACCTGGATTTATGACATAATCAGCAAAGGCTTATAAGGCTTTGGAATAAATAAAGAATTTCTCAATCAAAAATGTGAGTGGTGTTATTTATATAAGAAAGAAGATGAAAAAAATGGATTTAATTTATGAAATTATCAAGAATATTGATTCCGACAAACGAATAAATACAATATACACCGTAAAATTTGATAAAGATGCATTATTGTCACCTCCTTTCGGTTCATGGTTTATTAACGGATTTTATGCAATAAATAATGGGATTATATTAACCCCTTCTGAGAATTGGAATACTTATATGCAATTTACCCAACCCATGCACTTTGATTGTGACGGTGTTAAATGGAAAATCCGTCTTAAGGATAAAAATTCAAAAATTAGAGTTGAAAGGCGCACATCTCCAATGAATGTTGGGTTCAGTTCCACAGTGGAATTGGATAATTGTGTTATGAGAATATATCAGTCAGCAGTATCTGCTACTGAAATACCCTCAACTGTAATTGCAGAAAAAGCAACTGTTTTGGAATTGGGTAAAGGAAGAGAATACAATTTAGTATTGGAATCATTTGGTGAAGTTCTGGAATTCACAATTGAAGATTCAGTAACGGGAGAAAAGGATACCATAAGCTATATTTCAACCGGAAAAGGAGTAAAAAATGCAGGCCGTTGCTGGGATTACCCGCGCTTTTATGTTTACAAGGGCTGTGTCGAAATTTTACAATTTGATTATTTCAGTAATTTTCCCCATTCTCCCAAAGCACTTTTATTAGGCGACAGCATTATGGAGGGAGATACAATACGTAATCTTCCAGGCGGTGGTTACAATAACAGATGGGCAGGAATGCTATACAAAAAGCTAAATGGCAATGTAGCCATTTTAGGCACCGCAGGAGAAACCTCATCAGGAATAATACGGAAACTTCCTGTATTGGACAGGGCTTTCAAAAAACCTGAATATGTTTTTCTTGCTCATATGGTCAATGATTATGTTTTTGATGTCTGGAAGACCAACACAGAAAAGGTTATTCAATTGTTTAAAAGAAAAGGTTCAACTCCAATTATATGTATGATGCCCATGCGTTCCGGACGGGAAGAGTTTTATGATGCTGTTTTAGACTATGTTGAAAAATGTCCGTATAATGTAATATACTTTAATAAGGCATTAACGGTTAATAGTGATGGAAAAACACCAGATAAAAAATATTACATCGGCGATAAAATACATCCCAATGTATTGGGTCATTCTAAAATGTTTGAGCAGGTTTTACAGGATTTGGATTTTATTTAGGTGCTGAAAATACTGTTAAAGTCATTGTTTTCTTGCCCTATGTTTTACCTGGACAACCTTTTTATCATCTGTTAAAATATTGGTGTTTACACACAACCACCAATGTGTTAAAATTGTTTAGAATAATAATCCATTTGCTTGGTTTTCAGGATTACTCCGACCGTTTACCAGGCTGATGGGGATTAAAAATACAGGAGGAAAAATCTATGCTTAAGGATAGGAAAAAAGAAATTATTGAGACTTTCAAAATTAGTGAGAATGATACCGGTTCTCCGGAAGTTCAAATTGCCATTCTTACTGAGAGAATCAATGACTTGAATGAACACCTTAAAGTTCACAAGAATGACCACCATTCAAGAAGAGGACTTTTGAAAATGGTTGGTCAAAGAAGAGGTTTGTTAAACTATCTTCAGAAGAAAGATATTGAAAGATATCGCTCTATAATTTCAAGACTAAATTTGAGAAAGTAATCGGGATATACTTTATTTTTTCATTTTAGTCGGATTTGCTTCGCAGTTGACTCTTAAAAAGAGCGGAGTTTCCGCTCTTTTTTAAGTTAACTCCCATCCCTTGGACGAAGCAATATATATTTTTGCCATTTGATTATCGCTCGAATAGTTGAAATTACATAGTTATTTTTTTAACATAAAGTAAATAATAAAACCATAAACCAGGTAATTGAAAGATTATTAAAAGTATTACATATATTAATTAATTGCAGAATTCTTTAGAGTATATATAATTAATTTTTGCAAGAAGTATCAATTTTTATAATAAAAAAATTGAAACCATAGGCTGTAGAAGGTAGCTTGTTTATCGGAAATTTTTTTCCGGTACAGAATCTACATCCTACTGTCTGTGGTTTCAACAAAGGAGGAAAACTATATGAAAAAAAGCTACAGGATGACCCTGGCAGGGAGAGAACTTGTAGTTGAAACAGGGCAGTTGGCTCAATTTGCGAATGGTTCCGCACTTGTAAGATATGGTGATACTGTTATTCTTTCAACTGCTACAGCTTCACCGACACCAAGAGAAGGAGTGGATTTTTTCCCATTATCAGTTGATTATGAAGAAAGATTATATGCAGTTGGAAAAATACCCGGCGGATTCATCAAAAGAGAAGGCAAGCCTTCTGAAAAAGCAATTCTGACATCAAGAGTAATTGACAGACCAATAAGACCTTTATTCCCGAAAGATATGAGAAATGACGTAGCTGTTGTAAATACAGTGCTTTCCGTCGATCAGGACAATTCACCTGAAATCGCGGCAATGATCGGAACTTCCGTTGCGCTGTCCATTTCCGACATACCTTTTTACGGACCTATCGGTGGAGTAGTATTAGGACTTGTAGATGACGAGGTTGTTATAAACCCAAACACTGCCCAAAGGGAAAAGAGCAAAATGTATATCACTCTTGCTGCCACCAAGGAGAAAATTATGATGATCGAAGCCGGCGCAGACGAGGTTCCTGATGAAGTTGTATTAAATGCCATTAAAATTGGCCATGAAGAGATCAAAAGAATTGTCGATTTTATCAACGAAATAGTTGCCCAAATCGGCAAGCCCAAGTTTGAATACATTTCTTCAAATGTTCCCGAAGAAATAATGACCGCGGTAAGAGAATACACCTACGATAAAATTAAAGAAAAAATATTTGAACCTGATAAAGCAACCAGGGAGAACAATTTGAATCTGATTGCAGAAGATACGGTTCAGCACTTTGCTGAAACATTTCCTGAGATGGAAGTCAAAATCAAGGAAGCAGTTGATCAGGTTCAAAAAGAAATTGTACGCAAAGCCATATTGGAAGAGGGCAAACGAGTTGACGGCAGAAGTCTTAATGATATAAGGGAACTGCATGGTGAAGTTGGAATTTTACCGAGAACACATGGTTCAGCACTGTTCCAGAGGGGACAAACCCAGGTTCTTACCACAGTCACTTTAGGGGCCATGGGAGATGTGCAGATGCTGGACGGTATTGATTTGGATGAGACAAAAAGGTATATGCATCACTACAATTTCCCCTCATTCAGCGTAGGGGAGACCAAGCCCTCAAGAGGTCCGGGCAGAAGGGAAATCGGACACGGTGCATTGGCGGAAAGAGCTTTGGAACCTGTCATTCCAAAGGAAGACATGTTCCCGTATGCAATAAGACTGGTGTCTGAAGTCCTTATGTCCAACGGTTCCACATCCCAGGGAAGCGTATGTGCAAGCACAATGGCATTGATGGATGCAGGAGTTCCCATTAGAAATCCCGTAGCCGGAATATCTGCAGGGCTTGTTACCGACGAAAGCAACGAAGACCGCTATGTAACTTTCATGGATATCCAGGGAATAGAAGATTTTTATGGTGATATGGACTTCAAGGTTGCCGGGACTAAGAACGGTATAACAGCAATTCAAATGGATATCAAAGTTAAAGGCATCAGTTACAATGTTATTGAAGACGCTTTCAATCTTACCAGGATGGGGCGGTTTAAAATAATTGATGAGGTTATATTGAAAGCGCTGCCGGAACCCAGAAAGAACTTGTCAGAATATGCACCCAAAGTTATCGCTACTAAAATTGACCCTGACAAGATCAGAGACGTTATTGGCCCCGGTGGAAAGACTATTAATAAAATCATTGCCGAGACCGGCGTAAAGATTGATATTGATGATGACGGAAACGTATTTGTTACAAGTCCTGATCAAAAATCCGGAAACCGTGCTATACAAATTATTGAAGGTATCGGAAAAAATATAGAACCCGGACAAATTTTCCTGGGCAAGGTAATAAGGACCACAAGCTTTGGTGCCTTTGTTGAGTTCCTGCCCGGAAAAGAAGGACTGGTTCATATTTCGAAACTTGATAACAAACGGGTGCAAAAAGTTGAGGACGTCGTAAATGTTGGAGATGAAATTATGGTTATGGTTTTGGATATTGACCGTCAGGGAAGGATAAACCTCTCCAGGAAGGATGCGATTTCCTCAAACAACAACAACGACAATAATAACAAGAATTAAAGAGTCAACCAGCACACTAATTTAAACAGGATAATTGAATTGTTTATATAACCGGGGTTTTACACCCCGGTTATGTTTTTTCATGCTTAGAATATTTCTCTTCCTCCGATAAAGAATAATCAAGTCAATAAAACAAGCACCCTTAATTATGAAAGTACATATTATGTAGTGTTCATCTGTTACTATGATATTGCTTGGAGGGTTTTACATATGACTAAAAAGAGTTTTTCCATTATTGGAGGAGATTTAAGAAGCATCAAGCTTGCAAACTTGTTAATTGAGGATGATAACAAAGTTAAAATTTTCGGATTTGAAAATGCAGGATTTGACCTTGGCATAGCCGAATCCGACAGCCTGTTTGACGCCATCAATCAAACAGATATTGTCATCGGACCAATTCCTTTTTCAAACGATAATGAAAATCTAAATGCTCCGTTTAGTAAAAATCCCATACCTATTTATGATGTATTCAGCAATATTAAAGACAACCAATTGCTGATTGCCGGAGTAATAAGCAAAAAAATAGCTCAAATTTCCAAGGAGTATAATGTTTGTTCCATAGACTTGTTAAACAGGGAAGAAATGGCAATACTTAACGCAATACCTACGGCAGAAGGCGCTATAAAAATTGCTATTGAAGAAACGCCAACTACTTTGCACAATTCAAATGTCCTTGTTCTTGGTTTTGGCAGAATAGGCAAAACTCTTGCAAGGATGCTTAAAGGTATTGGTGCCAATGTATATGTGGAAGCAAGAAAATACTCGGATCTGGCATGGATTCAAAGCAGCGGCTATATTCCCGTACCCCTGGATGATTTGGCAAATTACCTGCCCAGAATGAATATAATTTTCAACACAATTCCACATGTAATACTTAACTATGACCTGCTATACAGAATTGACAGGGATTGCCTTATCATTGACCTGGCATCAAAACCGGGAGGGGTGGACTTTGAAAAAGCCAGGGAATTAGGTTTGAACACCATATGGGCGCTTTCACTGCCCGGCAAGATTGCGCCGGTTACTGCCGCAAAATTTATAAAAGATACCATTTACAATATTATTGAGGAACTGGGGGGCTGAAAATGAGTTTAAAGAACTTGAATGTAGGTTTTGCAGTTACCGGATCTTTTTGCACATTTGCTAAGATCATCCCTGTAATAAAACAATTGCTGGACGAAGGAGCTGATGTACATCCCATAGTGTCTGAAACTGTCAATTCTACAGATACAAGGTTTGGCACTGCAAAGGACTTCATGAACAAGCTGGTTGAATTGACAGGGAAGAAGGTTATATCTTCAATTGTGGATGCCGAGCCGATAGGGCCGAAATCTTTGCTCGATGTTCTTGTAATAGCACCATGCACCGGAAACACCCTTGCAAAGATCGCCAACGGGATCAGCGACTCTGCAGTGACAATGGCATGCAAGGCACAGCTTAGAAATCAAAGACCTGTAATAATTGCAATTTCCACAAATGACGGTTTGTCCGGAAATGCCCAGAACATAGGAATTGTACTTAACAGAAAAAACATATACATGGTTCCTTTTGGCCAGGATGATCCAAAAAACAAGCAAAATTCCCTGGTAGCCGACTACAGCAAGATTATTCCAACAATTTTGCATGCCCTGGAAGGCAGGCAAATTCACCCTATATTGATTTGATTGCATATTAAAAAGCACAATTGCATGTTCGCACACATTGATGTGTGCTTTTTTTAATGGCAAAAAATTAAACATGAGGAAATAAGCCGATATGCTTTTTTTTGAAATAATATTTTAAATTTAAAGCATAATATTTTGTGTATAGCAGTTCTATACGGGTTTCAACCAATGTGCTTTTTTATGACTGATCAAACTTATAAAATTTTCATCTATATGACATAGGAAGTGAAGTTGTTGAGAGAAGAAAACAAGGTTACTTTTGGGAACATGACGCCTGAAAAAACCGAAACTGAAGAAAAAAAGGACCAAACCAGGGATTTGATTGAACTGGGCAATACCTCTGTATCAAATCCCAAGGGAAACATTCATTGCCTTACAATTATTGGCCAGATAGAAGGGCATATAGTCCTTCCGCCGCAAAACAAAACAACAAAGTATGAGCATGTTATTCCCCAGCTTGTAGCAATAGAAGAGGACAATCAAATTGACGGCCTTTTATTGGTTTTGAATACTGTCGGGGGGGATGTGGAAGCAGGACTTGCAATAGCTGAAATGATTGCCAGCATGTCAAAGCCAACTGTATCACTTATTTTAGGCGGCGGTCACAGTATAGGCGTACCTATGGCTGTTTCAACAAAGTATTCCTTTATCGCTCCTTCCGCAACCATGACCATTCATCCCATACGGCTGACCGGGCTGGTAATAGGAGTACCCCAGACATACGAATATTTCGACAAAATGCAGGAAAGGGTTGTTCAATTTGTTTCAAGAAATTCCAATATATCCGTCGAAAAATTCAGAAGCCTTATGTTGAAAACCGGCGAACTGGCAAATGATGTGGGTACGGTTTTGTTTGGCGAGGAGGCTGTGAACTGTGGTATAATTGATGCAGTGGGAGGGCTCAGGGAAGCTCTGGCAAAACTGTATGAATTAATAAATGAATCCAAGAAACCAAATGCTTGAAGAAGCATGGACCAGGTAGAATATTTGCAACACAGGAGGAAACATTAAATGATTATTCATTCAATTGTGCCCATGGATGTAATTTTCAACAATATGGAAGACTGTAACGGCAAACCCCTCGAAATTGAATATATGGGGGAAAAAATCGAAGTAATGCCACTTTCCAATAATCAATATAAAATCAGCCGTTTGCTCAGCACTTCTCCAAAAGCTTATTTGAATCCGCTTTTCCAGCCCGGCAATATAATAACTGGCATTGATTTAGAAAAAAATGAAAAAAAAATAAGATAATATAATGAATTTGCCGATTCATACATTTCATTTTTCAGTTTTCTATGCTTTGTTACAGCATTAATTTGATTTTTATTAATAAATACCCCTGTTCAGCAAGAAATCGAACAGATAAATTGCATGCTGTAGAAAAAAAATAGATTTTATGGTATATTTTATTTAGTCAGGTGCTGTAAATTTTCTTTAAATTTTGCAGTAAGGAAAAAATTGTTTTTTATTTGGAGAAAACTGAAGAGAACTTTTTTTACAGAGAATACACAATTGGATTTTCTTTGGGGGTGCAAAAATTGAGTGTGAGAAAAATACAAAAGAAAAAAGGCGGTAACATATTTTCCGGTTTAGAGAACGAAATAATCGGAATATTATTGTTGGGTACAGGGCTGCTCTTCGCCTTAAGTTTTTTTTATGAAGAAGCTGTAGGCATTTTCGGCAACTTTATCAGAAATCTTTTTTTAGGCCTTATGGGCATGCCGGCTCTTCTGATTCCGTCATTCATCATTGTATATGCGATTTTTGTAATATTTAAGAAAAACAACCCCCTTATCAACAGGAGAATAATCTGTATTTTTGTATTGCTTTTATTGATATCCTGCATTCTTCACATAATTCACTGGAGCAGCTTTGAGGAAATTTATGAAAACAGAACATTTTGGGGCTATATGTCCGTTGCATATGAGCATGGAAAAACTCTTGACAACGGAGGTTTGATAGGAGGCCTTGTCACAGCACCCCTTTTGAAAATGTTCTATGTTGCCGGTACTTCGGTTATTATCGGCACTTTTCTTGCCATTGATATAATTCTGCTTCTTGATATATCCCTGGTAAAATTGCTTATCAGCTTGAAAAATCGTATTGGCAATTACTTTAAAAATTTCGTGAACAGGCTCAAGAAAATTGATATTGCTGCAGGGGAAGGCATTGAAGGCAAAGCACCAGGAAAAAAGAAAACAGAGGCTAAAAAACAACCGGTTGAAGAATATAAAGATGCCTGGCTTTCTCAGGATGAGGAACCGGATCCTATTAATTTTTTCATGAAAGATATAAAAAATGATGTTGAAATTAATGTAAAGAAGGCGAAAAAACAGCCTGCGGAAGAGATTAAAGTCGACTTGAGCAGTCATCCCGGGTACAAGTTTCCTTCCTTTGACCTGCTGAATGAGCCTAATCAGGAAAATGCGGACATGAATGAAATCAGAAATGCAGCTCTGGAAGGTGCCCGAAAACTTGAGGAAACCCTTTCAAGCTTTGGCGTAAATGCCAAAGTCATAAATATCAGCCGGGGGCCTACAATTACCCGATATGAACTGCAGCCAAGTCCTGGAGTAAAAGTAAGCAGGATAGTCAATCTTTCTGACGATATTTCCCTTAACCTGGCATCTATGGGAGTAAGAATAGAAGCGCCCATCCCCGGTAAGGCTGCAATTGGCATTGAAGTGCCTAATAAAGAAATTGCAACAGTTACTATAAGAGAGGTTCTTGAGTCGCCGGAATTTTCAAAACACCCTTCGAAACTGGCCTTTGCTTTAGGCAAGGATATTTCCGGTGAATGTATTGTCGCAGATATTGCAAAAATGCCCCATTTGCTTATAGCAGGCCAAACCGGTGCCGGAAAAAGCGTATGCATCAACAATTTGATTATAAGCATTCTTTACAAGGCTGCTCCTGACGAAGTAAAACTTCTTCTAATTGACCCAAAAGTCGTGGAACTGGGAGTATACAACGGCATTCCACACCTTTTGATACCTGTTGTGACAGACCCGAAAAAAGCTGCAGGAGCATTAAACTGGGCAGTGCAGGAAATGGTTGACAGGTATAAGCTGTTTGCAGAAGAAGGCGTCAAGGATATAAAAGGATACAATAATCTTATGATGCAAAACAGCCAGCAGTTATTGCCGCAAATAGTAATTATTATTGACGAGCTTGCAGATTTGATGATGGTTGCGCCAAATGACGTTGAAGATGCCATATGCAGGCTTACCCAGATGGCAAGGGCGGCAGGAATGCATCTGGTTATTGCAACCCAAAGGCCTTCTGTTGATGTTATTACCGGTGTAATAAAAGCCAATATCCCTTCAAGAATTGCCTTTGCCGTAGCTTCACAGGTTGATTCAAGAACCATTCTTGATATGGCAGGGGCCGAGAAGCTGTTGGGTAAAGGTGACATGCTATTCCATCCTTCCGGCAAATCCAAGCCGGTAAGAATTCAAGGCGCTCTTGTTCTGGAAGATGAGATTGACAATGTAATCAAGTTTGTCAAGGAGCAGGGAGAAACTCAATATGACAACAATATAATTGAAGAAATAGAATCCCAAAACGGACCTGCCGGTGAAGGCGACGATGATGCCGATGAATTACTGCCCGAAGTCATTGAAATGGTTGTTGATGCAGGTCAGGCATCTGTATCAATGGTTCAAAGAAGATTCAGGGTCGGTTACGCAAGAGCAGCAAGAATCATTGATCAAATGCAGCAGAGAGGTATTGTTGGAGGATTTGAAGGAAGCAAGCCCCGCCAGGTTTTGATTACAAAACAGCAACTGCAGGAGATGAAACTGAAGGATGACGACCGGTTAAAATAGATACGTTTTTTAAGGAGGGTAACAACATGTCTTTCTTTGTTGTTTTTGTATTAACCCTTATGTTTCTGTTTCTTTTATATACGCTTTACCGCTATTTCAGGAGAAGAACGATTGCTACTTTAATCACCCTTTGCGGGCAGGTTTTTATATTAACAATTGCAGTATTATGCCTTGCATATAAAATCAATGTGGTAAATATTCATCTTGTGGAACTGGGATATATAATTTTAGGTATTGCTGCACCGTTCATATTGCTGCTGTATGACTATATAACCATGATTTCAGACTTTAAACGCCAGGAATCTTTTGAAGGTCTTGTTCAAAGAGTTGTCAGGCCGGAAAAAAAGAAAGCAGACATTAGCAATATTAACTCTATTTGCCGTGAGCAAACAGTAAGTGAATTACTCGATGACCTGAATATCTCTGACGAAAGCATAATAAGGAATATCAGACGGCATATCTTGCAAGCGCAGCTATACATCAATACAAAGAACTACAACAAGGCATACAGCATATACAAGCCAATTGTTTCGGTTATAAGCACAAGCCCCTCAATATATTACAACCTGGGAAATATATGTTTTTATCGGGAAAAATACAATGAAGCAATAAGCTGTTACAAAAAGGTAATCAATATTTATGAGGAATTGTATAAAGAATTCAAAACAAACAAAATCAGAACCTTGAAGCATAAAAAGCGCAGCAGATATCTGGATATTTACAACAAGATTCAGGCAATAAAAAATCATGAATATAAAGTCTATTACAATATTGGGAATTGCCTTGCAAAATTGAACCGGTTCAGTGAGGCCAGAGAATACTACTCCATGGCTTCGGAGCTAAACCCGGAATTCGAGGAGGCAAAGCAAAATATAGCATTTTGCCTATCCGGCGGCGGGAAGGAAGACTCTCTTTTGCAGCAGAAAAACAAGGTATGAGTTGCTTTATGAATTCGTCTGAACAAATACTCTAATCTGACTACACTGAACATTAAGCAAAAGTACCTTAATTACATAATGTTCTTGACACAATTTTTAAAAAAGTTTAAAATTAACCTATGCTATGTACAATATAGTCCAATGTATCAGAAATGGTACAAGGACATGCAACGCATGCTTATTTTGCTTCCAGCTTGAATGAAATATTTGGCAAACCGCAAGCTTTAAAAAATAAAGAAATGATCGTTATATAGTACGCTATTACTGGTCATTGAAAACTAAATATGGAGGTGAGTGTTATTTCGGGTTTTTTTATCGCAGCTGCAGTAGGCATAGTTGGCTTAATAATTACCGTTGCCGCCTCTATTTTTGCTTATTCATTCGGAGTGCGCAAGGGTATAGAACATAGAAAAAAAGTGGCTGAAGCTGAAATAGGAAGTGCAGAAGAGGAAGCTAAAAGAATCTTGGTCGAAGCACAAAAAGTAGCAGAAAACAAGAAAAGAGAGGTCCTACTTCAGGCAAAGGAAGAAATTCATAAAAGCAGGATTGAACTGGAAAGGGAAATCAGGGATAGGAGAAATGAAATTCAGCGCCTGGAGAGAAGGCTGGTTCAAAAAGAAGAAACTCTTGACAGAAAGATGTCATCTTTCGAACAAAAAGAAGAGCAAATTAATAAGAAAACCAGAGAAATCCAAGCATTACAGGATGAAATAAGCGATCTTCACAGACAGAAGATCCAAGAGCTTGAGAGAATTTCAGGTCTTTCAACGGACGAAGCAAAGGAATATCTCTTACGAAGCGTTGAAAACGAAGTAAAACATGAAGCTGCAATTCTTATAAAGGATATTGAAGCCAAAGCAAAGGAAGAAGCTGAAAAGAAAGCTAAAGAAATAATTTCCTGTGCAATTCAAAAATGCGCTGCAGATCATGTATCAGAAATTACAGTTTCAGTTGTTCCGCTTCCAAATGATGAAATGAAAGGAAGAATCATTGGAAGGGAAGGCAGAAACATCAGAACTCTTGAGACATTAACCGGAATTGATCTAATAATAGATGACACTCCGGAAGCTGTTATTTTATCAGGTTTTGATTCAATTAGAAGGGAAATAGCCAGGATAGCCCTTGAAAAACTCATAATTGACGGTAGAATTCACCCCGCACGTATTGAAGAAATGGTTGAAAAAGCAAGAAAAGAAGTTGAGAATACAATCAAAACGGAAGGTGAAAACGCAACCTTCGAAACCGGTGTTCACGGGTTGCATCCTGAACTAATAAAACTTCTTGGAAAACTAAAGTACAGGACAAGTTACGGTCAGAATGTTCTTAGTCATTCAATTGAAGTGGCTCATCTTGCAGGTTTGATAGCAGCAGAACTGGATGAAGATGTAGTGATGGCCAAAAGAGCCGGACTGCTCCATGACATAGGTAAAGCTGTTGACCACGAGGTGGAGGGATCCCACGTAAATATTGGCGCAGAGCTTGCCAAAAAATATAAGGAGAACCCCATTGTTGTCAATGCAATACTTTCACATCACGGAGATGTAGAAACTACATCAATTATAGGAGTTTTCGTACAGGCTGCGGATACTATCTCTGCAGCAAGGCCCGGGGCAAGAAGAGAAACGCTGGAATCTTATATAAAGCGTCTTGAAAAACTCGAGGAAATTGCAAATTCATTCAGCGGGGTAGAGAAATCTTATGCCATACAGGCAGGAAGAGAAGTCAGGATTATTGTTAAACCTGAAGATGTTTCGGATGATGATATTGTGCTAATGGCACGAAATATTGTTAAGAAAATTGAAGAAGAGCTGGATTACCCAGGACAGATTAAAGTTAACGTGATCAGGGAAACCAGGTCTGTTGAGTATGCAAAATAAGCTTTGTACTTAATAGTATAGGTATCATGAATTTATTACGGCTAAAAGTACAAATCAGCTTGCTGAAAATTCTTACTGATCTAAAATGTAGAAAGCGTGGAAACACGCTTTTTCATTTTAGTTTTGTTTTTAAAACCATGATTTCCCTGATAGAATAATAGTGAATACTTTTATTAGCCTTTTCCTGATTAGAATGGAGGAAAAAATTTGAATGTTTTGTTTATAGGAGATGTAGTAGGAAATCCCGGGCGCAGGGCAATCAAGGAACTGTTGCCGGAATTAAAGCGTGAATACTCAATCGATTTTTGTATTGCGAACGGCGAAAATGCTGCAGGGGGCAGCGGAATAACATATGTTGTTGCCCAGGAATTATACAAATCTGGTATAGATGCCATCACTATGGGGAATCATGTGTGGTCCAAGAAAGAGATTTTCAGTTTTATAGAAAGCGATACCAAAATTATCAGACCTGCAAACTATCTAGAAGGATTGCCGGGTAAAGGGTCCGCAGTCATCAGTAATAATAACGGTAAAATCGGAATAATTAATTTAATGGGAAGAATATATATGGAGCCTGTTGAATGCCCTTTCCGGACAGCCGACAAGGAAGTGGAGATTTTAAAAAACAGTGTCCGCATAATCATTGTTGATATGCATGCGGAAGCAACATCTGAAAAAACAGCCCTTGCCTGGTACCTTGACGGGAAAGTAAGCGGTGTTATAGGCACCCATACACATGTTCAAACTGCAGATGAAAGAATATTGCCCTTTGGCACAGGTTTTATAACAGATGTTGGGATGACGGGGCCATATGAAGGAATTATCGGTGTTAAACGAAATACAGTTATAGAAAAATTCATTACGTTCATGCCTGCCCGTTTTGAACTGGAAAAAGGCAAAATACAACTGAACGCTGTTGTCCTGGAAATAGACGATTCCACCGGCAAAACCATTGAGATGCATCGAATAATGAAAATAATTGATTGACAGAAAGAAAAAGGACGTTTCCTGCTAAATAACATTCTATCATATAGGATTTTTAACGAAAAAGAAGGAATTTGATTATTTGTGCAGAATTATAGAGTCATAAAGCAATTTTGGGGGTCTTTAAATGGAAATGTTAAAAGTCTCTGCAAAATCAAACCCAAACTCTATAGCAGGTGCCCTTGCCGGTGTTATTAGAGAGAAAGGGGTTGCTTATGTCCAGGCTATAGGGGCTGGGGCACTGAATCAGGCAATTAAGGCAATTGCAATTGTTAGAGGTTTTTTGTCTCCTTCTGGTTATGACCTGGTATTTATACCAGCTTTTACCGAGGTTATAATTGACGGTCAGGAAAAAACAGCAATCAAGCTCATAGTGGAGCCCAGAGACAGGAGAAAATAATTAATAATTTGCACCCTCATCCCGTCCCTTATAATATTATGCCTGAAAACAGGAGAGAAAGAGTTGTTTATTATCTTGTAAAGTGATTTTTTATTTTGCTAATGTCAAAAGTAAGCGTAAGCATATTAGATATATGCTTTTTTTATTTTAGAGGCATTTCAAGTGTTGCATCTTTGTGGTAAAATAAACTCATTGATTCAGGTATCAGGAGTTTATTTGCCAATGAAGAAAACTTTTTATTATATTCCGGATAAAATAAATCACAAAATAATACATACAGAATATCAAAAGAATTTGGAAGTTGATATAAGAATGAAAAATATATCAATGCTAAAAATTGCCGTGTCTATAATTTTATTGCTGATTATTGCAATCAACTGCACATTGGCTGCAGGGTGCAATTTTTCATTGGATATTATTGAGCAGAGTGATAATTCAAATAATATAAATTCTCCTGGTGAAAATATTATTGACAGAGGTCCGGTCAACGGGGGTACATTAAATATGTTCAGTACAGTTCCGGACACCCTAAACCCATTGCTTACAAACAATATTCATGTTCATAATTTTTCAGCATTGATTTTTGAAAGCCTGGTAAAACTTGACTCTGCCCAAAATCCCGTGCCTTATCTTGCTGAAAATTGGGAAGTTTCTGATAATGCCCTGGAATGGATTTTTCATTTGAGAAAAAATGTTTTGTGGCATAATGGAGACAGCTTTACCGCAAGTGATGTAAAATACTCTTTTGATATTATAAAAAGCAGTTTTTCAAATTCAGTTTATAATATAAATGTCCGGAACGTCAAAAACTGTGAAATTTTAGATGAAAATACAATAAAGTTCACACTTTTCGTACCTGATTCATTCACTGCCGAGAAAATGAATTTTCCGGTTATTTCAGAAAAGCATTATGGCGGACTTGGAGAAATAAAATCAGCAGGCATGATTACACCGGTGGGAACAGGTCCTTATAAATTTGAGTCCATGGAAAAGGATGAATTAATTATACTCAAGGCTAATCCGGACTGGTGGAATCGAAAGGAAACAGGCAGCTTTGCTGCAACACCGTACATTTCTTTTGTCAACATAAAATTATATGAAACCAAAGAAGATATATATAACGCTTTTGAGTCAAAAAATGTGGATTTCATACCTGTGCAAAAAGATCAGAGCTACAAATATCATGGACGTACGGATATTAACATATACAAATTCCCGGGCAGGAATTTTGAGTTTATTGCTTTTAATCTGTCCAACCCTGTATTGTCCGACATCAATGTAAGAAAAGCCATCTCTTATGCAATAGACAGGTTTGATATTATGAAAAATGTGCTGCCTGATAAAGTGTTGCTTTCCGATATACCTGTAATTCCTGGTACATGGTTGAATGAGGGGATTTCCATTGATTACCGTTATCCGGACAAGGCTGTTGAAGTTCTGGAAAACAGCGGGTGGAGGCTAAGCAGCAACAGGTGGAGCAAGTATATGAACGGCAGGACCTACTACCTTGATTTTGAATTGGTTGTTAATGAAGATAATTCAGACAGGCTTATTGTGGCTAAAAAAATTCAGGAGCAGTTAAAGGACATTGGAATCAATATAAGTATCAAGGAATTGAGCTGGGATGAAAAAATGAAAAATATAAATAACAAGAAATTTGATATGGCTTTCATGGGGGTCTATATAAGCCGTTGTCCTGATATGTCTTTCCTCTATTCATCCCAAAAAAGGTATGCCAGAGAAGAGGAAGCATACAATGTTACCGGATATGAAAACATTGATGTAGACAACTATCTCAACAAGATTTTAACCGAAC
This sequence comes from Clostridiaceae bacterium, assembly GCA_012839865.1. GTDB lineage: Bacteria > Bacillota > Clostridia > CAYPLH01 > DUMO01 > DUMO01. The sequence goes on from DUMO01000051.1 coordinate 87,947, forward strand.
TTGACCCAATGAAAAAAAAGGCATACTTTATAAATATGAAACAGATAATTTCTGAAGAATTGCCTTATATTGGCCTGTATTTTTATTATGATACAATAATTTATCATAAAAATATAAGGGGTGTTTCCAATCCCCATGTATGGGATCCTTTAATGAATATTCCCGAGTGGTATATACCGGGGTATTAATGTCTTTTAATAAACTTTGGCTAATTGCAGCATCAGAACTTATGGTTCATGAAATACTATACCTGATTGGGGTTTATGCTTTACAGTTTAAACAAGACAGTTTATAATAGGATTATCTCCCAGGAAGGATTGAATTGGCTTTACTGGGAGATAATCATGTTAGGTTCTTTTGTTCCGGAATCACAGAAAGGATGATTAGATTGATATGGGCTGCTATAATAGTTTTAATTATAGCTTTGGATCAGATATCAAAGTTGATAGTGATTAATAACATGGAATTGGGGCAGAATATAGTAATTATCAAAAACTTTTTTCACCTGACATACTGGGAAAACAGTGGAGCTGCCTGGGGTATTTTCAAGAACGGAGCCTTGGTGTTTATTCCCTTGAATCTGATATTGTCAGCAGTTTTGGCATATATTTTGATCAATTCAAAATCCAACTATTTAAGATTTTCTCTTTCCCTAATTATAGGAGGAGCTCTGGGAAATGTTATTGATCGGATATTCAGAAACGGAAAGGTTGTGGATTTTCTAAGTTTTAATATTCTGGGATATGATTATCCGATATTTAACATTGCTGATTCCTTTATAGTAATCGGCACTATTTTCCTGGCTTATTACTTGCTGTTTATATACAAGGAAAAGGATAAAATAATAAGTTAACCGGAGTAAACATGGATACGTTTAATTTTATGGCAGATGATGACGGCCAGAGAATTGATGTATGGCTGGCGAAACATATGGAGGACCATTCCCGGTCCCATATACAAAAACTGATTCAAACCGGCCAGGTAATGGTTAATGGTATTATTGTCAAATCCAATTATAAAGTCAGAAAAGGCGATAATATCAACATCTCGGTACCGGAAGCCCAAATACTGAACGTAGAACCGGAAAATATTGAAATTGACATACTTTATGAGGACGATGACATTATTGTTGTCAACAAGCCAAAAAACATGGTGGTGCACCCTGCAGCCGGCAATTTCTCAGGAACCCTTGTAAATGCTCTTTTATCCCATTGCAAGGATTCCCTTTCGGATATAAACGGTATAATAAGACCCGGTATAGTGCACAGGATTGACAAGGATACAACCGGGGTCCTTGTTGTGGCGAAAAACAACAGAGCCCATGAAGTGCTGTCCCAAAAGCTTAAAAATCATGATATTGTAAGAGTATATGAAGCCATAGCCGACGGTGTTATAAAAGAAGATGAAGCGACAATTGATGCACCAATAGGAAGACATCCGACAGATAGAAAGAAAATGGCTGTCAATGTAAAAAACAGCAGGGAAGCTACAACCCATTTCAAGGTACTGGAACGTTTTCCCAAGCACACTTATATCGAATGCAGGCTTGAAACCGGAAGAACGCATCAGATAAGAGTTCACATGGCATATATAGGACATCCTCTTCTAGGGGACAAGGTTTATGGAAAAAAGAAACAGCCCTTTGACCTGGAGGGACAGGTTCTACATGCAAAGGTGCTGGGGTTTGAACACCCCATAAGCGGAAAATACATGGAGTTTACGGCAGAATTGCCTGAATACTTCAAGGATATATTGAGAGATTTTAGAGGACGGTAATGAAAACTGTATTTTACCGTTAAAGTTCAGGCACTTATCATGAACAATCAGCTCTAATACTGCTTTTACGGCAAGGCATAGGAAAACACAGTTTAAAATGCCTTGGAATCTTAGTAATGTCCGCGTGTTTGAGCGAAGCGAGTTCGCGGAATTACTTAGGTTACAAGGCATTTTAAACTGATTGTTTTCCTTGCCGAAGGCGTACTTGCAGTATTGGAGCTGATTGTTCGTGAATTAAGTCAATTACATCGATAATACCTGAACACTAACGTTTTTACTTGAACAAAACCAAAGAATTTTTGAATTTTCATTTACAACTATTAGCACTTGTGTTATAATACTTTCCGTGTTTATCAGGCGCTCCATAAAGCTTACTGCCTGTAAGGCAAGAATTGAATAATCTTTAAGATTGATTTTGATTACTTACAGCGTATTTGATAAATACTAACAGTGCTCAACACTAATGTGCGAAGCAAAAGCTCTTTTCACCCTGGTCAATAAGGTTGTATACGGAGCTTATGGAATACGGACGGTCCTCTGTTATGTACACAAACATGAACGTCTTGGAAGGAAGGAGGAGAATAGAATGGATTTAATTAAAGAAATTGAACAAGGCCAGTTGAGAACCGATTTACCGGAACTTGAAATCGGAAGCTATGTCAGAGTACATGTAAACATCAAAGAAGGAAACAGAGAAAGAGTTCAGGTTTTCGAGGGTACAATAATCAGCAAAAAAGGAACAAGTTCAAGGGAAACAGTTACTGTAAGAAGAGTTTCTTACGGTGTTGGAGTTGAGAGGGTATTCCCGATACATTCTCCCATAATAAACAAGATTGAAATTGTAAGAAAAGGTAAAGTAAGAAGAGCAAAATTATATTACCTGCGTGAACGAGTAGGTAAGGGAGCAAAAGTTAAAGAAAAAATATAATACCTAATATCCCGGAAGGGAACATTAAAAATTAAAGCAAAAAGGGACTCATCGTCCCTTTTGTTTTATCCATATCCGAAAAACTGGCATCATCAGCCAAAAACGAGGGATAAAAACCAACAATAAAAGTGAAATAGAGGAATAGTAGTTATGGATGAAAATACTACAAACAAAAAAAGTAATCTTGGCTGCTTGAGTGAATTGGCTCAATGGATTCAGGCAATATTAATTGCCGCTGTTATTGCATTGCTTATCAGGGGATTTATCTTTGAACCTGTTGAGGTAATTGGAGAATCCATGGAAAATACTCTTCACACTCATCAAAAAGTAATACTTTACAAACTGGGCTATTATTTTTATTCTCCTCAAAGGGGAGATATCATCGTGCTGCAGATTCAGGAAGGATGGCTGAGTTTTATACCTTTTGCCGATAAAATTCCTTTCATCAAAAAAATTTATCCTTTTCCCGAAGAAATCGACTATATCAAGCGTGTTATAGCTGTTCCGGGAGATACTATTGATATAAAGGACGGTTATGTCTATGTCAATGGCGAAAAACTGGAGGAACCATATGTTAAAGGCAGAACCTTTGCCAGAAACGGAAGTTATCCCGTAACTGTTCCACCGGACAAGGTTTTTGTCCTGGGTGATAACCGGGAGAACAGCAGCGACAGCAGGAATATAGGTTTCATAGATCAAAAGAGAATCAAGGGCAAGGCAGTTTTTCGTTTTTGGCCGTTTAGTGAAATAGGAGTTTTGAAATAAACCGGAGGGAATTATGAATATACAGTGGTTTCCGGGCCATATGGCGAAAACAAGGCGGATACTGGCAGAAAATTTAAAATATGTAGATGTGGTTATTGAACTATTGGATGCCAGAATACCCATAAGCAGCAGAAATCCGGAATTTGACAATTTGCTTAAAACCAAACCAAGGCTGATAACCTTAAACAAATGTGACCTTGCTGACAACGATATCTCAAAGGAATGGGAAGCATGGTATAAGAGCAAGGGTCTTGTAAGCGTTTTTATCGATTCAATAAAGGGAACCGGAATCCCAAAACTTTTTTCTGAATTGAAAGAGCTTGCAAAAGATAAAATTGAAGCCGACATGGCAAGAGGAAGAAAATTCAGACCTGTAAAAACAATGGTGGTTGGCATTCCCAATGTCGGAAAATCTTCTTTTATTAACAGGATTGCCGGGCGTGCCCGGGCTCAAACCGGGGACAAGCCGGGTGTCACCCGTGCAAAACAATGGGTCAGGGTTAATAATGAAATAGAACTTTTGGATACCCCGGGAATCCTCTGGCCCAAATTTGAAGATTTGACCACAGGATTGCACCTTTCTTTCACAGGTGCGATTAAAGATGATGTTGTTGACATAGTTGAAGTGGCATCGCATTTATTGATGAAACTTATGCAACTATACCCCCAAATGGTAATCCAGCGTTATAAAATCCAATCCATTGAATATGAAAACGGATATGATATACTGGAAAATGTGGGAATGAAGCGTGGCTGTCTTGTGTCCGGAGGAGAAGTTGATTTGACCAGGACAGCAGGTATTGTTTTGGATGAATTCAGGGGGGCCAAAATAGGCCGGATATCACTGGAGCGTCCCTCTGATGTGACAGATACCGTAGAAAAAGAGGAAGGTTAGTTTTTTATGCTCTCAATTAAGGAATTGGAAATGCTTCTGGCTGAAAAGGATACAGATGAAGCTCTGGAATATTTATATTCCATCAAAGATGACAATAGAAGAGCAGTTATTAAGCTTATTGAGAAATATGAAAAATTGAAAAATGAAATGAAAACTGAGCTGGCCCGGTTTAACAACATGTTAATTTATGAAGAAAAAGCTTATTTAAACGGGTTTAAACTGGTGGCAGGCGTAGATGAAGCCGGAAGAGGACCCCTGGCCGGTCCCGTGGTGGCTGCATCTGTAATACTCCCCAGGACAATATTTATAAAAGGCCTTGATGATTCAAAGAAGCTTACCCCCAAAAAAAGAGAAGAACTATTTGATGAAATAAACAATAAAGCAATTGCAGTAAGTGTTGGAATTATAGATGTTGATGTAATTGACAGAGTCAATATTCTGAATGCAACTAAAATGGCCATGGATCTGGCTGTACGAAAACTCTTGCCAGAACCGGATTACTTATTGATTGATGCCGTAAAGCTGGATAAATACAAGACAAGGCAGGAAGCTATAATAAAAGGTGACCAAAAGAGTGCATCAATTGCTGCAGCTTCTGTTATTGCAAAAGTTACAAGAGACAGAATACTGGACAGACTGCATGAAAAATACCCCCAATACGGATTTATTCATCATAAAGGGTATGGTACAAAGGAACATATTGACGCTATAAAAAAATATGGCATATGTCCGATACATAGATTGAGCTTTACAAAAAATATTGTTTCATAACTGAATCTCTTATATAAAAGACACGATGCAATCAAAGTCAGGAACCCGTTGGAAAATCTCTTTGATTTGAGGGGTTAAAGTGAGAGTTGATATTTTATTTTCAGATATAAAATCAATATTGGACAAAAACACATCAATTGCAGACAGAATCAAACCCGGGAATATAATTAAGGCTCAAATAATGGATATTCTTCCCGGCAATTTAAAGTTGAAATTGCCTGACGGCTCAGTATTGCACGCAGTTTCGATGGTTCAGATAAAGGCAAACCCGGGGGACATGGTAAATTTCATAGTCAAAGACAGAGTTGATGACAAGATTATTCTTGAAACACTAAAACCGGAAGTAATAAATCCGGGCAATTCCTTTGAATCCAATGAAAAAGAAAGTTTAACAAGAGAGCTTAAAAGCATCGGCCTGACAAGTGACAAGCTTAACATGGAAATTGCTGCGGGTCTTAAAAAAGAAGATTTGTCCGTAAACTTGAAAAATATAGCTTATATAAAAGACTTGATAAACAGCTTTGAGCAGTTGGATATAAAAGGCGCTGTATTTTTAACTGCAAATGGAATAAGTGGCGAAAAAGCCAATATCGATGCCCTTATAAGAACTTTTTACAGCGGGTTTAAGCTTTCTGAAAGGCTTGAAATTCTAAACAGGCTTCTTGATGAGTCAGAAGATATTAATTTAAATGCTGAGACTGTGACGGGTAAAGCTTTGCAAAATGCAGCTTCTGCTGAGTTGGAAGATAAAATTTCAAATGAACAGGCAAACGCTGATTATTTGCAAAATACATTTGATAAGAACCAATCAAATAAGTCAAAAACTGACTTTTTTGCCGACATCTATACAAATTTTGATGCTGCAGCATCAAAGCAGGATCTCAACCCCGAAAAGTCTTTAAAGAAACTGTATATCAGACTGGAATCCCTCAAACAGAGTATTCCAGACCTAAAAACAAACAGCGCAAGTTTAAACCGATTCATTGATAATATCCAAAAGGATATAAAGTTTTTATCCCAGGTAAATAAACATAATGTCTATCTTCAGATGCCAATAAAAATCAATGGATACAAAACCACGGGAGAGCTATTTATTTTAAGGCACCGTCGTAAAAAAAGCAGAATCAACCCGTCCGGCATATCAATACTGATATCCCTGAACACACAAAATTTGGGCCATGTCGATTCTCTTTTGACTGTCAGCGGGAGGTCGGTGAATATAGATATGCGGGTAGAAAAAAAAGAAATATCAAATATAATTTTAGGCAATCACAAACTTCTTTACGAAAGAATGCTTGAAAAAGGCTATAAGCTGGTGGATTTGAAATGCAGATTAATAGAGGAAAAAATCAGGCCTTTGGACTTTGATGAATTTATCCTGAAAGAATTGAATTCGAAAATGTATACCCTTGACTTGAAAATTTAGATGGAAACAGCCCAAATCATTCTAATGTATAGACGTTAATACATCATCATCATCATTAAACTTAATAATCTATTAAAAACTGGCTTTTTCAGGCTGGGAAACAAGACGATTTTACTTGCAAATATAATGAAAGGTAACTGATAAGCGAGATGAAAGAGAATAAAAAAAAGATAAAAGAAGCAGCCGCATTGAAGTTTTCTCCCGAAATAGACGATGCGCCAAAACTGGTGGCGGCAGGGAAGGGAGTCGTTGCGGAAAAGATTATTGAAAAGGCGAAAAAAAATAACATTCCCATACATGAAAATGCTGAATTGTCCCATGAGCTACAAAAGATGAATTTAGGCAGTGAAATTCCTCCGGAGTTATATGAAATTGTGGCAGCAATCCTGGCTTTCGTAGCCAAAATTGATTATGACTATGATTAAAGCAGATAAATATTACATGGTCAACTGGAGGGAGAAAACATGTGTGGTGAGGAGAATTTGTGATGCGCGAGGGGAGAAAAAGGCGTATGAAGGAACTTTGTGATACGCGAGGGGAAGAATCAGGTGTATGAAGTAACTTTGTGATGCGCGGCGAGGGGAGGAGACTTTATCAATAATATTGAAAAGGGCAAAATTGCTGAAAATTATGCAATTAAATTTCTGAGAGAAAACAATTATAAAATAATCTGCACCAACTACCGCTTCAGAAGGTTTGGAGAAATTGATATAATTGCCGGTGAAAGCGAATATATATGCTTTATAGAAGTTAAAGCCAGAAGCAGCAACAGATTTGGGTATCCCTCTGAGGCAGTAAATTATATCAAGCGCAATAGAATAAAAAATACAGCAAGCTACTACCTTGCAGAGAACAAAATTAGAGATGCCAAAGTACGCTTTGATGTCGTAGAAGTATTTTTTAATGCAAGTGATAATGATGTAAAAATTAATCTTATAAAAAACGCGTTTTAGCTTGGTTGTCAGGCAGGGAGCGTTTTTTAAATAATAATCATATGACTTTTTAAACGGCAACATTGCTATCAATTATAAAACAGAACAGGGAAGGGTGTTTTTCATGTTGATAGTTGATGCTCACTGCGATACCGTAAGCAGGGTGCTTGAGTCCAATACAAGTCTTTTGAAAAATAATTTTCATCTTGATATCGTCAGAATGAAGAAATATGAAAAGTATGTTCAGTTTTTTGCCAGCTTCATAAATCCTTCCCATGGAGACCCCATGAAAAAGGCAATTGCACTGATTGACAGGTATTTTATTGAGATAGAAAAAAACAGTGAACATATTATGCACTGCAATAAATACACTGACATAGAAAATGCATTGCAAAGCGGGAAAATAGCTTCACTTCTTTCAATAGAGGGAGGAGAAGCTCTTATGGGGCAGCTTGCTTCATTAAGGATGTTTTACCGCCTGGGTGTACGGAGTATTTGCCTTACCTGGAATTACAGGAACGAAATAGCCGATGGTGTCAAAGATTCAATAAGCGGTGGAGGGTTGACTTCCTTCGGCCGTGAAGTTGTTAAGGAAATGAACCGCCTTGGAATGCTGATTGACCTCTCGCATATCTCTGAAAGAGGATTCTGGGATTGCCTTGATGTATCAACTGCACCTGTCATTGTATCCCACTCCAATGCCCGAGCCCTTTGCAACCACCCAAGGAATCTCACTGATGAGCAGTTAACTGCTCTCAAAAATAAAGGCGGCGTTGTTGGAATAAACTTTTATCCGCTGTTTTTAAACAATTCCGGAGAAGCCAGCATTACCGATATCATAAAGCATATTGAATATATGGCAGGTTTGATAGGAACAGAATATTTGGGTCTGGGAAGTGATTTTGATGGAATAGAAAAAACACCAGCCGGTTTTGATGGCGTCCAATGTATGGATACATTGATAAACAAGCTTCTAAAGCTTAATTATTCAGAAAATGATGTGGAAAACATAATGGGCATGAACCTTTTAAGATTGATGGAAAAAGTATTATAAAGCAAAAGGCCCGTGATGATCTACGCTACAGCCAATGCAAATCCCTGCATACCTATAAACAATCTTTCGACTGCCCACAAGCATTACGGAACTTACACCAACCTTTGCTCGATTATCAGAGATACCTTAGAGACATACTGCAATCTTCCGACTGCAATATACCCCCAGCATTCAGTATAATCACCAGAGAGCTGTTAAACCAGTTAACAGACGTTAGGGCAATAAATAAAGCCTGCCTGCGGAACCACTGATAATCTTAGCTCGAATCATATACATCCTTTTCGACCACACTGCAATATTTTGTACTACAGTACAGCCTTGGAAGACATATACAACTCTTCTCGCCGACCAACATCAAGCTTAAACAAAATCAGCTCGACCAGCTTACTGAAATTGAAAACCTGATACTGATCTTTGACCGAATATCATGAAGCCCTTTCGAACCCCATAACACTCTTGGCTCAACCATCACGAACCCTTTTGCAATATTTATTGTTGCCACCTTAAAAGGTTTTAAACGTGGAAAAAAATGAAATGCTTCCTGTATGTTTTCGTAAAACCTATTTAGATAGCATATTATTGATGTTTGTATATGGAAAAATATATCTCTGAAAAAGTAAATAGAAAACTTTTCAATAAGTATTGATAACTAATTGGCATTGTTATAAAATTAGTAGTGTTGTAATTACATAATAATATGATTACTCGATATCCGGCTTTTTAAGCATTACTCGTACGGTAAATTCCTTGGATGAAATATTTTTATATCAGTTATATAAGCAAGTAAATCAAATCTTGCTTTATATCGGGGGGTTTTTTTATGATTAACAAGTTCAGCAATATTCCGCTTTATTCGCAGCTTAAGGATTTGATAATTGAAAAAATCGAAAAGGGGATATACAAAGAAGATACAAAAATTCCTTCGGAAGACGAATTTTGCAGGCTTTACGAAATAAGCCGTCCCACTGTAAGACAGGCCATAAGTGAGCTTGTTAATGGTGGTTATCTGTATAAAGCAAGAGGGAAAGGCACCTATGTAGCAAAGCCCAAATATAAAATCAGTTTAAATGACTATACCGGATTTACAGATTCAATACTTGAAAGCAAGGTTCCAGGCAGCCGGAATATAATTAACATCTGCCAGATTGACAGCAACCAGGTTCCAAAATTAAGCGATATTTTCAACTTTCCCGGCAGCCATAAAAGCCTGTTTACAAAGGTGGAGTACTTAACTGTAATAGATAATGAAGTATTTGCACTGAATGTTTCCTATCTGCCGATGAGTCTTTTTCCCGATATTGATTCCGATATAAGAAACAACAAGCCTTCGTATGAAATACTGAAGGGAAAATATGCATTGGTTCCGTCCAAATCCAGCAGTACCCTGGAAATTGTTTATACAGAACAATCTGAAACACAGTTTTTGAAAATTCAACCAGGTCAACCATTAATTAAGATTGACAATACGCTTTACTCAAAAAGCGCACAGGTTGTTGAATATATTGTATCAAAATACAGGGCCGACAAATGCAAGCTTACCTTCAACCATTCCAGATGAATCAACAGGCCGGATACCATATGAATTTGGGAGAATCCTCTTTCGAGAGGCGAATTACAGCATTAGAATTGATTGTTCATTTAAAGCCCAAAGTGGTTTGAGCGATAGCGTTCTAATTTAACCTGATCCCCCATATGAGCTGGCCTCTTGTCCCGACAACAATCATATTTCCGTAAACGGCAGGGGATGCTTCAACATTTCCGTGCAATGCAATTTTATCAAGAATTTTGCCGGTTTTTCCCTCCAAAAGATTCATGTATGCACCGGAGTCGCAAACAATCAAGTATGATTTTCCTTCTTTTGTATAAACATCAACAGGCGAACTCCAGCAATAATACGGGTGGTCGATTCTCCATGCCTCTTCACCGGAATCCTTGTATAAAGCGACAATTTTGCCAACTCTATTGTTTTCAGTCTTGGCAATATTAAAAACTACAATATCACTTATATCACCCTTGCCCAAAACCGGTGTTGCAAGAGCTCCGCCATTTATTGAAGGATCATGGATGCATTTATAGGACTTCTCCCATATGAGCTTGCCGGTCAATGCGTTTATTTTTCTGATATACGAGTAACCCTGGCTGCCCTGTATGTCAACTTCACATGCCGTATATAAAAACACTCCTGTTCCGTCATCCTCCAATACCATGGTACTGTCGGTATCATCCGTCACATCCCTGATCCATTCCGGTTCGAGGGTGTCAAGATTGACACATTGCAAAAAGCCCGCATTATCTACGAAATATATGTAGTTTTTATAGTAAACAGGTGAACATTCAACCCCGATCTTGTTGCTCTTAAGCGGTTTATACCGGTATTTTACTATTTCCGGATTCAATGAAACAGTAGATTCATTAATATTAAAATCGGTATTAAGCTTAATTTTATACAATATTCCGTTTTCACCGCACTCAATAAGAGTATCGGAACCCGGATCCAGCAATCCGTTTGAATCAAAAGCCCCCCAGCTTCTGTATTTGTCACTGTCAAGACCGTCAAGGTAAAATATTTCCTTCTGATCAATTAGGCTGAAAATTCTGTAACCAATTTCACCATTGTCATGAGGAACACCTTCCCCGGCAAAAAGAAGAGGATATCCTCTGGGATCCACCATGACACTGCCCTTATATGGAGCACCGGTGTCAATGGGTGGTCGTGTAGGTTTACCGTCTTCAAGGTCGATAAAGTAAATTTTACCGTCCAGGGTGGCATAAATTACCTCTATTAGGTCAGTCTTTGCTTTTTTCTCCTGGGAAATGTTCATTATTTTTTTTATACTGTCTTCCCATTTTACTATTGCAGGCTGTCCGGTCCATCCGACACCGGTCCAGTCTCCAATATATCCTACCTTCACCGACCACACCTCTTCAAATTTCTCCGAAACAATTTCTGCAAAACCGTAACTTGCCGAGTTTCTGTAATTATTTCCCCGGAAACATGTTATTCCTTCCAGCAAGGAATAATTTTCCGGAGCAGGGAAATTAATCGTTGGTATTGTTTCCGAAGTGGATAAAACATCCCTGTCAGATATAACATCGTAAACAATATTGTAATTTTCGGGTAAGCACTCCGGAATTACTTCAGCATTATATTCAACCGGTTCCTGTAAAGCAGGCGTGGGACTTGCCACCGGTTCCAAAATTGCAGAAGGAGTATTGCTTGTATTCGAACCAGAATCAACATTGTTACCTGACGGAGACGGGGTAACAGCAGCAACATCAGGTGATTCCACATTATCAAACCTGTTTTCGAAGAAGCTGAATATGTCGGCCATGTATACACAAAGGGTCACTAAAACTGATATTAATGCCAGTACTATTAAATACTTTTTTTTCATAAAAATAGAATCCTCATTTGCCATGTAGTCTATATTTTAAAATTGGCAACAATACAATAATATTTCAGAGCCTCAAATTAGTCAAGTTTATTGACAAACCTGATTTTGGACAAATTCATTTCCCATTATTGCAGTTCAGGCAAACCAATACTATTTTTAAAATATCTAATATTCTAATAAAATGACTATTATTTGAAATTATGTCTACAACTAATAGGCATTAACCAATTATTATTCCTGTATTTGTCCATGATGAATTTGTTTTGGTGTAAGTAATAAATGACCATTATCAAAAGTAATGTCTATTTTATTTAAAATAGAAATAATTTATAATCCTTTTTGCAGTAAATTACTGAAAAAAAAGGGTGGACTTTTATTTAACAGAGAGGCTGTTAAACTGACAATTCAGGACAAAGCCGGCACTGGGAAATCATTTGATTGAAACGCTTTAATAAAGAAAACCAAGTGTAATCTACCGGACAGCCAACAGCCACCTCTTCCTGTTTATTTAAATATTAGAGAAAAAGTATTTGCTTTAATGTTTACGTGTTCCAGATCTAAAAAATGAGGTTTTTCGCGATTCCTCTAACTGATTCAGCTACCAAAACATACAAAATATCAAACTTCCATGGGCAAAAATCTTTTACATTACTTGCCAAATGTTTTGATAGAAGATAATTATATGCTTATGCATAAACAATTTCGCAACAGTGTCCCTCAAAATTGAAATTCAGGTCAAATCTGCATCATGGTGTCTCGCACCTAAAATATATTAACACTATTTTGGGAGGTGATACAGTTACAATACGGAAAAAGAAATTCTGGTCATAATGACCGGGTAGATTGAAAAGGCTGAATACTTAAGACATATTTGATGGGAGACAGTATTTAAAACGCCTTGTTTCAAAACAATCTACCGGTCAATTCAGCAAAAGACAATTCCTAGAAGTTTTCGCAGCATTGTAAAATCCTGAATTTACAGCAAATTTTATTTACTGCATTGTAACCAGTTTTATTCGCAGCGAAGGTATTCACAGCAGAGTAATAGCTTGGATTGCAACTTGGTATTCGCAGCACAGTAACAGCTTGGATTGTAACTATAGTGATTACAAATCATAAAACCGGCTTAGCTTTCAACCAGTGTATTACAGCGCAGTAACAACCTGAATTGCAGCCTTTGGGTACTACAGTACAGTACCAACGGGATTGCAATCAGAGTACTACAGCGCAGTAAACTGCATGGACTGCAACTAATGCAGTGCAGCACAGCGACATACACAAATCAGAGATAATGAATCACAGTAAAGTAACCGGCTGAAATTGTAACTATAGGTACAAGAAATGCTAATGAATTTACTTTTAGGAGAGTGAAATTATGTTTAAAAAAGTAGTTTATTCTTCACCTATGTTGATACTGCTGGCAGTTGTTTTCATATTTACTGCTTATTTTGGAGTTCCGGCTTTTAAAGCGGCAGCCGCTCCGACACATCCCTTTCTTATTGTACAGGTATCCGAATATACAGAGCTTCAAAACCGTGCACAAAGACAGCCCTGGTCTTCCATGAGATCCTCTGCTATTTCGGATGCAAACAGCCTTACCTTTAATACCGGTTCAGGTTATACTCAAAGGTGCGAGCGCATGAGAGAAATAATGGAATCCTGCGCATTGGCATATATTCTTGATCCGGCTAACAGGACAACATATAAAAATAAAATATTGAGCACCTTAAATTATTGGAAATCAAATGTTACAGGAAATCTATACAGTGAATTAAATGGTGGAAACTGGACCTATGCAGTTCCTCCCGGAAGCGCATTTTTCGCAAGCGTAGTCGCCCTTGATATAATATATCCGGATCTTACCTCCAATGAGCGGACAAATGCAGAAAGCATACTGGGAACCGTCGGGAAATGGTTTTATGACAATCACATGAACTGGACCGAAGCCATGTGGGGTGCCCGCGGCATCTGGATGCTCTATACAGGTGCAACCTCCATAAGCGTATATGATAATTCCCAGGGCAAACACGTTACCGTAACCAAGCAGGACGTAATAAACAGATATCTGAACGCTGTAAAAAGCTATATAACAAATGACGGTGTAGGTCTTATAGGTCCCGGATATACAGGTGCACGATTTGCCTCTGACAGGCATCAAAAGCAGTATTTCATGGATGTCCTGGATTACACAGAAAACGCCAATGTTTATGATGACTCTAAAATTAAAAGTTTTTATGAATGGTTTTACGGTTATGCTTCAACTGCTTTCAAACGGTACTGGGTATTTGGAGACTCCCCGTATAACAATTCTTATGTATTGAGGTCATCAATCTGGAAAACAGACAACTTCTCAAATAATGCCGGAAAATATGCTGCCTGGGCTTTGGGAAGCTACATTGCTCCAGGACGGTTGTTCAATTATGTTCTTCACCGTTCAGACTTCCCGACGGCTGAAAGAGCTGAAAGCAAAATATTCCCCGAGGGTGGAGCATATTTGTTTGAAGATACTTCTTCATCCAATGCTCTGGACCTTGTTTTATGGAATACCACAGACGATGACGGACACGGACATAAAGATACAAATGCTATCAATGTTGCCGCATATGGAGAACTTCTGCTTGTCAACTCAGGATATAACGGTTGGGCAACAAGTGCTGCAGGGTTCTCATGGACATATATTCATGACAGGGCGGTGTCAGGGAATACTGCTTTAATCAACTACACTTTCTCTGATGACTACAACCCTCCTGCAACCAATGACCATCAGCGCAAGTATGGAGCAGGCATAACCGAAGGGTTTGCATCAAGCACCTTTGGGTATGCTTCCGGAGATTCCGGCAGTGCGCTTCCAAACGGGAAACACATCCGAAATGTTGTTTCAGTGTTCCCGCAAGATTCAAAAAATGGATATTGGGTATTGTTTGATGAGATGACAGCAAATGTTCCGGGACAAACGGCACATATTGCACTGCACCCGCCGTCTGCATCATATTCCACTGTAACCAGCAAACAGGAATACAGATGGACTGTCAATAAATTCAGCAGTCATAATGTTTACCTGTCAATTTTCCTGGGAACCGAGCCTTCAACTGCCATCATAAGGAATGGGGCAATTGCTGACTGGGGCGACTCATTTGTCGGTAAATATCTATATTCAACCTATACCACAAATAGCTCCACAGGCAAAAAGAATATTGTTACGGTATTGTTCCCCCATGACAATACCCATGCCAAGGCCACAATGTCAAGAATATCACAAAGCAATTGCACCGGTGCTTCCATTAATCTTGACGGCGGTACTACCATCGACTATGCCCTGGAATCTGCAGGCACCGGGGATGTCACATATGGCGGCGTGACATTCAGAGGTCTTGCAACCCTTTACCGCAAAGCAAACGGTGCTGTTAATTTCTACTTTGTCAGAAAGGGCAGAGCTTTCAATGATGGCGAAACAATACGTCAGGGCTTCAGTTCAAACAGTGATATAACTGTTTATGTAAAGGATAAAACAGGTAATATTGTTTCTCCGGGAACTAATGTAACATTCTACTACCCGGGAATTCAGGGAGTAAAGATAAACGGAAATCCGTTGAGCGTTTCCTCCTCCGGTCAGAACTGGGTAACTGTCTATGTACCGGCAGGACAACATAGCCTGGAACTTACAACAGACGGCTCCAGCGGCGGTGGTGATCCGTCAGAAAATTATGTAAATTTTGGTACTGCAAATCAGGGTACAGGTATAAATCAATACACCTACTCAAACGGCACTCCCATGACTCTTTATGGAAAACCGACAACCAACTGGGCTGTCAGTTCCGGCAGCAGTTTGTATAATGACAGGGGAGCAACAAATGCTTATGCACTGTTCAAATACGAAGGAAACCAGATAAGGTTGTACACCGAGAAAGCACCTTACTGCGGTATTATTGGCATAAGCATACTGGATGAGGATGATAACGTAATTGAAGATGAAGAGTATGTTGACCTTTATGCAGCCACTGCAGTGCAAAATGAGCTGGTATATACAAGCAGCATACTGCCCGAAGATGTATATAAGCTTAAAATAAGGGTTACGGGCGAGGTTAACCCGCTCAATCCATACGTGTATGATGGAAACAATCCGCCAACCAATCCTTACTGGTCGGTAAACCTGTATAGTGTCTGCATTGTAGACACTGCGGAACCTACACCTCCTCCTGAACCAGTAAGAACATATTACGACTTTGGTGCTGAAAACCAAGGTTCCGGGGTAAATCAGTATACTTATTCCAACGGCACTCCAATGACATTGTATGGCAAGCCTACAACCAACTGGGCTGTAAGTTCAGGCAGAAGCCTGTACAACGACAGGGGAGCTACTGATGCTTATGCTGTGTTCAAATTTGAAGGAAATCAGATTGAATTGTACACCGAAAAAGCTCCTTTCTGCGGAATTGTAGGCATTAGCATACTGGACGCAAATGATGCTGTTGTTGAGAGCGAGGTAAATGTTGATTTGTATGCTGCTTCCTCAACACCTGAAGCACTGGTATATACAAGTCCTCTGTTGGCAGATGGCGTTTACAAGCTCAAGGTAAGGGTTACCGGAGATGTGAATCCCCTTAATCCGTATGTTTACGATGGACAAAATCCTCCGACAAACCCATACTGGTCAGTCAACCTGAAGAAGGTTTGCGTTGTAGATACATTCGGAGCCGCACCGACACCTACACCGACACCGACGCCTACACCGACGCCGACTCCCACACCTACACCTGCTGTTTTCACCCCTCAGCATGATTCCTTTGTGAGAGACGGCAGTTATGCCGGTGACAACTATGGCAACTATAATTCAATCTATGTTAAGAAGGATGCAGAAGGATACAACAGGGTGTCATATATCAAGGTTGATTTTGGCTCACTGTCGCAGTCGCAGATCACACAAGCCATGCTGAGATTATACGTCAGTGCGATAGGTTCAGATGCTACACGGACTGTAAAAGTATATGGGACTAATGATGAGAGTTGGACCGAAAGCACCATAACCTGGAATAACAGGCCTGCTCTGTCAACATACATTACTGAGCTGGCGATCCCGTCTTCAGCCCTTGACACCTGGGTTGAATTTGATGTGACAAATTACGTGAATCAACATGCAGGAACTGATAAGGTTGTATCCTTTGGCCTTATTAACGAAGGAACAGCATCATCGAATTCCCATGTACATTTTTCAAGCTCAGAGGCTGCATCAAACAAACCTGAACTGGTAATTCAACCGTAACCTGTCAAATTTCACAGCCTGCACGACTTTTTAGTTGTGCAGGCTATGATACGGTTTTAAAGGCTGATTATGAAAAAAGGGAGGAGGTGAAGGTTTTTAAGGCAATAAATACAAATAAGAGGGGAGTGGTTGCAAAAATTTATGTAATTGTAATTGGCGGCAAGTATCATGCATAGGTTATACAGAGAGTATGTGCAAAGGACTTGTCTTTCAGTCTGTTATTGACCCTTCAGCTCTTTTGAAAACAGGCAATAATTGCACAAAAACAACAAGAAATTTTAACTTACATTAAAACAGGAGGATGAACCGGATGAGAAAAAAACATTCAAAACTTCAATGGCTTTAATTTTATCTTTTGTTATTGCTGCTGCGGCTCTGTTCGGTATTCCGGCGCCAAAGAGTGAAGCAGCTTCGCACCCGTTTCTGATTGTAAACGCTTCTGAGTTTGAGGAACTAAGGAGCCGTGCATCAGAAGAGCCATGGGCAACATTTAAAAGAACTGCAATTTCCGATGCAAAAACTCTTACTTTCAACAAAGCTGCCGGCTATGGTGACAGATGCACTTCCATGAGAGAGATTTTAGAAGCTTGCTCTCTTGCATATATTCTTGATCCTGACAATAAGGATTTATACATTGACAAGATTCTGGATGTACTTAATTACTGGAAATCCGATGTTGAAGGAAACATATTTAAAGAGCTGGACTCAACCAACTGGACCTATGCAATACCTCCCAGCGGTGCATTTTTCAGCAGTGTACTTGCCTTGGATATCATATATCCCGATCTGACGCCCGAAGAAATTGCAAATGCCGAGGCTATACTGCAAACCGTGGCTGACTGGTACTGGGCATATGATTTCAGCTGGGCAACCGCTTTATGGGGTGTCAGGGGTATTTGGGCTATTTATAAAAATGATACTGACAAGATTGACACGACAATAAGTAATTACAATACTTATGTAAAGATTTACATGTCATCTGATGGAGTACCGGTTACAGGCATGGGGTATGCAAATGCCAGATTCAACTCCGACAGACATGCCAAGCAGTATTTAATGGACGTTATTTCCCATGTGGGGTATTATGACTATTACAACGATTACGTAGTAAAGAATTTCTATGAGTGCCTGTACGGTCACGGAATAACTGCATTTAAACGCATGTGGGTATTTGGCGATACAGCTTTCAACAATACAATGTACCGCAGGTCATCCATTTACAAGGCAGGCAATTTTTCCGAAGAAGCAGCCAAATATGCAGCCTGGATACTGGAAGATTACAGCATACCAAACGGCCGCCTTTTAAACTATATACTTCATAAGCCGAATCAACCTTCAGGGGGATATGCTACAAGCAAGATTTATCCGGACGGCGGTGCCTTCTTCTTTGAGGATACACCTTCACCAGATGGGCTCAGAATAGTTTTGTGGAATCCAAAGACCTCCGACGGCCACAGCCACAAGGAAGTAAACGCGTTAAACGCAGCGGCATATGGAGAATTCATGCTGGTTAACTCAGGTTACAACAACTGGGGTGAGGGAGCACTGGGATTTAGCTGGAACTACATGAATAACAGGGCTGTTTCAGGAAATACAGCACTGATAGATTATACATTCACCAACGAGTATGATCCTCCTGCAAGCAACGACCACAGATACAAACACGGAGCAGGCATAACCGAAGGATTTATTTCTGATATCCTAAGTTATGCAAGGGGGGATTCAGGCAGTGCACTTCCAAATGGAAAGCATATAAGAAATCTGGTTTCAATTTCACCCGATAACGCAAATAACGGTTATTGGATACTTTTTGACGAATTTACAGCAGATCAGCCTGGAAAGACAGTGCATATCGCGCTTCATCCGCCCACAGACAGGTATGAAATAGTATATCCGGACAAGGAATACAAATGGACAATCAACAAGGTCAGCGGAAAAGATGTAAACTTAACCGCATTCCTTGGAACCGAGCCTCTGTATACTCAAATCAGGAGCGGGGTAATAGGCAGCTATGGAAACTCCTTTGTTGGAAAATACCTGTATTCCACTTATCCTACAGACAGTACAGGGAAGAAAAATGTTGTAACGGTACTGTTCCCCCACGACGCAAATCATAAAAAAGCTGACATGATCAGCATTTCAGGCAGCAACTACAGTGGCGCTCTAGTATATTTGAATGATAATACTTTGGATTATGTAATGGAATCAACGGGAGTCGAGACAGTAAGTTATAATAATTTTTCATTTACAGGTACTGCTCTGGTATATCGAAATGAAAAGGGATTATCCAAACTTTACTTTGTCAAGGATGGTAAAGGTTTTGATGACGGAACCTCCTTTAAGCAGGGTTTTGCTTCGGATAATGCCGTAACTGTATATATGAATGATAAAGAAGGTAAAATTATTTCAAAGGGAGCCAATGTTACATTCTATTATCCCGGAATATCAGGAATAAAGATTAACGGCCAGGCTGCGACACCTCAAGCGGCAGGCAGCAACTTTGTGACTGTTTATATTCCTGCGGGCACATATGATATAAGCTTGCAAAACGGCACTATGACACCCGGTGTACCGGCAATTGACATGTTGTTCTCCAACGGAAAAATTTCTCTTAGTGGAAATGCCAAAATATATGGCAATATCGGAACCAACTCAGTTGGAAAGGACAGCGTTTCATTTAACGGAAATCCGTCAATTCAGGGCAATCTCCTTATCGGTCCGGGAGCTGACCCGAATACTGTAATTGAAGGAGCAGGCAACAAGACATTTGTAACAGGCTCTGTATCCAATTTAACACAAACTAAAGCTTATAGTATGCCTGGATTTGCCAAACTACCGGAACTTGAATACAAAGGAGATTTAATTGTCAATTCTGATTCCGCCCTGGATCAAAGCGGTTCCTATGGCAAAGTGGCCATTAAGAAGACACTTGCTGTTAATATAGGAAATGAAGACATCTATATTGCAGCAGACTCTTTTGAACTGTCGGGACAGGGTGAACTGGTTGTCAATAAACAAGGATCCGGCAAACTGATTCTGTTTGTTAAAGACAGTGCAAATATTTCAGGAGCCGGTATCAACAAGGATGGCAATCCGGATGATGTAATAATTTATTACAATGGAAGCAAGGACCTTGAGTTCAGTGGAAGCTTTAAATTATCAGCTTCTCTGGCTGCAGGAAATGCCGCTATGAAAGCAAGCGGCAACGTAAGCCTGGCAGGCAGCATGGTAATAGGAGGACCTGCCGTTGAATTGAGCGGCGGCAGCAAAATTGACACAGGAATTCTTTATGCACCTTACGCAGCACTGTCACTTGAAGGAAACAGCAGTATTGCAGGTTGTGTAATCGCCAATTCCATAAGTCTTTCAGGAAATCCCAAAATTTCGCAGAAAGATACAATAGACATTAGTTTCCTGAATGAGTTTGATTGGGGTCTTCTGCCATTGCCGACACCAATTCCTACACCTATACCTCCTACACCTACACCATCGCCTACACCCATTCCGTCACCTACTCCGACCCCTTCGCCTGTGCCTGATCCGTCGCCGACTCCGCTGCCCGGAGAAACCATTGAATACATCAATTTCGGCAGAACAAATCAGGGAACCGGCATTAACCAGTTTACGTTTAATAACGGAACTCCAATGACCCTGTACGGAAAAGGAACACTCAACTGGACAATAAGCGGAGGCAATACCGTATACACCGACAGGGGAGCTACAGATGCATATGTATTATTCACCTTTGATGGCACCAAGATACATCTGTTTGCTGAGAAGGCTCCATTCAGCGGTATTGCAGCCATAAGTATTCTTGATGAAAATGATAATATTGTTTATGATGAAGTGCTTGTAGATTTCTATTCGGATCCCGCCAAGAAAGATACTCTTGTTTACACAAGCCCTGAGCTTGATAGAGGTATATATAAACTTAAAGTAAGAGTTACCGGGGAAGTCAATCCGCTTAACAAGTATGTTAATGACGGAAATGACCCGCCAACTTCTCCGTATTGGTCAATCAACCTGTATAAAGTCGGAGTTGTGACAAAATCTGAAGCTACACCTCCGCCGACACCAACACCCACACCTGTGCCGGCAGAAGTATATTTTGATTTTGGTACTCCAAACCAGGGAGAAGGCATTAATAAATATACTTATTTCAATGGCACTCCGACCACCTTATACGGAAAAGGAACTTTAAACTGGACGGTCAGCAGCTCCAAATCAATATACAGTGACAGGGGAGCACCTGACGCATATGTATTGTTCACCTTCCAGGGCAAGAAAATTGACCTATATGCTCAAAATGCCCCCTTTAGCGGTATTGTGGCAATCAGCATATTGGATCAGGACAACAATGTAATAGTTCCCGAACAGAATGTTGATTTATACGCCGCGGCAAACACATTAGATGTTCTGGTTTATGAAAGCCCTGAACTGCCAGGCGGAATTTATAAACTTAAAGTCCGTGTAACAGGTGAGGTAAATCCTCTGAATGCATATGTAAATGATGGAAACGATCCTCCGGTAAACCCATACTGGTCTGTAAACCTTCAGAAGGTATGTGTTTATACCGCTCCCGAACCGACTCCGGAGCCTACACCTACTCCTACACCGACTCCGACACCAACTTCTGAACCTACACCTACTCCGGATGGTATAGTGTTCGGCACCAATCACGATTCATTTGTAAGAGACGGTGAAAGCTATGCTGATGCTAACTATGGCAACTACAATTCCGTGTATGTAAAGAAAGATGCACCCGGTTATAACCGCAAGGCGTATATCAAATTTGATTTCAGCGCACTTGCAGCAGCCGAGGTTGCAAGTGCAAAACTGAGATTGTATGTTGTCAATATCGGAACCGATGAAAACCGCAATGTAAGGCTATACGGGAATGAGGATACCAGCTGGCTTGAAAATACCATCACATGGAACAACGCTCCCGAACCGACCACTTTCATATGTGAAGTGCCGGTACCGGCTTCCGCCCTTAACACATGGGTTGAATTTGATGTAACGGATTATATAAATTCACAGCTGCCGGATAAAAAGGTTGTTTCCTTTGAACTTGTAATTGAGGATGTCCAGTCAAGTCAATGCCATGTATTTTTCGCAAGCTCGGAGGCTGAAGAAGGTTTAAGACCACAATTGATAATCAAGCCTTAAGCAGCACATATTCCCCGGCAAGCTTGCCTGGAGCCTGTTAAGGCTCCAGGTACAGCATATTATAATAAAAACAGGAGGTTGATCATTATTTGACTGGCCTCCTGTTTTTATGTTTAACCAGAGAGGCTGCCTTTATGGTAAAAAAACCTTGCTGACAGCCACCTGTTCATCACTACATGTTGGTTTTAAGCTATATTTTACATTACCTGGCTGACTTTTATGGATTGTACAACATTATCCTTTACGGTTACGAAAAATAAATCATATCCCCTGGGTGAATAAATCCACACACCTTCTCCAGTAATATCTGCCGGCTTTCCATAATACTTTTCTATTTCCGAAGCGGAATCGCCAACTTTCAAACCCCGGGGAGTGGGGTGGCTGGAAGAGGCAACTGTTATGGAATAAACTTTCCCCTCCACAAGATGTATATATGTTCCATCATCATAGGTCAGGTATTCTGATTTAATACCATAAGTGGTTTCTTCCTCGCTTTTTATCAATGTTGCTTCCATTGCTTCCTCGACTTCTTCTTTGGTCTGGTTTACTTTCAACTTGCCAAGGGCAAGATCTTCGTCAAGAACAAAAGGCTTTGGTTCTGAAACTTCAGATTTTGCTCCGTCTTCAGAAGATTTTGAACCGTTGTTTTCAAGCTCATTGCTTTTATTACCGGTTTCATTGCCGCCGTCGTTTTCAGATGAACCGGGGTCGGTGGCATCAATGCCGCTGTTTATGCCCGTATCATCTCCATTGATGTATTTAGTTTCTTTCAAGGCGCATCCTGCCAATGAAAAACATATCAAGCTTATTAGTATAATTTTAAAAATCCTGTGCATGTATAATTCCTCCAATAAATAAATCTAATTATATTTGCATCAATAATAGACGAATAACAATATAATAAAGTTTCCTGGTACATTTTAGTGTATTTTGTGTGATTATTGCTATTCAGACTTAAAATTTCACAAAGAATCAACTTTAATGATAAAAAAACTTGACACCGGAGTGTATTATGCATATAATACACTCAAGAGGTGATATCAGAAAGTGATTGATTTTTCCAATGTGGCGTTAAACATCAGGGAACCTGTGTATATTCAGTTGGTGTTGCATGTTAAGAAGCAAATTGCAAAAGGGACTGCTTCTTCAGGAGATAGCCTTCCGTCAAGAAGAGAGCTTGCTGCCATGTTGGAAATTAATCCAAACACCGTCCAAAAAGCCTATAGGCTTATGGAGCAGGAAGGTTTCGTTGTAACCGAGGGAAATACGGGAAGTGTATTGAATTTTGACAGCCATACTTTGAATTTAATCAGGGAAGAATTGACAAAGGGTATGGTCCGGGATTTTATAAGCAATGCCAAGGAGCTTAATTTATCTTTCAAGCAAACCATTGACCTGGTGAGTGATGTGTGGGATGAAGTGTAGCTTGTGTGTCGGTTTTGGCTTCATATGATACAGGCTGATTTATGCATATGTATTTAGTATAAAGGAAATCCAAGGTAATTTTTTTGCATGGCATGTATTAGTACATTAATACACAATGTCCATTAATGATAGACTGTATTTAGTAAAAACCGGGAGTCCAGAGATGTTGCTGTCCGTTCTGTACTATAAAAACGGCCGGTTTCCAGGGGAAGGGAAGGATTATGATGCAGAAGCTTTACAAACTTGTAAACCATGAAGTGAAGGGAATACTGAAATACATACTGGTTTTGGCTTTAGCCATGTTGGTGCTTCAAAACGTAATATTGCTGATACAGTTAAAAAGGGCGTTTTTCTCAACTTCCGAAAGATTTGAAGATATACTGGCAATGTGTGGCTTTCCATTGATTTTCGTCATCGCTTTCTTTACCGTAACAGGTATTTGTATAATGAGCGTCTATTCAAACTATACGGGAAGCAAAAGCATATATACACTTTTAACTTTACCTCAGAGAAGAGAATTTATATATATAGCAAAGTTTATTTCATTTCTGACTTGTTACCTGGTTATCTGGGCAGCACAAATTATAAGTGTTTTTATAGGATATTTTCTTGTATATAACACATATTTGGCAGGAAGAATAAAACCGATGACAAACGGATTGTTCCTTGCATTCATAAGGTCCGGCCTGCTTCGCTTTATGGTGCCCCTTGGTTTAAAAAGCATCATAGTCAATGCGGTAACGGTTATGTCATTCATTTCAACCTTTTATTATGGAATTCTTTGCGAAAGAAGCAGGAAATTCAGAGGTCTTTTGGCAGTTGCAGCAAACATGGGACTTATAATTTACACACTGGTTGTTCACATTGGAGTTTCTTACGGAGATAATATCGATTACCCCATGAGATATATCATAACTGCTCTTAAGGCAGTAATAATGTTCTTTATTGTTTTTCACAGTATGAAACTGGTAAAGCAGGGTTCAATAGCTTGAAAGGCAGGAGAAAAAATGAATTTTTTAAAAAGGAATATTCTTTTGATAGTTGCTGTTCCGGCAATTGCGGTCATATTGGCTTGCTATATATTTCTTGGCTTGAAAAGCAACGATGCCACCTTTTATTTAAATGACATCTATGGCGACCGGGTGGCTTTAAAGGGCATAACCATTAGCGGATACCTTCAGGACAGGTACCATCATCAATTTTTTCAGATAGCCAACGGTGAGGTCGATAATAAATTCAGGTATTATAATGATACAAGTGAAATTATTGAGCCAAAAGTTAACTATGCAAACGGTTTGGCCCATGATGGAAAAGTATACTGGTATCAGTACGAATACAAAATTGCAAAGGATGCAAATACGGTTAAGGAAACAAAAACGAAGGATACAGGAGCCGGTGATGTTAAAGAAGTGATCACACAAATTGGCGCTGACAAGGTAAATGTGGTTGCAACTGTCCGCGTCCGCTCTGAGGATTTCAATATAAATATTCCGGATGATTACATACTGGTTAATACTGATATTTATTTAAAAAGTGAAAGCAAGGAGTTTATATTTGAGAGTACCAGGCATGAAAGCAATGGCGTTGTCATATCTCAAAGCAGCAATGACACAATGCCCGCAAGGGAGCTTAACAGTATGGATAATACCCTGGCAGTGGCAAATGACAGTTTATTTTTCACAATCCCTGTGACAGGCAAGTACTCCGGCACATCCGGCATATATAAGCTTGAGGAGTTTGGAGTGTGGTTTAATGAAGAAAGACCCGGAAAAGTAAAAACCATTACAGAGCTTGACCTTGATGGGCACAATATTGACGTTCTGGGGCTTGAATCTGTTGGAGAAAACCTCTTGCTGGTACTTGCCATTGATAATGTGTTGACTTTCAGAATGTTTGATTTAAATGGCAATATGATAGATGAAGCCTCCGTACCTGATTTGGACGGCAGCCTGCTTTACAGGTATGATAGTTTTACAGATGACAGTATGATTCATTTCTCTTTTGGTATCGACAGGGAGTCCTTTATAATGGACGGACCCCTGGTAAGTGTGTCCTTCAAGGGTGGTAAGCTGGCTGTTGAGCATGTGGTTATGAATCTGGATTTAAACAATGAAATTGCCCGGTGCCAAATAATAGATTCTATAGACGGCAAACTTTATATAGTGGCAAGTACCACGGATAATGAAGTTTTAAGCCATTATACGTACAGTTATCTGGCACCAAGACACTTGAAAATTTTCGTATATGAAAGACAAAATTCGGGCTCAAAATTATTGTATATTGGAGAGCTTGCAACAGATATCAACGAAGATTTCAGAAAATACATGTACAGCTCCGAACCTGTTTCAAACTATTACAACAACAGGGAGTTTGTCGGAATTGAAATACAGCCGGAGCGGGAAGGTGATTTTTAGTGATTGAATTAATAAACGTGAAAAAATATTATGGATTGTCCCGTACAGGCCTGGAAAAAGAATCCGTAACATTCAATGACGGGGAAATAACAGGTATAATCGGAGAAAACGGCTCAGGAAAGACAACAATGCTGAAAGCAATAATGGGGCTTTGCGAGCTTACTGAAGGCAGGATCCTTATAGATGGCCTGCCTGTAACAAGTGTATACGGCAAGATGTCCTTTATTACAGAGGAGGGAAGCTATTTTCCCGGTATGACCCCTTTGGAGTACGGAGATTTTTTGAAAAGCTTTTTTGCGGGATTTGACATGGATAGATTTCTGAAACTCCTTGAATACTTTGAGATTGAAAAAAATTCAAAAATCCGAAACATGTCCAGGGGGCAAAAATCCAAGGTGGAAATAGCAGCAGGATTTTCAAAGGGAGCAAAATATATTTTGATGGATGAACCATTTCTGGGAAACGACATGTTTACCAGGCATGATTTTTTAAAGCTTATGATTAGCAGTTTAAGGGGTGAAGAAACCATTTTGATAAGCACTCACCTGATAAATGAGATTGAAAATTTTGTGGACCGCATTGTCATCCTGCAGATGGGCAGGATAAAAGCGGATTTTTACATGGATGATATGAAAGAAACCGGCAAAAGCCTTAAGGAAGTATTGATGGAAACAACAGGTTATGATGAAGAATGGTATAAAAAGCTGTTTGATACTTAAGTTTCTCAACAGGCCTTTTTGTGAGAATGCAGGGTCATTTTCTTTTCACAGTTGAAACTCAAATCGTTTAAAAAAATATATTGTATCAAGGACCGGTGTACAAATATCTTTTACAGTTTCGGAAATTTACATAACAATTCTTTAACATTTCTAAAAACCCATGAAAATAGCGGAAATGATAATTTACATAATGTAACATTATTCTGATTATTTCATATAATGCAATATACCAATTAAATATGGAGGTGAAGAATATATGGATAACAATGTTTTTGGAGGTTTTTCAGGAAAAGTTGCCGCTATTCCAGGTTCAATCAGAGAGCTCCTGAAAAAATTGATTGAGAGAAGAGTAACTATTGTACTTGATGCAAATGTAGAACCGGAATGTGTTGAAATCGAGAATGTTGTAGGAAACATTCTTGTTGCCGAATTTGGAAACAAGTTCAAATTCGTTGACATCGACTGCATTTGCGAAATAATAGTTGACCGTGATGAACTCCTGGAAGCATTACTGGGAAGAAAATGCTGCAATGACAACGACGTTGGCAGCAATGCAAGCTTTGACTGCAATGATTTATCAGATGTTCTTGGTGGGAAAAAGCCAAAAAGAGGATAACAGAAATTGCAGCCAAGAGATAATTATTTAATATTAAGAGAAAAAGCCCCTTGTGCCTCAATAGAGGGGCTTTAACCTTTATATATAATTTTATTGTGTTTTCGATTATTTTGCTCATGCTTGGCAAAAAATATCAGTGAGGTATGTTGAGGAGGTTTTAGCATGTTTAAATACAGGGAAGTTTTGGACTACAGCAAAAAATGTTGTGAAAGATACCTTGAGAAGTTCACGCAAGTCAATAATCATCCTTATGAAAAAAGCAGAACTGAAACAGGGACGTTGGTTGAAGACAGAAAAAATGACGGGAAATCAAATAATTTTATAATACCTCTTGATTTATCAGACGAAAGCTTTGATGTTAACAAAGGATTTAAGGATGTTATGCCCAGGTCATTGAAAGAATTGCTTAAAATGTTGATTTGCAGAGTTGTGACAATTGTTCTCAATGCACAAAATTGTCCTCAGAAGGTAAAAATCAGAGATATATCAGGAGATATCCTTGTGGCAGAAACACCCGGCAGGGGAGAGGAGAAGGTTATAAAATTTATTGATATCAATTGCATTTGTGAAGTAATAGTCAGCAGTGACGAGCTTCTCAGAAGCATTTTGGAAAAATGCCCGTAAATGAAGACAGAAGTAAATAAATATTTTTTGACCACAACTTTTCCTAACATAATCTGGATTTTAAGCTCGGTTTTGTGATATTATAAGCTATAGCTGGTGAAAAAAGTCTTAATTCTGAGCATTTGCACAAGGAGGACAAACTTATGAAAAGCTACAGGAAAGAGTTGTGGTTTAATACCAAAAACCGGCGTGAGTTTATCAACATCACGCCAATGGTGGAGCAATGCCTTAGGGAAAGCGGAATAAAGGAAGGATTGCTTTTGTGTAATGCAATGCATATTACAGCAAGTGTGTTCATAAATGATGATGAAGCAGGACTACATCAGGATTTTGAAAAATTTCTCGAAAAATTAGCTCCTGAAAAGCCATACAGCCAATATGCGCATAATGGATTTGAAGACAATGCTGATGCCCACCTTAAGCGTACAATAATGGGCAGGGAAGTTGTGGTGGCCATAACAGACGGCAGGCTTGATTTCGGTCCCTGGGAGCAAATATTTTATGGTGAATTTGACGGTAGGAGAAGAAAACGTGTACTTGTAAAGATAATCGGCGAGTAAAAAGCATGCTGAAAATTTTATCGAGGTGATAGATGAACAGGCTTAAAAAAAGAACTATAACATGCTTGATTATTGCTGCATCATTGACAGCCTTATATAGTTTTATTGAGCCCTTTTGGATAAATATCAAAACCATAAAACTAAGCAGGGATAAAATACCTGCATCTTTCAAAGGAAAGAAAATAGTTTTTATT
Organism: Clostridiaceae bacterium; assembly: GCA_012839865.1. Lineage (GTDB taxonomy): Bacteria > Bacillota > Clostridia > CAYPLH01 > DUMO01 > DUMO01. The sequence goes on from DUMO01000051.1 coordinate 116,870, forward strand.
TCTGATATTCATCATGGTCCTTTTTTGTCCGTAAACAGGGTGAAGAAGCTGGTCGAAAGAGTGAATTCCTTATCTCCGGATATTATTTTGCTGGGAGGCGACTATGTTCACGGCAGTGCCAGGTACATAGAACCATGTTTTAAAGAACTGTCCTATTTAAAAGCAAAATACGGGGTGTTTGGAGTGCTTGGAAACCATGACCATTGGGAAAGTACCGAACTTACACAAAAAAGCATGAAAAACGCCGGCATGGTAAGTCTTGATAATATGGCAGTCTGGGTTTATGAGGGTAATGAAAAAATTAAAATCGGAGGAGTTGGCGATTTATATGAGGACAAGCAGGATATAAATCCAACAATAAATGATGTATCCGAGGATGACTTTGTGATTCTTTTGTCTCATAACCCGGATTATGCAGAAAAGATAAAAACATCAAAAATAGATATTGTACTCAGCGGACATACCCATTGAGGACAGGTTACATTCTTCGGCAAATGGGCACCTATAGTGCCGTCTATATATGGACAGAAGTACAGATCCGGAATTATTGAAAATATGCAAACCACAGTTATTGTTACAAATGGAATCGGGACAATATTTCCGCCTGTAAGATTTTTTGCCAGACCTGAAATTATTGTGATTGAACTTGAATAGAACTTTTTTTGCTTATTTTCGTCTAATAAAAACAATCGAATCAAAACAATCGGATCAAACCAATCAGACCAAAAGCTTAGTAAAAATACAGTATAAGGCTGATATTAAGTTAAATGTAGAGGTTGAAATTTTTTGCAAGCCAAAATGGTTGCAGGTCCGGTTGCACAAGATTAGGGTTAAATCTATGTAGGTTAAAAAGTTTATGCAGTTTACAATAATGAAAAAATTTTTATTGCGTTTTAAAATTATGTTATAATCTTGCCTGTAAAGTGTATATTGCAGCGGAAAATTTTTTCAGTCCATTAATTAATATATCCTGCAAAAGTTAGAACGCTGTTTTATTTTTTGATTATTATACATTGAAAACTTATTATATCATGAAAAAGGGAAAGCCCCGGAAAAGAGGGGAAAACCCCGGAAAAAAAATCTCACATTATACAAAATAAAAGTTTTGTATAATGTAGAGGAGAAAGTTTTAAAAAATTTATGGAGAAATTTAAATAACTGAAAACGGATTGGAGCAAAAATATTTTTGTGAGGTTTTAAATTTATCGTGTATTATGATGCGCCTGTTATTGTAAATGATTTTTTAAGTTATATGGAAACCATTCAAGGTAAATCCATAAATACTATAAATGAATACTATTATGATTTAAGACTTTTTTTCAGGTTTATAAAGGTTCATAAAAATCTGGTTGATAAAAATATTGATTTTGAAAAAATCGATATTAACGATATTGATATTGAAAAAATCAGGGAAATCACTTTGAGTGATCTTTATGCTTTTATGTCTTATATTAGCCGTGAACGCAACAACAAAACCAATACCCGGGCCCGTAAAGTTGCAAGCGTAAAAGCATTTTTCAAATATCTCACAACCAAAGCCAGACTTTTGGAAAACAATCCGGCTATAGAGCTTGAACCGCCTAAACCTTTAAAACGCTTGCCCAAGTATTTGAATATTGAAGAAAGCAAAAAGTTGTTAAGCTCTATACAAGGCGAGCACCGGGAACGGGATTATGCAATAATTACATTGTTTTTGAACTGCGGGCTGCGTCTTTCCGAACTTGTCGGAATTAATATAAACAGAATCCGTGGAGATACTCTTACAGTAATTGGTAAAGGTAATAAGGAAAGAACCATATATCTTAATAATGCCTGTAGGAAAGCTATTGCTGCATACATGCGGGTCCGTCCCGTTGACGGTGTCAAGGACAAAAATGCCCTTTTTTTAAGCGAAAGAAAGCAACGCATAAGCAATAAGACTGTACAGTACATTGTTAAAAAATATATAAAGGCCTCGGGTCTCGACCCGGAAAGGTATTCTACGCATAAATTGAGACACACAGCTGCCACACTAATGTATAAGCATGGCAATGTGGACATCCGGGCATTAAAGGAAATCCTGGGTCATGAAAGCATTGCCACTACACAGATTTATACCCATGTAGACAACCAGCAGCTGCGAGAGGCTATGGAAAGCAATCCACTTTCCGATATTGAAACAGCAAATGATATTGATGATAATATAAAAAATAAAAAGCTAAAAAAAGAAATCACAGATAGCGAGGAATAACTATAATGAACCTAAAGAAATTTTATGTCATATTATGTGGAGTCATGGCAATATGCCTGTTTTCAATTGGACTGGTAATAATACTCGGTACCGGATTTGTTGATAATACTGTAGATGCCCATTCCGACCTTAAAGACCCATTGGGAAAAATACTTAATCCTCAGGATAATAATGATGTTGAGGATAACATAAAAGTGGTAAAAACATTTACCTGCCTGCTTTTGGGTGGTGATAGAGTTGCTGAAAATACAGATACAATTATTCTGGCAAATTATAATCCTGAAAACCTGAAATTAACTCTAATGTCAATCCCAAGGGATACCCGCTTATCTTCGGAAACAAACAAGATGCTGCAGAATTCAGCTCGTGAGGCTGGTTTTTTGGTAGATGAAGATGACTATATAATTGACAAAATAAACTCCGCATATCCTATCGGCAAAGGGAAGCTTGCAAAGAAAATAGTCTCTACCCTGCTTGATATCGATATAGACTATTATGTTTATATTGATACAAAAGTTTTCAGGGAAATAATTGACCTGTTGGACGGCGTAGAATATGAAATCCCCTGTGATATGGATTATGATGATCCCCTGCAGGATCTGCACATTCATCTTAAGAAGGGCAAGCAGATACTTTACGGAAAAGAAGCCGAAGCTTTCATGCGTTTTCGGGAGCCCAACGAATGGAATGATGAAATTTTAAAATATTATGACGGCAGCGACATGAAGAGAATACAGGCACAACAGAATTTTATAAAAGAACTTTTGCGTCAAAAAATAAATATGAAATACTTTACCAAGGTAAGTGATGTGATAAAAACCTTTTTTAAGAATTTTGAAACCGATGTCGGCCTGGGTGATATTTTACCCTATTTCAGCCTGGATGTTTTGAAATTTGATATCAATAATGATTTGAGTTTTCTGAAACTCCCAGGTCAACCGGCCTATGAAGATAATTTGTGGTACTATAAATTCGATGTACAAAAAACGAAGGAAATACTTGATGAATATTTCAAACCTGAAATCATAATTGAAACAAACCAGTCCACCGGTCAATGATCACTTATATTTACTGAAGAAAATTAAAATCCCTGATTGCTGTTTGTTAGCATTCAGGGATTTTTTATTAACGCTCATTTTCTTAATAAACAATAAACTACATCACATTTAAGGCAATTTCCAACCGGGACCCGGTTTTCACCCAAAAATGCGCAGGATTCCCACCGGAATTTCCAGATCAAAAGTTCATCTTATGCGGATTCTTCAACTACTGCATTTTCTCGTAGAAAACCTTGCATCCATTGTAGAATGTATACACGTCAGCCTTGCTTGTAACCTCATAGGGCGCATGCATCGATAATATTGACACTCCGCAATCCAGAACTTCAGCTCCCAGGTTGGCAATGTACTGGGCAATGGTTCCTCCTCCACCCTGGTCTACTTTGCCCAACTCGGCTACATGCCATGCAATACTGTTTTCATTGAATATTTTGCGCACCTTTGCGATAAATTCAGGGTTTGCATCACTGCCACCGGCTTTGCCTCTGGCTCCTGTATATTTCTCAATAACAATACCTTTTCCAAAATACGAAGCATTCCGCTTATCGTAAACACTTTCATAATTCGGGTCAAATGCCGGATTTACGTCTGCTGAAAGCATCATGGAGTTGTTTAAACACTTTCTCAGGACAATATCATTGTATTTGTCATTCCCAATAGCGCAAAGAGCAGCAAGAAAATCTTCAAAAAGCCTTGATTCGGCACCTGTATTCCCCATGCTGCCAATTTCTTCCTTGTCGGTTAAAAGACAAACAGCAGTCCTTTCAATATCCTTCAATTCAAAAATTGCTTTCATTGCAGGATAGGAACACACCCTGTCATCCTGACCATAAGCTCCTATCATGCTCCTGTCAATACCAATATCCCTTGCCTTGAAAGCCGGGACAATTTCAAGCTCGGCTGTGTAAAAATCTTCTTCCACTATTCCGTATTTTTGATTTAGAATATTCAGAATATTCAGTTTAACCTTGTTGCTTGCCTTTTCATCATTGTATGGTTCGGAACCAAATAACAGGTTAAGCCCCTCTCCTGTTATGCCTTCACTCATCTTCTTATCCATTTGGTCTTTCGCAAGGTGTGGCAAAAGGTCGGAAATTGTAAACACAGGGTCGTTATCATCTTCGCCTATGCAAATATTTACAACCGTACCGTCTGCTTTGATGACAACTCCATGCAATGCCAGGGGTATGGCTACCCACTGATACTTCTTGATTCCACCGTAATAATGAGTTTTCATAAGTCCCATTTCCGAGTCTTCATACAATGGGTTTTGCTTTAAGTCAATTCTGGGAGCATCAATGTGCCCGCCTATTATATTGACCCCTTCCTCTATGGGCCTCTTCCCTATTACACTAAGAATCATGGCCTTGTTCCGGATTATTTTGTACACTTTTGTACCGGGAGAAAGCTTTTCATCTTTTTTAACAAGCTCGTCAAATGATACAAATCCGTATTTTTCAGCTTCCTTCCTGGCTTCAGCTACATACTCCCTTTCAGTTTTTGCCCTGTCCAAAAACAATTTGTATCCATTGCAGAAATCGTCCAGCTTTTTTCTTTCATCCCCGGAAATTTTATTCCAGATATTAATTGAGTTGTAAGAAAGTCTCTCCTGCAGTTTCTGGCCTTCAGTTTTTTTGTCTTCCATATGATATCCTCCTCAATTTTAATATTGAACATTATTGGAAAATAATCATTCTATATTGAGATAAACAGGTTTTCTATGCTTAAAAATAGTGGTATATTTAAAGCCAATGCCTTTTAAAATGTCATTGAATTCCTTTAACTTGCAACCCAAATGATCAGTTCTGTGTGCATCGGAACCAATGCAAATAATCTCTCCGCCAAGCTCACGGTATCTTCTTAACAGTTCAGGATCAAAATTATCGCCTGGTAAAATGGGTTTTTCCCTGTAACATGCCGTATTTACTTCAAGACCTTTTCCTTTTTCGATAAGCTTCAGAAATATTCCGTCCAGCAAGTCAGTAAAATCACAATATCTTAAGGTGTTATCCTCATAATGGCTTTTTCTTGCGATAAAATCAAAATGCCCTGCAACATCAAAATTATTGCAGTTTGAAACCATACTGTAAATCAACTCAAGATACCTTGAAAAAACCCTATGTTTTGTTTTTCCTTCATAGTAGTTTTCACGGTACGGATCTTCCCCATCTATTACGTGCACTGATGCCAAAACATAATCAAAATCATATTTTGATGCAATAGCCTCGCTATCTTCAATGGTATGCGGCTGGATGCCAATTTCAATACCTTTGATAACATCAATCCGGTTTTTATATTCTTGCTTTAGTCTATCCATATACTCGTTATATTCATTAAAATCAATATTAAAAAACTCATTATCATCCGGAAAATCTATATCCATATGATCTGTAAATACAATGCCTTTCAATCCGAATTGGATAGCATGGTTACAGGCTTCTTTTGCATCCATCCTGCTGTCGCCAGAAAAAAAACTGTGTACATGGCAGTCATACATAAAATTCTACACATCCCTGTTATACTTGAAAAATAATTAACCTGAAACTTATTTGATATTAACACTTATCACCAATAATTGTCAATAATTCCTCCACCCACGACAATGTCACCGTCATAAAAAACAACAGACTGCCCTGGAGTTATGGCGCGTTGCGCGTCTTCAAACACTACTTTTACTTTGTCTTCCTCCAAAGGATAAACCATGGCAGGAGCCTCTTTCGCTGAATACCTGATCTTTGCTTTAACTGAAATCGGTTCTGTTAATTTATCAATTGAAATAAAGTTGAGACTGCTTGCAATGAGAGTATCTTTAAAAACATCAGACTCTTCTCCAAGTATTACCCTGTTGTTCCCAACGTCTATATCCAGAACGTAAACAGGCTTGCCAAGGGCTATGCCAAGCCCTTTTCTTTGCCCTATTGTATAGTGGACAATTCCTTTATGCCTTCCAAGGACATTGCCATATATATCAACAAAGTCTCCCTCTTTAACATTGCAATTGGTGTTTTCCAAAATAATCCGGCCATAATCATTGTCTTCAACAAAACATATTTCCTGGCTGTCGGGCTTTGAAGCAACCGAAACAAGGTTCAGCTTTGCTGCAATTTCCCTGATTTCATCTTTTGAAGAAAACTTGCCATTGGGCATCAGGGTATGGGATAACTGTTCCTGGGTAAGGTTGTACAGCACATAAGACTGGTCCTTTTTAAGCGAAAGGGACTTTTTCAACAGAAATCTGCCAAGGGAACTGTCATACTCAATTCTTGCGTAATGCCCGGTTGCAACGTATTCGACACCCATTGCCAGTGCTTTTTTCAGAAGCGCCTCAAATTTTACATACCTGTTGCATGCAATGCAGGGATTTGGCGTTCTGCCTTTCAAATACTCATTTTTGAAGTATTCAACCACTTTTTCAGAGAAAATTTCTTCAAAGTTCATCACGTAATAGGGTATACCCAGCTGGTTGGCCACTCTTCTTGCATCTTCCACAGCATATAAAGAACAGCAGCCTCCTTCACGATCCTGGGCTCCAGGCCACAGCTTCATGGTAACACCGATTACTTCATATCCTTCCTGTAAAAGAAGAGCGGCAGCTACTGAACTATCAACCCCACCGCTCATTCCGACAATAACTTTTTTTTTATTCATATCTGACTTCCCTGGTTAAATTTTTTGCATTTTATCATGTGCAATATATAAAACACTGTAAAGAACCGAAAGAATACTACTAAAAATCGTCTTAGGTAAATCTTTTAACTGTCTTTTTGCATACCGGTAATAAACCTATGCCTTAAAATATCATTATCATTTGATTGCGAAAATACTATTAATCTTTTCAGTCCTTATGCAGGTGCTCAATATCTTCACATCGTCTGCCGCAGGAAGTTGTCTTATTGTCGCCTGTTTCACCATTCTTTTTTCTCATATAATCTTCAAGAGCAGCTTTTATTGCTTCCTCTGCCAGATTGGAGCAGTGCATCTTAACAGGCGGCAGCCCGTCAAGGGCGTCAGCAACGGCTTTGTTTGTGATAGCCAGTGCTTCTTCAATGGTTTTACCTTTAATAAGTTCCGTTGCCATACTGCTTGTGGCCACTGCAGCGCCGCAGCCAAAAGTTTTGAATTTGGCATCCACAATAATATTATTTTCTATTTTCAGGCTCATTTTCATTATGTCGCCGCATTTTGGATTGCCAACCTGACCTACGCCATCCGCATCTTCAATTTCTCCTACGTTTCTCGGATTCATGAAATGATCCATAACTTTCTCACTATACATTCTCAATTCCTTCTTTCTACTTTAGGTACAATAGGGATATTCTTTTATTAGTTTACATACAATGGGGACATTCTTTTCTTACTTTACATACAATGGGGACATTTGTCTCAACCTTTCCACTATGGGAGGCAACTTCTGCATGAGGTAGTCAATATCCTCATTTGTATTATCCTCTCCAAAAGTAAGCCTTAACGAACCATGTGCAATTTCATGAGGTAAACCGATTGCCAGGAGCACATGGGACGGATCCAATGAACCGGAAGTGCATGCAGAGCCGCTTGAAGCTGCAATTCCTACCATATCCAGCATCAGCAACAGTGATTCACCCTCAATGAATTCGAATGAAAAATTTACATTTCCGGGAAGTCTTTTTGTCGGGTGCCCGTTAAGTCTTACATAAGGTACCTTTTCCATAACTTCCTTAATAGCTTTGTCCCGAAGCTCAATAAGCTTTTTATTTTTTGCTTCCATATTGTTTGTTGCAATTTCAATTGCCTTGCCCAAGCCAACTATTCCTGCAACATTCTCGGTACTTGCCCGTCTTCCTTTTTCCTGGGCTCCTCCATGTATAAAGGATGTAATTTTTACTCCTTTTCTTACATAAAGGGCTCCTACACCTTTAGGACCGTAAAACTTGTGTGCTGACATGGACAGAAGGTCAATACCCATTTTTTCGACATTGATGGGTATATTTCCTATAGCCTGTACCGCATCGGTGTGAAAATATATGCCTTTTTCCTTTGTAATTTTAGCAATTTCTTCTATTGGTTGAACAGTGCCAATTTCATTATTGGCAAACATTATTGAAACCAGAATTGTATTCGGTTTGACAGCATCCCTTACCTGTTCGGGAGTAACCAGTCCGTATTCATCAACAGGAAGATACGTTACTTCAAATCCGTCACTTTCAAGGTACTGGCATGTATGGAGTACCGCATGATGCTCTATGGCCGTTGTTATTATATGATTTCCCCTGGCCCTGTTTGCATAAGCCACTCCCTTTATAGCCCAATTGTCGGCTTCAGTCCCTGAGCCTGTGAAAAATATTTCATTTGCCTGTGACCCGATAGCCAATGCCACTTTATCCCTGGCTTCATCTATTGCCTTTTTGCTTTCCCTGCCAATAGAATATATGGTGGAAGGGTTTCCGTACTTTTCATTAAAAAAGGGCAGCATTGCTTCCAAAACTTCAGGCTTTACAAACGTTGTCGCAGCGTGATCCAAGTAAATAAATTTTTTATCCATTTTCTATCTCCTTAACAGTTAATAGATAAACTCTTTTATATATTATGGTTTGTTTTTGAAAAATCACAAAGCAATTATTTCATTATATTTTATTCCCTGAATACCATCTTTTAAACACAATTTCGAGTAATTTAGTAGGAATTATTTTTTCTCATTCTTTTGAATCTTATCAACCAGATCCTTTAAAGTTACCGTATCGATTACACTGTTGATGCTGTCTCGTATTTTAAGCCACAAGTCTCTGGTGACGCATTCTTCCGACTGCCCGCATATAAAGGGACTATCTTCGCTTACACAATCAACCGGCGCTAAAGAACCTTCCAGGGTTCTCAGTATTGCTCCGACAGTTATTTGTGACACTGGCAAAGATAATTTGTACCCTCCCTGGGCTCCCCTTGCACTCATAACCAGGCCTGCTTTTCTGAGCTCTCCAATCAACTGCTCAAGGTAACTTTCAGAAATATTTTGCCTTTCTGCAATGCTTTTAAGTGCAACATACCCTTCATTATCGTGAAGTGCTATATCCAGCATGGCCCGAATGCCATATCTCCCTCTGGTTGAAAGCCTCAATTGCATATCCTCCAATTCCAGGTAAATTACTCGGTATTCAACAATTAGATTAGCACTAAGAAAAAACAATGTCAATAAATTTGAATCAATTTTTTAGTGGCTGAACTCGTGTCCGCGTTACTTGTTCAGTTGTATAAGTGGGGGCATCGAGCCCGGCTCGCTTTTGGCTGGATTTGCTTTGCAAATAGCCCTGTTCTGCAAGCATTTTATTTGTATTCAGGTTGTTTGCTCTATTAGCCATTATTATTGAAATAACATAATAATTAAGCGGGAGAAATCATTCTCCCGCTTAAAATAATTTTTATTAAATTACGTGGAATTGTGTCCCGTGACAGTTTACTTAGTCGGGTTTCGCATCAGACCTAAAAACAGCGGTGCTTGTGTTACAGAATCAACTATTCCATATACAAAGGGACGGTCGAATAAAATCCGGATTTCCGGCGGCATTAATGCACTTGTTAATTCCATTTCTATTGAAGTCACCGCAGCTGCTTCGGTTCCTTTTTCGTCAACCCTGCAATAGGTTTTGTGCTTAACCTCGCTGATAAACAGGTTTTTCTCATGGTCTTCATTCATGAGTGAAAAGTCAGCGCTATTACTATCAAATGCAACTCCCATGCCCATGCGGGTTAGTTCATCTTTCAGGCTGTCTTCAAAACGGGTCTCGAATTTGGGTAAAGCAAGTTGTACCCGGTCGGTTTTTATTGACATCAGGTAGGTAAAAATTTTCTCTCCGTCCAGCTCTTCAATAAATTTTCGAATATCCGTACCTTCCTGGGGCATGATTGCAAAGAAGTTGAACCTGCCGTTATCATACGGCAGTACAATACCTTTCACACCGTCTTTGTCTATATAATTCATACTTCCTGTTTTGTTCATAAACTGGGCTTCCACTTTGCCATTATCGGAGTAAAAAAAGGCTTTTCCAGTATCCGATGCAGAGAATGGCTCCATCCAGTCGGACTTGAAATACACCGCATTCATGAGGTACATGACTACATCAGCATCAATTTGGTCAATTATCTTGTCAATAGTATTTCTTGTTTGTTCCCTGACCCAGCCGTTTATTGTTTCAACCGCCTTAGGACTGTTAAAATCCAGGGCTTTTGCTCCTGCTCCAAAGTAATCAGCATTTTTCTGCAGAAAATCTTTATCCGGTCTGAAACCATCTCTATACCATATTGCATTGGCTATTGACAATTCGGTCTTGTCACCTTTTGTATTAAGTATTGAAATGTAATCCCGGCATGACGTATTGAACTCTTCAATTGAAATGCCTTTTGCCCTCAGGGCTTCGGCAATGGCCTGTTTCGTGGTGCTGTCCGCTCCGTTGTAAGCCATGCCAAGGGCCAGGTACACAGAAGCAGGCGAAATCAGAATGTTGTCATCGTTTCTTGAAGATTCCAAAAACAGCTCCCAGGAAAAATTAAATAATGATTTTTGAAACTTTGAATCAAGACTGGCTGGAGGATCCGGCCAGGAAGCATTTCCAAACTGCGCCATCAAATCAACTATATTACCATCTCCATTCTTTGAAGGGCTTGAAGGAACAGAACAACCTGAAAAAAGGAAAACCAATGCAGCAAGCACAATAAGAATTCGTCTTGCCTTCATCGCTAAAATCACCCCAATCTCAAACATTTTTCAATTATATTGGACGAAAATTCTATACTGAAGTTCCAAGATCCTCCTCCTTGAACAATTATCAAAAAGCAGTTATACTAAAAACTAATCCGAAATTGACCAGGTAAAGAAAAAACAGGATAAATAATTGAGAAGATATTAGGCGATTCTCAAAATTTCGACTGATTGCTATAAAATGAAACACATATTCAGGAGTTAAAAATGATATATATCGTAATTGCACTGATGGCTGAGGCAAAGCCTGTAGTTAAATATTTCAGCTTGAAGAAGGATGAAGACTCCCACAAGTTTCTTGTCTATTCCAGTGATGAAATCACTCTTGTTATAAGCGGTACAGGCATGCTTTCTTCGGCAGTGGCAACTTCATTTTTAGCAGGCCGTTATGTGGCAGATGCTGAAAGTTCACCAATAATAAACCTTGGAATATGCGGCGCACGAAAAGACTATTACCCGACAGGTACTTTGATAAGCTGCAATAAAATTACCGACAACCAGACCGGCCGAAGTTTTTATCCCGACCTTATGTTGTCTCACAACTTTCCGGGGAGGACTCAATCCTGACGTTTTCTTCTCCTGTTTTGTCTGAAATTGAGCTGAAAAAAGGCTTCAACATAGTAGACATGGAGGCGGCGGGTTTTGCCCATGCGGCATTTTCTTTCTTCCCGCCCCAAAACATTTATTGCCTTAAAATCGTGTCGGATTATCTTGACAAGCCTGCCCTGGATAAGGAATTCGTCAGCAGTTTGGTAAGTTCCGGGCTTGACAGCATCAGGGACTTTATGGAAAGTGCCAAAAATATTGCAGCAATTAATAATGATGTATTTACATCATGTGATTATGATTTTTTAGAGCAGCTTGTGCTTCATTGAAACTTTCAGTTTCAATGAAGCACAAGCTGCTGTTGATGGCAAGACACTACAAAACCAAATATAAGCGCGATTTAAATATTCTGAATAATTTTTTGCATGAAAAAGTCAATACAAAAGCAGAAAGGAAAATTGTATTTGATAAAATCAGGGAACTCCTTGCTTAATCCTCCCTTTTCGCATATTTATGTGGAAAAGGATGTTTTAAGTCATGAGAACACATTATATATAATCGGTAAATTCAAAAAGGCTTCCATTATTGAAGTTGACAGTTACAAAGATATATTCTCAAGGCCAAGACAGGATTTTCAGCTTCAGAAAAAAGCCCCCAAATTAATCGTTGCAAAAAAACATCCTCCGTATTACTATGAATTGCCTGAACTGTGCCAGCGTTATGATGACAATAATTATTACTATACCTCCAGTATTTTGAACTGCGTGTATAACTGCCATTACTGTTTTCTGCAGGGCATGCATCCGTCAGCCAACCTGGTTGTATTTGTAAATATTGAAGATTACTTTGAAAGCTTGATTGGTTTAAACAAAAGCTTGAATTCTTCAGATTCACAGGAAAATCCATATTCTAAAAAAATTACACTTTCGGTCTCATATGACAGCGACCTTCCTGCTTTAGAGAATATTTTTCCTTTTACACACAAATGGCTGGAATTTGCAAGGTCAAACAAATTTATCAATATTGAAATCAGGACCAAAAGTGATAATTATAATCTCATTTCAGATATTGAACCTTTGGAAAATGCAGTGCTGGCCTGGACCTTAACCCCCTCCCCCATTGCCGAAAAATATGAAATAAACGCGCCGTCCCTTCCGGCCAGGCTAAACTCAATAGAAAAGGCTATAGAAGATGGATGGAAGGTGAGATTATGCTTTGATCCGATATTGTACGTGGAAAACTATAAAGAAATTTATTCTGAATTTTTCAGGCATGTTTTTTCAATAATAGATGCTGGCAAAATTACAGACGCAAGTTTGGGATTGTTCCGCATGCCTTCGGAGTATCTTAATAAAATTCGAAAATCTTCCCTGCATAGCGATTTAATCTATTATCCCTTCGAGGTGAAAAACAAAGTTGCCTGTTACGGCAGCAAAACCGGAAGTGAATTAATCAATTTTACTTACAGCGAAATTAAACGGTATATTCCTGAAAGCAAGATATTTAATTGGGAATAAGGACGCCAACTATTTAAATACCAGCGAATTCAGCAAAAAATCTATCTCATCCTGGGATAATGTTTCGTCGTACATCATTATCGTATATCTGTGCCTTTCATTCTTGAAGATTTCAAGTATTACCCTAGAATTTTTTGAATTGCCGGGGTTGCCATATTGAATGCCGGATACTTCCCCCAGTTGGAACTCATAAATAGCGTCATTTGCTTCATTGGGAAGGTAATAATCCGCAAGCATGATCATGCCTCTTTTATATTCCAGTTCCTCCTGTCCGGCAAAAAAACTTAATTCAGCAGGACTGCTGCCAATAACTGATTTGGTAAGTTTAAAATCAGAGTTTACCGTCTCCTGTCCCAAAATTTCAATAACTTTAAACTTATATCCCGGAATAAATTGATCAAAGAGGGCTCTTATCAGAGATGCACCCTGTTTTTCCATTACAACAATATATGCGTTGTCTGAAAATTGGTAATAATCAAATCCCGCATTGTGAGTTGCACCTTTCAGGCTGATAAAGGGGCTTTTGAAAGAAATGCCGTTGTATTCGATTCTTTCATAGTTCAAAACAGTATTACTTGTATCTTTTACTTCCCTGTATACTATTTCATTATATAATTTTGGTTTTGTCTCCTGACTGAAGCTCACTTTAAGTTCCAGTACTCTCATGGCCCGGTCCGCCATACTGTAAACCGGTATGCATAAAGCAAATAACAGAGGAACCATGATTAATGGAATTATTACGGCATACTTTAAATGCCTTTTTACATATAACAATAAACGCAACATTTTAAAAGGGCCCCCAAAAATATTTATACTCTATCTGCCTGCATTCATTACCCTTGTTCTTTGTTTTTGAAAAAAACATAGTATAACAGTATTCCGATATAAATTATAAGGCTGATTTCCCAATAAAAATGGAAAACAATAATATTCAGGATAAGAAAAATGAACCCTAAAAGAAGCAACCATGCAACTATACGCTTTTTCATATCAACTTTCCTTTTTACCCTTCCTTATCTTATCCAGCCATTCTTTTACCCTGCTTTCATAACCGTTGCCAGTAGGGTTATAATAGACAGTGCCTTTTACTTCTTCCGGTAAATAATCCTGCTCCACATAGTTCCCGGTGTAATCATGGGCATACTTGTATCCTTTTCCATACCCCAGATCCGCCATGCCTTTAACAGGTGCATTTCTCAAGTGCATGGGAACTTCACCGGTTTTTTTATTTTCAACATCCCATAAGGCTTTTTCAATGGCAGCATAGCTCGCATTTGATTTTGGGCTGGTTGCAACCGTTACCGCTGCCTGGGCAAGCAATATCCTGGCTTCAGGCATTCCGATTCTATGAACTCCTTCTGCCGCCGCAACAGCTACGACCAGTGCATTGGGATTTGCCATCCCAACATCTTCTGAGGCGCAAATAATTATTCTTCTTGCAAGAAACTCGGGATCCTCTCCGGCATATAAGGCCCTGGCCAGGTAAAACACCGCCGCATCAGGGTCGCTTCCCCTCATGGATTTAATAAATGCACTGATGTTGTCGTAGTGGCTTTCTCCGGACTTGTCAAAATTAATCGACCTCTTTTGCACACACTGTTCAATTGTATTTACATCAATATGGATTTTACCGTCCTCTGCAATCTCCGAGGTCATCACCGCAAGTTCGACGGCATTTAGAGCTTTTCTGGCATCACCGTTTGAAATATCGGATATAAACCTTATGGCTTCTTCTTCAACCTCTAGATTATATTCCCCAAGTCCTCTTTCTTTATCAGTTATCGCAAGCTTTACAATCTTATAAATATCCTCAGGAGATAAAGGCTTGAGCATAAAAACATTTGAGCGTGAAATTAATGCCTTGTTCACCTCAAAGAAAGGGTTTTCCGTCGTGGCACCAATCAGAACTACAGTACCGTTCTCCACATGTGGAAGCAGTGCATCCTGCTGGGCTTTATTGAATCTGTGAATTTCATCAATAAATAATACAGTTTTCCCCTTTGGATTGAAAAAAGGATTCTTTGTCTCATCTACAATTCTTTTTATATCAGCTATTCCTGCTGTAACGGCATTTAATTTTTCAAAATGTGTTTTGGTTGTGGAAGCTATAATGCGTGCAAGGGATGTCTTCCCGGTGCCAGGGGGGCCATAGAGAATTATAGACGAAATTCTGTCGGCTTTGATCATCCGGTACAGGAGTCTGTCTTTTCCGATAATGTCTTCCTGCCCGACAAATTCTTCAATTGTCCTTGGACACATCCTGTATGCCAGAGGTTCCTTTTTCTCCATTATTACTTTCCAACCTTCTTATTTTACCTTGCCATGATAAGACGTCATGCATTCTTCCAGTCGTTTGTACTGATGGACCGGTGCCATGCCATTACAGCGGTTCCTGACTAATATAACGGATACTTGTCGCAAAGAATTTTTACTCTTTCAATAACGCTTTGTTTTGAATTTTTGTAATCCGTCAATGTCAAACTGATAAGCTCGGCAATTTCCTTCATGTCGTCTTCTTTCATGCCTCTTGAGGTGACCGCCGGGGTTCCGAGCCTCAATCCGCTTGTAGTGAAAGGACTTTCGGTGTCAAAGGGTATGGCATTCTTATTGGCTGTAATATTGACGCTGTCAAGCCTTGTTTGCGCTTTCTTGCCGGTTATATCCTTGTTTGTAAGGTCCACAAGCATCAGATGATTGTCCGTACCACCGGATACCAGGTTGAAGCCTTTGCTGATAAGTCCCTCTGCAAGAGCCTTGGCATTCTTGACAATCTGATTCTGGTATGCTTTAAACTCTTCCGTCAAAGCTTCTTTAAAACATACAGCCTTGGCTGCAATTATATGCATTAAAGGTCCGCCCTGGGTGCCGGGGAAAACCGCACTGTCAATTTTCTTTGCAAATTCTTCCTTGCACAGTATCATACCGCCCCTTGGACCTCTCAATGTCTTATGGGTGGTGGTTGTGACAAAATGCGCATACGGTACGGGGTTGGGATGCAGCCCTGCAGCTACAAGACCGGCAATATGCGCCATATCAACCATTAAATATGCTCCCGCTTCATCCGCAATTTCCCTGAATGCTTTAAAATCAATAATTCTCGGATATGCACTGGCTCCTGCTACAATCATCCTGGGTTTGTGCTGTTGAGCCAGATTTCTTATATGGTCATAGTCAATCCTGCAATCTTCTTTTCTGACTCCATAGGGTACAATGTTAAAATATTTTCCGGATATGTTGACCGGGCTTCCATGGGTCAGATGCCCTCCATGGGCCAGATCCATCCCTAAAATCGTATCCCCGGGCTCAAGCATTGCAAAATATACGGCAGTATTTGCCTGGGCACCGGAATGGGGCTGAACATTGGCATGTTCTGCACCGAAAATCTGTTTTGCCCTTTCAATGGCAAGGGTTTCTACAACATCAACATATTCACATCCACCGTAGTATCTTCTTCCGGGATACCCTTCTGCATATTTGTTTGTTAATGGAGAACCCATTGCATCCATTACAGCTTCACTGACGAAATTTTCAGAAGCTATTAGTTCTATTTTGTTTCTTTGACGGTTGGCTTCATCTTCTATTGCCTTTGCTATTTCAGGATCCACCTGTGAAATTTTATCCAAATTGTACATTCTACAACCTCCGATTATATAATGAATAATTAGCTGTCCAAATTACAATACATTGATTATAATAATATTTAAATTGTGTGTCAAACAACTTTATAAGAGTTCATACATCATATCTTAATTACCGGTATCCAGGGCTAAACAACTTTAAAGTTTTCCTCCGAACCAGTATGTCATATCTGATTTGCTGTTAACCAGAGTCAGACAACTTTATACAGTTCATCGGAACCCGGCTGGGCTATGTCAATCTCCATTCCGTTGTCCAGCAAAACCTTTCTTTTGTCTTCGGTAACCTCACCAATAATGGCAGCCGGTATCCCGTTGTCACCCAGCAATTTGACAAGAGCTTCTCCCCTGCTGCAGGTAATCAGCATGCAGCCGCTCGAAATCAACTTCAAAGGATTAATACCATAATATTCACATATCTGCCTGGTTTCTTCACCTACAGGAATCAGGCTATTATCCACTTTTACCCCCACTTCGGATGCTTCAGCAATCTCCCATAAGGCTCCCAAAACGCCGCCCTCGGTTACATCATGCATTGCTGAAACGCCAAAGCTGCCGGATAATACGCCCTCTTTAACAACGCTGATATTGTTAATGTACTTTTTTGCTTTGCACACAAATTCCCTGCCAAAAGCCCGCTCCAGTTCATTTTCTTTTTCATGGGCTATTATGGCAGTCCCTTCAAGGCCGACTGTTTTTGTAACAATAATCTTGTCTTTTGGCTTCGCCCCGGAAGACGTCACCATTTTTTCCTTCTTTACCTTTCCTATACAGGTACATGCCAGGACAAATCTGTTTACTGCAGAAGTTATTTCAGTATGTCCTCCTACAATATCCACATTCAGCGAAGCGGCTTCCCCGGTTAATTGCTTCATCACCGTTTCAAGGTCGTTGTAAGTTGCATTAGGAGGTGCAAGAATGGTAACCAGCAGGCCTATAGGTTCTGAACCACACGATGCAATATCATTGCATGAAATATGCACTGCAAGCTTCCCGATTTCATTAGCAGTTCCTGTGATAGGGTCAGATGACATTACACAAATATTATCCTCAAAATCAATTCCGCAGCAATCTTCTCCTATTTTAGGCCTTATTAAAACCTCGCTCCTGTTTTCTTTAATTTTATCTAAGATTATATTTTTTAAAATATCATTTGGAATCTTTCCAATTTCCATATCATTAGCCTCCCGGTCTTTTTCCTTATTCAATGCGATTTGTTGAAAAGCCCAGTTTCGTACATTCTGACGGCATTTTATAATTTTCAATCCGGAAAGTACTATTGGTTCACTTTACAAAAATTTCATGACAGTGCGGCTTTTTGCGCATTTTAAAGCAACTACCCAGCTTTTTGGGAAATATTCATGTGATTACATAATAATATTCTTTGAGGGATATGTAAACGGTTATTTGAAAATTTAATCAAAATAAGGGATGAATCAGGTCTATTAAAGCTGCATATTATTTGTAACCAGGTAATCTGCCTTCTGATAAGCTGCTTTTAAAGAATAAGCTAATATATAGTCAGTTAAGATATAAACCAGAGAAATGAAATGTATGCAGAACAATAACAAATGGCTTTATTTTGTTATTTCTGCATACATTTCAAGTTCCAACCTTGCAATAAGCAATTGTACCAGAGCTAATTATATATAAAGAAGTGATTAAGACGACTGGGCAGAAACGGTACAGGTTACAATACCCCGGATTGATCTTCTTTAAAATTCTCGTTTATCTTAATCTGACCGTTTACTGCATTATAAACATCCTCTGAAATTAACTCGCTCTTTAAAAGTTTGCCGTTTACGTCATAGGTATCCCTGAAAAGCCTTGATTTCAGGCCGTTCTGGGGAGCCTTAACTATAACTTTTTCATTCACAGGCAAAGTATTGTCGATAATTACTTCCACTTTTGCCTCATATGTTTCAACAATTTCAGACCTGAGCTTTACTATGTTTTTTTGCATGTCATTATTGCCAAGAATCCTTATGCAAATTGTCCCTCCGGATACCTCGGCATTGATTGCTACAGCATCTTCCAGGCTGTTTTCAAACTTAAGGTCAATATAATCACCTGAAATTGTAGCATCATGGCTGGGCGGCACATACCCTAAGGGAAGGGAATGAGGCGCCCGTTGGGTTATGTTCAGCCTGGCCAGGAGAGCTGCACAATAAAGGGTGGTTGTAACCTGGCATACTCCTCCGCCAACATCCTCAACAAACTCATCCTTTAAAATAATAGGAGCCGTCTTGTATCCGTTTTCCGGTGTCCTGGGACCTATTCCCTTGTTCATGGAAAAAGCATCTTTTGGCATCAGTATTGTATTATTAATTTTTTCACAGGCAAGCCGGATATTATGAGCCCTGTTTTCAGCCGCCGTACTGAAATAGGTTCTAAACTCCGCAATGACTCCGTTGATATTCTGTATGCCATTCATGGTAATATGGGGAGTAACTTCATTAATTACAAGGGTATTGACTTCAAAATTTTTATCCAGTATGTTTTTTTCAATTGCATCAAAGCTCTTATCAACATCAAGATATACTCCAACGACTTCAGGAGTCTTTGCAATTTCCCCGTTCCTATAGGATAAGGAAGCATTTTTCTCCTGCTTGTCTACCTGTTTTTTAATTATTGTCAGAATATTTTTCAACTGTTCCTTGTTAAATGTCAAATCACAGGTAAAATTAATTCCGTCTTTCCTTAGCCTGAAAATTTCTTGAATCCTTTTCAGAATATTGCCATCACGTCCTGCCCTGTATGCTTTTTCGATGGCATCTTCCGCAACATACTGCAGGGATATATCTCCAGGATCAATAGTCCATGAATTATCAATACCTTTGAGTACGATTTTCTTACCTGCAAGCTTTTCATTCATCTTTTGGGCAACAAGTTCCGCTGCTATTTCCTTCTCAATTCCGGACAAATCAATATCCTCAATGGATACGCCTTTGTATATGCCGTCCTGTGTGAGAATCAGCGCACCATAAACAGTTGCACCTGCAAATATTAAAAATATAATTGAAAATATGATTAAAACCTTTTTTTTTACGGATATAAGCAACATTCTGATTTATTCCTTTATATAGTTATAATTTCTTCGTTTCAGGAATTAAATATTAAGAACTATATAAATATTGTTACTTAAACTTCCGCGTTTTTATACCATAAAATATTTCCGTTGCTTAATTTATTTCCCTTATTTCCGTATTTTTTATAGCCTCATCTATCAGCCCGGAAACATCCAAAACACTTTCCGATTTTAATATATCCGAAAGTATGGGTTTGGTTTTGGGATGCTTTGGAACAAATACCGTACAGCAATCCTCATAAGGCAATATTGAAGTTTCAAAGGTGCCTATTTTTCTGGCAATGCTTACAACTTCGTTCTTATCCATCCCAATAAGGGGTCTGAAAACAGGAATGGCAACAGCAGCATTTGTTACACTCAAGCTGTGCATGGTCTGGCTTGCCACCTGGCCGATACTCTCCCCGGTGGTAAGTGATAGAGCACCATTGGATAAGGCAATTTTTTCCGCAATCTTCATCATGAATCTTCTCATGATTAGAACCAGTTCATTTTCAGGGCATTTTTCATTGATTTCGGTTTGAATTTTTGTAAATGGCACAATATGAAGCTTGATGCTTATGCAATATTGAGCAAGTATTTTGGCTAAATCAACTACCTTTTCAAGGGCTCTCTCACTGGTATAGGGATAGCTGTAAAAGTGAACCACCTCCAGTTCCACTCCGCGCTTCAGCATCATCCATCCGGCTACAGGGCTGTCTATTCCGCCGGACAACAAAAGAAGGGTTTTTTCACCGGTCCCGACAGGGAGCCCTCCCGCTGCGGGAATTATTTCAAAATAGAGGTATGTATGCTCCCTTATTTCAACATAAAATATGAATGACGGGTTGTTTACATCCACTTTAAGGGACGGAATGTTTTTAAGCAGGTGTTCGCCCAGGTCTCTTGAAACCTCAGGGGACTCCAGGGGGAAACTTTTATTTGCCCTTTTTGTTTCAACCTTGAAGGTAACCAGGTTCTTTTCAGCAACTGAGTCTTTCACCATCGCAAGGGAATGCTCTTTAATTGCATCAAAATCTGATTCAATTTTATAAACAGGGCTTATGGAGACAACCCCAAAAACCTTTGTCAATCTTTCCAATGCCTTGTCAAAGTTAAAATCCGCCCCTTCAGGTTCAACAAAGACCCTTCCCCTGGAAGTTGCAATCCTGGCATCTCCAAGGTCTGAAATGGCGTGCCTGATATTCCTGACCAACTTGTCCTCAAAATATTTGCGGTTCTGTCCCTTCAACATAAGCTCTCCGCACCGCAGAAGAATTATTCTGTTCGAGTTCTCCATTTTTTAAACTTGCTCCTTTGTCAGATTATTTGCGAAATTTTTTTCGATAAAATAGCTTGTTAAATTTTATTTTCATATTTGCGACACTAAAGTCTCCATGTTTGCAATGCTAAAGCTGTTATCCAAAAAATCGGACTAGCCGGACAACAGCCTGACGATTGTTATGCTTATTAAATCTCGCTGTCCTTCCATTTGATAATATCCACCTTAAATTATTATCTTCTTTTTATTCTGATTTTAGGCAGTATTTTTTTCAGTGCTTCTATTACATATGGAATCTCATCTTTGGAATTAAAGCTTGAAAAGCTGAACCTTATGGCTCCTTCAATATCACATTCCGGTATTTTCATCGATGTAAGAACATGACTATATGATTTTTTCCTTGAGGAACAGGCAGAACCAGTGGAAACAAAAATATTCTCCTGCTCTAAAAAGTGTAGAAGCACTTCAGATTTCACATTTTGAAAAGACACATTTAAAATATAGGGCGAACCTTCCCCAGGTGAATTCACCCTGTAGCCTTCAATCCCGCTCTTTAATCCCGACAGGAAAAGCTCCCGGATTTCCCTGACCTTGCAATAGTTTTCTTCCAATCGGGAAAAGGTTATCTTAGCAGCCAGCCCAAACCCACCGATTCCGGGAACATTTTCAGTACCCGACCTCAGCATGGACTCCTGCCCTCCTCCGAAAATAATCGGATTAACCTTCCTTTTTTTATTAACATATACTGCACCAACGCCTTTTGGGCCATGAATTTTATGGGAGCTCATTGATAACAGGTCTATCCCTGAATTTTTTACATCAATTTTAATTTTCCCAAAGGCCTGTATTCCGTCAACGTGAACAGCAATGTCTTTTTTTGTTTCATTTTTAATTTTTATAATATCATCAATCGGCTGTATAACGCCTGTTTCATTATTTACCAAAAGAATACTGATAAGGGCAGTCCTTTCACAAAGAACCTCCCTTAGCTGCTCCAGGTTTATTATACCTTCCCGGTCCACATCAATAAAATCAACGGTATATCCGTTTTCAGAAAGGTGCTTGTATACTTCCAATACCGAAGGGTGCTCTGTTTTTAATGTAACAACATGGTTTCCCAATCTTTTATTTGCATTGAGAAAGCCCCTTATGGCAAGATTATTTGATTCGGTTCCACCGGAAGTAAAATATATTTCATCCTTATCGGCGTTTAGTGAAGTTGCAATAATGTCCCTCGCGTTTTTAACAACCTTCTCCGCTTCAATACCCATTTTATGAAGAGAGGAAGGGTTGCCGTAAGTATATTCATTAATTTGAGTCATATATTCAACCACTTCAGGGTATGGTTTTGTCGTAGCGCTGTTGTCAAGATATATATCCATGTTCATAAAAAATCTCCTTTTTATATGGCTGTTGGTCTTTGTTCAACAATAGATATTTTAACATAATACCACAATTTTAACCAACAACCTTGAAAGGAGAAAAAAACAATTCCAGCCGGTATGTATTTAAGTCAGCCGATTATATATTAGTTAACAATTACTTTCAACCGGGTACCTGGATACAAGGTCGATGTCTCAAGGTTGTTTATTTTTTTCAGCTCATACAGGTACCTTCTGACATCCTCTTCCTCTCTTTTATATTTCATGGATATATCCCACAAGGTATCGCCTTTTTTAACCACAATATATTCGTATCTTGTTTCTCTGTAGCCATAAACTGATTTTGCAACCAATAGAGTCGTGACAGACAACATAAGTATAATCAGAAAAGATATAAACCTGGGTTTGCTTTTAATTCTTAATCTCATTCCAATCATTCCTTTCTCACGCCGCTAGCAAACATATGTTCTTCATCAATTATGATTATATTAGAACATATGTTTGTTTGTCAATATCTTTTTATCATTTTTTCGAACGTGAGTTTGATTTTTTAAAATACTTATGCTAAAATTAAAATTGGATTATTGGTAACTTTATCATAAAGATTATACATACGTTCCAGGAAGGAGTATCCTGAACCTGCTTGAATTGAGTACTAAACACAGAAAGCATTAGAGAGAACAATTGGATTAAAAGAATCCTGCCCCTTAAAATACGAAAATGAGGTGTAAAAATGAAAATTGAGCGAACCAAAAAAGAAAAGGAGATTTTAGAGTTTGTTAATTTTCATGTTTTGAAAAACGGATATCCTCCGTCAGTAAGAGAAATTTGCAAGGCGGTAGGATTCAAGTCAACTTCCACCGTACATAGCTATCTTCGGAAGCTTGAAAAGGAAGGTCTTCTGAAGAAAGATCCCAGCAAGCCCAGGGCTCTGAAAATTGTCGGAAAGGAGTACAGGCAAACTGAAGTTCCCGACTATTACTCCAAAAAAGAGCTTGTGGATGTGCCAATTATCGGCAAAGTTACTGCAGGCCAGCCTATTCTTGCAGTTGAAAATATTGAAGACACCTTTCCCCTGCCTGTTGATTTTGTCCAAAACTCAACAGCCTTTATGCTCAAGGTCAAGGGAGACAGCATGATAGAAGCAGGTATTCTGGACGGCGACTTTGTGCTTGTGCGTCAACAAAATACTGCAAATAACGGGGATATGGTTGTTGCATTGCTGGGTGATGAAGCAACTGTGAAGACTTTTTACAAAGAAAAGGACTATGTAAGACTCCAGCCGCAAAACAAGTTTTTCAGCCCAATTATAGTTAAAGACAACATTACAATCATTGGAAAGGTTATAGGAGTATTCCGTAAGTTATAGCATCAAATGAAGAATTGAAGAATGGTTAATCCGGGTAGATATATCAGTCAGACCCCACATCCAATATGTTTACAGCCAAAAAAAGCGGGAGTAACCCCGCTTTTATTATTCCGGTTTATTGTCATTGTTAAATATAAGATTTATAGCTTTCATCGGACTGACTGTAGAAATTGCGTGCTTGTAAATAAGCTGTTGTCTTCCGTCAGTTTCCAGTATAACTGTAAAGTTGTCGAAACCTTTAACCATTCCCTTCAGCTGAAAGCCGTTGGTAAGGTATACAGTTACCGGAATGTATTCTTTTCTAACCTGGTTCAGAAAAACATCCTGTAAATTAATATTAGTTTTATTCACAAATATCCTCCTCTATCTCTAATTTAGAATTTATCTCTATAGGACAAAAAGCAATTGGGACTTTTCCCGGGGTATTTTTCAAAAAAATACTCAATTCATATTTTACAGAAAAAATTGCCATGTTGCAATATAGTTTTAATATTTTCTAGTATTTCCTGGCTATTCTTATATCCGTCAACCTCTATCCAATGCACTCCCTCTATCCTTCTAAACCATGTCATCTGCCTTTTTGCATACCTTCTTGTATCCCGCTTCAATATATATATTGCTTCCTCCAGTGATATTTCACCTTCCAAGTGGCTTATTATTTCTTTATAGCCCAATCCCTGCATTGAAACCAGATTTCTGTCATATCCCATTTCCATAAGCTTTTTTACTTCATCGATGAGCCCTTTTTGCAGCATCAGGTCCACACGCTTGTTTATACGGTCATATAGCTTTTCCCTATTCATTTTCAAGCCAAATATAATAAAATTATATGATGGCGGCTCATTCCGGGACATCTTTTGATGGAAGGAAATAGGGAGTTTTGTATATTCATACACCTCCAAAGCTCTTATTACTCTTTTCAGGTTATTGCAATGAATCTTTGAAGCAGCTTCAGGATCAACCTTTTTCAACTTCTCATAAAGATATTCATTCCCGTATGTTTCTGCTTCCTTTTTCAATTTTTCTCTAAATTCCCAGTCGCATATAGTCTCTGAAAAGTTAATATTGTAAATTAAAGAATTTATGTAAAGGCCGGTGCCTCCTGCTACAATTGGCACTTTACCCCGTTTTATAATATTTTCAATATATTCCAATGCCAATTCCTTAAACCGGGCTACGCTAAATTCCTCATCGGGCTCTGCTTCATCAATCAGATGGTGGGGAATTCCGCCTCTTTCAATCTTATCAGGCTTGGCGGTACCTATATTCATGTGTTTATAAATCTGCATTGAATCTGCAGAAATTATTTCCCCGTTTATTTCCTTTGCCAATTCTACCGACAGAGAAGTTTTCCCTGAAGCCGTGGGTCCCAGTATCACTATAACATTTTTCAAGTTGGCTGACTCCTCATCTCAAAGTTTTCGATATTTCCCCCTCGGGGGCTTGAAGTTGCAGCTTTTATATTTTAGAGTTTTCGCTTGAACATCTTCTCAATTTCATTCCGGCTGATTTTAATTACAGTAGGCCGCCCGTGAGGACAATTAAAGGGATTGTCCATGGTTGAAAGCTCCAAAAGCATGCTCTTTATTTCGGGCTCCTCCAGCTTTTTGTTGGCCTTTACAGCCAATTTGCAGGCAATTGCAAAAAGGCTGCTGTCGGAGATTACGTTGCTGCCGGTTTCCTTTGAATTTATAAGGTAATCCAGCACTTCAACAAATATTTTCCTTATTTGCCCGTTGCCCATGATAAAAGGTACAGACCTTAATATTATAGAATTATTTCCAAAATTCTCATATGTAAAACCTATATCGG
Source organism: Clostridiaceae bacterium (assembly GCA_012839865.1). Taxonomy (GTDB): domain Bacteria; phylum Bacillota; class Clostridia; order CAYPLH01; family DUMO01; genus DUMO01. The sequence continues at coordinate 142,494 of DUMO01000051.1, forward strand.
CAAAAGTCTTCTTTTCCGCCTCAAGGAACTTTATTTCCTGATGGGTCAGCTCAATAACTTCCGAATCAAGTAGCATTTGAGAAACAGATTCCCTTTTATGATACTTTTCCCTAAGCTGTTCATACATTATTCTTTCATGGGCTGCATGCTGGTCTATAAGCAGGAGTGAATCATCAGATTCCAGCAATATATATGTTTCGAAAAGCTGCCCCAAAATTTTCGAATTCTTCAACATCCAGGCCTGGTTGGCCTTTTCATTGGATGCTTCAGAATTGTCATCCCTTCCGGCCGGCTTTTCCTCAGCATGTTTTATGCCTGTTAAATTTTCCAAAGCATTATCCTCTCCGGCCGGCTTTGGCCCGATATGTTTTATATAGGTTGATCCATCCGGGGCTTCCTCCCTTGCACTTGTTTCCTTCGGCAGATTGGGAGACTGACTCAATAAATTCCTTCCCGGAGGATACAGATTAATTTCTGCCTGATTTGTTTTTTCCGTGCTTTCAATTTTCTTGTCATCGAAATCAAATTTCTGCTGAAAAAACCTGTATTCAGAACCTTTCTTTTTATCAAACCCTGTTGTTCTTCTTTCCTTTTCAACATCATCACTCTTAACCGCATCGCCGTATCCAGCTGTTTTTGCCAGGTGGTTTGCAGGAGTTTTTTGCAACTTTGTTTTGTCCACGGCATTTTCCTTTAAAACATTCTGCCCAAGGGAAGGCCCGGGTTTGGGAAGTTCCTCTTTTTCAATTTTTATGTCCAACATACGGTTTTCATTATACAATGCATTCCTTATGGCACCATACACAGCCTTGAATATTTCATTTTCATTTGCAAAACGCACTTCCATCTTGGCAGGGTGGACATTTACATCCACCAGTACCGGATTGAGGTCAAGATGAAGTACTAGAAAGGCATACTTGTTTTTCATAAGGAATGTCTTGCATGCCTCATCAATGGCTGCAGTGATAATTCTGCTCCGAATGTACCTTCTGTTAATGAAAATTGACTGCTGATTCCTGTTCGCCCTGGCGATATTGCTGTTTCCAATCAAACCGGATATTTTGACCAAATTGCTTTCGTATAAAACATTTATGGTGTTTCCGGATATTTCTTTTCCATATATGCTGAAAACGGTACTCAAAAGGTCATTATTTCCCGGGGTATGAAAAACCGTCCTGCCGTCTATGGTGAGCTTAAAGGAAACCTGGGGATTCCCCAGGGCTATCCTGCTTAGAATATCAGAAACATAACCGGCTTCGGTTGTGTCTTTCTTAAGAAATTTGAACCTGGCAGGTGTATTGTAAAACAAGTCCCTTACAACAATTGTGGTCCCAACCTTACATCCTGTTGATATGATGTCTTTAACAATATTGCCCCGCACCCTGACAGACTTACCATACTCTGATTTATCTGTCCTTGTTATGACTTCAACATTCGAAACCGCTGCAATGCTTGCCAGGGCCTCTCCTCTGAAACCAAAGGTAAGAATGTTCTCAATGTCATCGGGTTTGCGAATCTTGCTGGTGGCATGGCGTTCAAAGGCTATTTCAACGTCATCTTCATCAATTCCGGAGCCGTTGTCCATAACTTTGATAAAGGTTTTGCCTCCATCCTTAATTTCAACCTGTATGGCTCCGGCGCCTGCATCCAATGAGTTTTCCACCAGTTCCTTGACGACTGACGCAGGGTTTTCAATTACCTCTCCGGCAGCTATTTTATTTGAAGTTAATTCATCCAGTAGAACAATCCTGCCCATTTCTACTCCTTCCTGACCTTCTGCTGAAGGTTATATAAAATGTTGAGGGCATCCAAAGGTGTCAGTTTTGAAATATCCATGTTTTTAATTTCATTTAATACCTCATCATTGCTTCTTGATATATTCTTGTATGTAATAAGGTCCAGTTGTCCGTCAAGGGGCTTTCTTGCTTTTTTGTACCGCTGCTCTTTTTTGCTGATATTGGCTTCCTCCAGCTCTTCCAGAATTTCGCCGGCCCTTTCAATAACAAGCTGCGGCACCCCTGCCAGTTTTGCAACATGAATACCGTAACTGCCATCTGCACCGCCCCGGATAATCTTCCTCAGGAATATTACGTCTTCACCCTTCTCCTCGACAGAAATACAATAATTCTTTATGCCTTTTATTTTTCCTTCCAGTTCGGTAAGCTCATGATAGTGGGTTGCAAAAAGTGTCCTGCTGCCCAGCTTTTCCTTGCTGCCTATATATTCAATAACCGCCCATGCTATGCTGAGGCCGTCAAAAGTACTTGTGCCCCTTCCTATCTCATCCAGTATCAGGAGGCTTCTAGGTGTGGCATTTTTTAAAATATTGGCAACTTCGGACATTTCCACCATGAAGGTGCTTTGTCCGGAAGCCAAATCATCTGATGCACCAACCCTGGTGAATATCCGGTCTGCAATCCCTATTTGTGCATAACTTGCCGGAACAAAGCTCCCTATTTGCGCCATCAGTACAATCAAGGCGGTTTGCCTCATGTACGTGGACTTGCCGGCCATGTTTGGTCCTGTAATAATAGCAAGCCTGTTCTCATCCATATCAAGGATCGTATCATTTGGCACGAACTTGCCGGATTCCATCATTTTTTCCACAACAGGATGCCTACCATCCTTAATTGTAATTACATCCTCATTTGAGACTTCAGGCATACAATAAAATTCCCTGTCGGCAACTTCAGCAAGGGAGCAGAGGCAGTCGAGGGTTGCAACTGCTTCGGAGGTCTCCTTGAGCCTTATTGCATTGTCTGCAATTGTGTCCCTGATTTCAGTAAACAACTTATATTCCAGATCTACGATTTTTTCTTCCGCTCCAAGGATTTTGCCCTCCATTTCCTTCAGTTCTTCAGTTATGTACCTTTCGCAGTTTGCAAGGGTTTGCTTCCTTATGTAATTTTCAGGCACAAGGTCATAATAGGATTTTGTAACTTCTATGTAGTATCCGAAGACCTTGTTGAAACTTATCCTTAAATTCTTAATCCCGGTCTTTTCCCTTTCAGCGCTTTCCATGGATGCTATCCACTTCTTGCCGTTGGTCATTGCCTCCCGGAGAAAGTCAACCTCCTCATTATAACCCGGTTTTATAATCCCGCCTTCCCTTACTGCAACCGGTGGGTCGTCCATTATCGATTTATCAATAAGTTGATATATATCCTCCATTGGGTCTATTATGCTGTTCAACCTGGTTATCAAAGAGGAACTGCAATTTGAAAGGCAATCTTTTATGTAGGGAATCTGTCCGATGGAGTTTTTGATTGCAACCAAATCCCTGCAGTTGACGCTTCCAAGGACCAGTTTGCTTACAAGCCTTTCAATATCATACACTTTTTTTAAAAGTTCACGGATTTCCATCCGGACCATGAATTTATCCTTCATTTCATTTACAGCCCGGAGTCTTTCGTTTATGTCGGAAATATTGATAAGGGGCTGTTCAATCCATTTTCGAAGCATTCTTGCTCCCATGGAAGTCTCAGTTCGGTCGAGAACCCACAACAAAGAGCCCTTTCTCGATCTGGTTCTTATGGTCTCTGTCAGTTCGAGATTCCTTCTTGTGGAAAAATCCAGTACCATAAACTCTTCTATTTTATAGCTTTGAAGGCTTTTTATATGTCTTAGGTTGGATTTTTGCGTATCTTTCAGATACTCCAGTAATGCCCCGCATGCATTTATTGACATGTCATATTCCTTATTCAATAATTCAATATCGCCAAACTGGTTTGCCAAATTGGCGCGGGAACGCTGCTCATCGAAATGTACATCATCATAGAGAGTAATATATATGCTGAATCTTTCCTTTAACTGGCGCAATAAAGCACTGTCATTGTAAAAATCGCTGTTTACAACCAACTCGGAAGGGTCATACTTGGCAATTTCATCCAGAACTTTTCCTGTTGTATTTCCCCAATTAATCCAGGTTGCGTAAAACTCTCCTGTGGACAGCTCGACGGCTGCAATACCGAAGTAGGCTTTATACCTGTATATGCACATAAGATAATTGTTTTTTTTGTCATCCAGCATTGTGTTCTCTGTAACAGTGCCGGGTGTAACCACTCTGATTACGTCTCTTTTAACAATGCCTTTAGCCAGAGCCGGGTCTTCAACCTGTTCACAAATTGCCACCTTGTAGCCCTTGCTTATCAGTTTAGCCAGGTAGGAATCCACCGCATGATACGGCACGCCGCACATGGGCGCTCTTTCCTCCATGCCGCAATCTCTTCCGGTTAGTGTCAGTTCCAGCTCCTTTGAGGCAATTTCCGCATCTTTGAAAAACATCTCATAAAAGTCCCCGAGGCGGAAAAACAGTATACAGTCCCTATACTTCTCTTTCATCTCTAAATACTGTTGCATCATTGGAGTAAAGGTTGCCATCTTTATACCTCACAAATTTCTGTATCTTTCACCTGTTAAGATTTCCACATCCAGATTTGCAGCCTGAACACTTTTCAGGAGAGCAGGGTTCCTCCCCTGTAACAAAATACATGATAACACTGTTTACATTCCTGACAAGGGAGTCGAATACTTTTTTTGCATCCAGAAATTGCTTTGCAACGGAATTAATATAGATTTCCTGCTCTTTTTCCGATATCCTTTTTTCCAGTTCTTTTATTGTGTTTTCGTCACTTTTGATTTGCACGGCTTTATAAAGCTCAGATTGAAGCTTGTTGTAATCAGAAAAAAGAGCCCGGGCATTTTCATCCGCCAAAAGCCTTGTCTCACATTCCCTGAGCTTTTTAAGCTCTTCCGAATCCCTGATTAATAGTCCAAGCTCCTTTGATTTTTCAATTATATCCATTAAATTATTTCACCTTCTAATGACCATGTTTGAATTTTGTTGATTTTTACATTGACCAGTTTTCCGATAAGGTCATTGCTGCCTTTAAAATTTACAATTTTATTGGTCCTGGTTCTTCCTGTTAACGCAGCGGGGTTGTTCCTGCTTGCTCCTTCCACAAGCACTTCCAAAACGGCACCGTTAAGTTTCTCATTTATTTCATGGCTGATTACATTTTGCGCGTTCAAAAGCCTGTTAAACCGTTCCTTTTTAATCTCTTCAGGTACCTGGTTTGCCGCTTTGGCAGCCGGAGTGCCTGTCCGTTTTGAAAAAATGAATGTGTATGCCGAATCAAATCTCACTTTTTCAATAACATCCATGGTATGTTCAAAGTCTTCTTCCGTCTCCCCCGGGAAACCTACAATGACATCAGTTGTAAGGGCAATACCGGGTATATTATCCCTTATTTTTTCAACCAGTTCAAGGTACTTCTCCCTGGTGTATTTCCGGTTCATTTTTTTCAATATTTCAGTGCTTCCGGACTGTATCGGCAAATGCAGGTGTTCACAAACCTTGTCAATGTCTCTCATGGCATAAATAAGCCTGTCCGACAAATCCTTCGGGTGAGATGTCATAAACCTGATTCTTTCGATGCCGTCAACATATCCTAATTTTTCCAATAAATACGCGAAGTCCTGGTCCCCGGCATCTCCTTTATATGAATTTACGTTCTGCCCTAAAAGAGTGATTTCCTTAAATCCACTGTCTGCCAGTCCCCTGGCTTCTGCAACTATGTCCGCCACCTTCCTGCTTCGTTCCCTTCCCCTTACATAGGGAACAATGCAATAGGAGCAAAAGTTGTTGCAGCCGTACATTATGGTCACCCATGCTTTTACATCATGGGCTCTTACTATCGGGAGTCCTTCAGTAATCCTGCCTTCCTGCTCCCAAACATCCACTACCGGTGAATCGCTGTTTATGGCTTTATATAAAATCTCAGGGAACCTGTAGAGGTTGTGGGTGCCGAATATTATGCCCACATGCCGGTAAACTTTTGTAATATGCTCAACAACATGCTTTTGCTGCATCATGCATCCGCATACGGCAATAATAAGATCAGGTTTTACCTCCTTATACTTTTTCAGGGCCCCCAGGTGTCCATAAACTTTTTGCTCCGCATTTTCCCTCACACAACATGTGTTGAATATGACAAGGTCTGCATCCTTGTAATCCTGTGCCTCAACATACCCCATTTCAGTAAGGAACCCGGAAAGCCTCTCGGAATCATTTTCATTCATCTGGCAGCCATAAGTAGTGAGTACGAATTTTTTCAGTTTCCCTGCATTTAGCTCTTTTAGCTGGGAAATATATGCTACTTGTTTTTCCAATTCATCCTGTTTTATTTGATCCTTCGTTTTTCTTTCCATCGTTTCTCCAATGTCTGAAATTTTGAATTCCTCTTATTTTATCCTTTCCATATATCTTTTAATTTTTCTTGTGGTAGTCTTGATAAATTCTTCTCCCCTTATGGAAAAATCCTTTATATGCTTGTAAGTAACGAGGCCTTTGTTAACTGATTTAATTTCATCATGTACAATTTTCTTTATTTCTCCCTCTGAAATATCTCCAAATTCCTCTTTTATTTTTTCATAATTCGGGAAAATTGATGCAGCTACTGTAACCTCATCTCCCAAATCCTTTCCGTAAACCATGCACTCCTGGATATAATTGCTTCTTCCCAGCAATGTCTCGATTTCTTCAGGATATATGTTTTTACCGTTCTTTGTTACAATAACATTTTTCTTTCTGCCTGTAATATGAACAAAATTATCAGAATCAATGTACCCAAGGTCTCCTGTAAGGAACCATCCGTCATCTATAAATACCCTGGAATTTGATTCATCATCCTCATAATAGCCAAGCATAACACTTGGGCCTTTAACCTTGATTTCACCGATTCCTTCTTCATTTGGATTGTGAATCGCAACGGACAACCCGGGAAGCGGCAATCCTGCTGCATCATCCTTGAAATCCACATCACGGTTTAAGGCAACTATAGGAGCGCATTCTGTAAGCCCATATCCCTGCACCAACTGTATGCCCAGGTCTCTGAAACCTTTTGCGACTGCAGGGTCAATTCCTGCAGCACCGCTTATGAAAATCCTTATATGCCCGCCCAAATTATCGTGAATCTTCTTAAAAAGCTTTTTGCCAAGGTCAATACCAAGTTTTTTTGTGAAGTTGTTGATCTTTATCGCGGTTTTAAGCTTTTTATCCATCCCTGTTTTAGCAGCCTGATCCCAGACCTTTTTATACATTGATTCGTAAATGAGAGGTACGCCCAGCATCATTGTGGCTTTGGCTTCCTTAAGGTTCTTTGCTATGTGTCTGAGTCCTTCACAGAAAGCAATTGAAGCACCTCTGTAAATGGGGCACAAAAACCCGCAGGTGCATTCATAAGTATGATGCATTGGAAGCACTGACAGAAAAACATCCGAAGGATCCACATAAAGCATTGAAGACATGGCCATCAAATTGGTGCAAATGTTTTTGTGGGAAAGCTTGACTGCTTTGGATGTATCGGTTGTAGCCGAGGTAAACAATATAATATTCATTGCCTCAGTGTCAATTTTTGCCTCAATGAAGCTGTTATCACCGTTTTCCACAAGTTTTCTGCCATTATTAAGAAGTTTTGCGTATGACAAAAATTTCCCCGTATCTTCTTCTGAATCCATATCAATGAAATAGTCAACCTTGTTGTTTACTGCTGCAACTTTTTTAATGATGTCCCTTTTGCTTCCCGAAAAAACCACCGCACTGGCTTCAGCCCGTTCCAGCAGGCTTAATATTTCGTTTTCCGGCAACTCCTTGTCTATCGGAACAACTATTCCGGTTCCTCCCAAAACTGCCAGGTAGGATACGCCCCACTCATACCTGTTTTCACCGATTATGGCAATCCTTTTATCCTTAAGGCCTTTTGCAACCAGGGCTGTTCCCAGCGCATCAACGTCATTTTTGAACTGCTGATATGTTATCGGTTCATAATTGCCCGTGCTTTTATTCTTAACCAAGAATGCAGTTTTGTTTTTATACAATTCCACACTGGAATAAAGCATTTGTTTTAAGTCTTCAATCTTTCTTACATCATACAGGGGAATATTTTTCATGTTTTACGGCACCTCTTTTCAAATTGTTGCACATACCTATGTACAAGTTATTAATATTATAACACAACATGGTAAGTTCAAAGACTTTTTTTATTATTTTCCCTTGTAACATCCCTTTTCAATGCACAGTCTTGCTCTTTCTCTTGTTTTTTCATCACCCTTTAAGGATTCGGCAAGAAAATCGGGATTATCTTCCATAAATTTTTTCATGGACTTGTAAGGGTCCTTAATGTATTCAACAATGAGATTATATTGAGGTTTTGTTATCAATCCCTGAGAAAGGGCTTTTTCAAACATGGCCATATCCATTTCAATCATCGACAGCGGCTTTATACCCTGGCCTTCAAGGAACTCGCTTCCTCCCTGGTTTCTGTCCACAACCACAAGACTCCATCGTATCATACCCCCAAGATTTTTGACAGCCGGAATCCAGGCCCGTTCAAAACTTGAGGCTTCCGTTATCAGATCGGCTATATGAAGCACATTGCCGCTCTTTATTTCTTTTACCGGTTTTGTTCCGGAGCCATCAGTCAAGACTGTATCAAGGTCCTTGTATATGGTAATATGGGGTTTCTTCAAGATAAAAGCAATTATCAATGAAAAGAACCAGTCTCTTCTCTCTCCTCCGGAAACATATTCTATATTGCCAAGCCCGATCTTTTCATTTATTACCCTGCACATTTCGTCAACTACACTTTTGTAAACCTCATCCTGCTTGTAATTTTCAAAGGTTTTATGAAGAAGAGCTTCCGGTAAGGCAAGCTTGCTTGATTTGTTTTTATCTATATAAGCAAGCAATTCATTTGCTTTTTCCTCGCTCCCGTATAAGAAGTGGGTGTTGACATAATACGGTCCTATTGTGCCTGAAGTATACCAAAAAGGTTTGTTTTCAGGACATACTCTTATGGCTGATGTACCAAACAGCATTGAGACCAGTTTTTCCTTGAAATTATCCAATACAATCACCTCAATAAAATTATTTGTCTCTTGCATCATAATATAATCACTGGACAGGCTGTTTTAGTTCAGCTCCAGCTTCCCTACAATATCATCAAGCCTGGTCAAATTGCAATTTTTCATATATAAAGCAATACCATCCAAAACTTCAATGCATGCCTTCGGATTTGCAAAATTTGCAGTACCTACCATGACAGCCCGGGCTCCTGCAAGGAAAAATTCAATCGCATCCTCACCCGTGGTTATTCCTCCCATGCCGATTACAGGAATATTTACACTATGTGAAACCTCATACACCATCCGAAGGGCTACAGGCTTTACTGCAGGTCCCGACAAACCGCCAAAATTATTCTTAAGTACAGGTCTTTTAGTATGTATGTCAATAGCCAGCCCCAATATGGTATTTATAAGAGATACCGCGTCTGCGCCCTGTTCCTCCGCTGCCTTTGCAATCTCGGATATGTTGGAAACATTGGGGGTGAGCTTTACTATAAGAGGCTTTTTGCATACTTTCCTCACACTGCTGGTTACTTCCGCCACCCCTTTTGCACTGCTTCCAAAGGCCAGACACCCTTCCTTTACGTTCGGGCATGAAACATTCACCTCTATTGCATCAACATCCGCATCATTCAATTTTTCAGCAATCCTGCAGTAGTCGGAAATTGTGTTTCCTGCAACATTTGCAATAATGGCGGTGTCATACTGCCTCAAAAAGGGCATCTCATCCTTTATGAATGCATCAACGCCGGGGTTTTGGAGTCCGACACTGTTCAAAATGCCGGAGGGGGTCTCCGCAATCCTGGGAGGTGGATTTCCTTTCCGGGGCTCCAGGGTCAGCCCCTTTACAGAAATACCTCCTATTTTGTTTAGATCAATGTATTCTGCATACTCCCTGCCAAAACCGAAGGTCCCTGATGCGGCTATAACCGGATTTTTTAGTTTCAGCCCTGAAATTTCCACTTGAAGATCCATATTTGCCATTATAATCTCCCTGCCAAACTCAAAAAGTTAATTTAATGTACTCTCAACTATTACATGGTTGGATATCATGCCACAGCTCCGAGATATAGTGCAAGACACAAGTTTGCCTCATAAGCTGCCGGCAGGTATGATGCCACACCGCTTTGATACCACTTCCAAACAACATGGCTGCTTGTCATATATTTTTACATCGAATCATTCACTAGTCAAATATTATGTCGCTGCTCCAGAAAACCGGCCCATCCTTGCATACCCGGGAATACTTCCAGTCATCCTTGTCCTTTACTTTTGTTTTGCAGGAGCAGACAAGACATGTCCCAATACCGCAGCCCATTCTCTGTTCCAGGGAAACCTGGCACAGAACACCGAAATTTTCAGCAATCTTCGAAACTTTCTTCAACATGGGCGCCGGTCCGCATGTATAAATCATATCAAAATTTTCAGACGGAAGATGGTTTTCCAATATTGAAGTAACAAACCCTTTATACCCTTCTGAACCGTCTTCGGTTGCAATCTCCAGCCTGCTGCAAAGTCTTGAAAAATCATCAGCCAGCACTATCAAATCTTTTGACCTGAACCCCAGGTAAGATACTGTTCTCTGACTTTTGGACATTTCATTTAAAAGGAAGAGCAAAGGAAATATCCCTATTCCTCCTCCAACAACAGCAATATTTTTATTACTTTCCGATATGTCAAAGGGCTTGCCCAGGGGACCCATTATATCAATTGAATCTCCTGCCTTTTTCCCGGCCAGGTGCCCTGTACCCTTACCCTTCACCTGGAAAATTATATCGAAGGTTTTCCTTTCCCTGTCTGCAAAAGCAATACTTATTGGCCTTCTTAAAAGCATTTCCGAATCGTCGCCACATTTTACATGGACAAACTGGCCAGGCATTGCATTGGAAGATATATATTCCGAAAGGATTGTCATTCTAAAGATATCTTCCCTCAACATTTTCATATCAACAATTTTATCTTTAAATACTCCGGACATTTCATCCCACCTTGTCAGTTTTTGATACCTGCCCTTGCCTTAAGGTCCGTTAGTCAGACAGTCTTTTTAAAAATAAATCAAACATCGTCCCATACTTTGGTCAGGGCATTTAAGGCAGGCATGTAAAGCTTAAGCTAAAAGTTTTTTTCCAGTTCCTTCAGGTTGACGGCATTAAGTTCCTTTTTCTCCCTTTGAAGCTTTATGCTGTCAATTACAGCCTTTACAGTATCCAGGGAGGTAAAGCATGGTATTGAGCTTTCCACAGACTTTCTTCTTATTTTGAATCCGTCCCGTTCAGGTTTTCGCCCCTTTGTGGGTGTATTTATAACAAGCTGAATTTTTCCGGACTCAATCAAATCAAGTATATTTGGGGAACCCTCATCAATCTTCTTCACCACATTGGTTGCAATCCCATGCCGGTTCAGAAGTAGAGCGGTCTTGCCGGTGGCGAAAAGTTCATAACCCAGTTTTTCAAATTCTTCAGCAATTTTTATAAGCTCAGGTTTGTCGGTATCCCGGACTGTCATCAATACACCGCACCTTTCCGCCTTAAGCTTGATGCCGGAAGCGATTATTCCTTTGTACATTGCTTCTGAAAGTGTTTTTGCAATTCCAAGAACCTCACCCGTGGATTTCATTTCAGGACCCAGGCTGATCTCTACATCCTGAAGCTTCTCAAAAGAGAATACCGGAACTTTAACCGCAACATATCCTGAATATTTGTAAATACCTGTTCCGTAACCGAAATCCCTGAGCTTTTGGCCCATTGAAATTTTTGTAGCCAGACTGACCATGGGTACGCCTGTTACCTTGCTTATATATGGTATTGTACGGCTTGACCTCGGGTTTACCTCAATTACATATATTTCATTGTCGTACATTATAAACTGGATGTTTATGAGGCCTTTTACCTTAAGCTCCCGGGCTATTTTTACAGTATAATCAACAACTTTTTCGGTTAATTTTTTATTCAAAGACTGGGCCGGATAAACAGAAATACTGTCTCCCGAATGAACCCCGGCTCTTTCCAGGTGTTCCATGATTCCGGGGATTAGTACCTCGTCCCCGTCGCTGATTGCATCCACTTCAATTTCTCTGCCCATCATGTATTTATCAATAAGTATGGGATGCTCCTGCCTGACCATGTTTATTATTTTCATAAACTCCACAATGTCCCGGTCTTCGTAAGCTATCTCCATTCCCTGACCACCAAGCACATAGGAAGGTCTTACAAGCACGGGATATTGAAGTTCATTGGCCGCCTTCAGGGCTTCATCAAGGGTGAACACAGTTTTGCCCCTGGGTCTTGGAATTCTGAGCTTTTCAAGCATTGAATCAAATTTTTCCCTGTCTTCTGCAATGTCAATATGCTCAGGCTGAGTTCCCCATATTTTAACATTCATATTGCTCAAGGCTTTTGTCAGCTTTATGGCAGTCTGTCCTCCAAACTGGACAATAACACCTGTCACATTCTCCACATCAAGTATGTTTTCAATGTCTTCCCGGGTTAAGGGCTCGAAATACAGCCTGTCCGCCGTGTCAAAATCTGTGCTGACTGTTTCCGGGTTGTTGTTGACTATTATTGTTTCGTAACCTGCTTCCTTGAGTGCCCAAACGGAATGGACGGAACAATAGTCAAATTCTATCCCCTGCCCAATCCTGATGGGTCCTGAACCTATTACAAGGACCCTCTCCTTCTGAGAGCCTTCAACCTCTGATTCTTCATCGTAAACAGAGTAGTAATAAGGGGTTGCGGTTTCAAGGACCTCCTGACACGTATCGACCTTTTTGAATGCCGCACGTATATCAAATTGCCTTCTCAAAGCTTTAATATCTTCGGTACTGCATCCTGTCAGGCCGGCTATAACGGAATCGGTAAAGCCCAATTCTTTTGCTCTCAACAGTATATCCCTGTTAAGCTTGTCAAGGCTTAATGTTTTAAGATTCTCCTCCATTAATACCAGGTTCTGAATTTTGGAAAGGAAAAATTTATCAATGTAAGTAATGCTGTATAATTCTTCATTAGTTATATTACGCCTTATGGCCTCTGCTATCAGGAACAACCTTTCGGTATCGGCTTCTTTAATCCTTGCAATTATCTCTTCTGTTGTAAAAGCTTTATACCTCGGGTGCTCAAGAGTAAACATATTTTGCTCCAGAGAGCGGATTGCCTTCATTAATGCCGATTCTATTGAATTGCTGATGGACATTACCTCGCCGGTAGCCTTCATTTGAGTACCGAGTTTTTTATTTGCATAAACAAATTTATCAAAAGGCCATTTGGGCACTTTTATAACAATATAATCAGGAGCGGGTTCAAACCCCTTCAGGCTTTTCCCGGTCAATTCATTTCCGATTTCATCCAGTGTGTAACCTATTGCAATTTTAGTTGAAATCTTGGCAATCGGATACCCGGTAGCCTTTGATGCCAGGGCTGATGAGCGGCTGACCCTTGGATTTACTTCAATAACAGCATACTCTGAAGTTTCAGGATGCACTGCAAATTGTATGTTGCATCCACCTTCTATTCCCAACTCTGAAATGATTTTAAGGGAAGCCAGCCTCAGCATTTGGTATTCACTCTCGTTGAGGGTCTGGGCGGGCGCAACAACTATGCTGTCACCGGTATGCACTCCGACAGGGTCGATGTTTTCCATGCTGCATACCATAATGGCATTTCCCGCACTGTCCCGCATTACTTCAAACTCTATTTCTTTCCATCCTGAAATGCACTTTTCTATAAGAATCTGATGCACTCTGCTGAGCCGAAGCCCGTTTACGGCAATTTCACGAAGCTCGTTTTCGCTCCTGGCTATGCCTCCCCCTGTCCCCCCCAGTGTATAGGCAGGTCTTACAATAACAGGGTATTTTATATCGTTGGCAAATTCCAATGCATCCGCCACGGAATTGACAACCTTGCTTGCTATGCACGGCTGCCCTATTTTTTCCATGGCTGCCTTAAACTCCTGCCGGTCTTCAGCCTTTTTTATCGATTCGGTTCCTGTACCTAATATCTTTACTCCATATTTTGCAAGACAGCCTGACTCGGATAGCTCCATTGCCAGATTAAGGCCGGTTTGCCCGCCTAATGTTGGAAGAATACTGTCAGGCCTTTCTTTTTCAATTATCTTAATGGCCATTTCCACAGTAAGGGGTTCTATATAGACATTGTCCGCTATTCCTGTATCTGTCATTATTGTTGCAGGGTTGCTGTTTATGAGCACAACCTCGATGTTTTCATCCTTCAAAGCCCTGCATGCCTGCGTTCCCGCATAATCAAACTCTGCAGCCTGTCCGATGACAATTGGTCCCGATCCTATAACCATTACCTTTTTAATATCTTGTCGTTTTGGCATTTTTTCACTCCCATTTTTAATAAGTCTGGTATATAAATTTAATTTGTGCAAGATGCTATTATGTTAATTCAACAAACCTGGCGGCTTAAACTTCAACAGCTTTTCAATCTGTCAATTTCATTGTTCAGTTTATCTCTCATGTCAATCACTTCAGCCCTGGCAGCATTGCCAAAACTGTCTTCATTAAAAATACCTCTCCACTTTTCCGATTTATATGCACACATTATTCCCCGGGAGGAATTCACTATTGCACCCAATCCGTCCTTGTTGAAACTTTTGGCCGCATCCCGGGCAGTCCCCCCCTGGGCTCCGTATCCCGGTACAAGGATATATGAGCTTTTCATAAGCTTCCGAAGTTCAAAAGCCTGCTCGGGGTATGTAGCGCCAACTACCGCACCAACACTGCTGTAACCATATTTCCCTGTCAATTCGCTTCCCCATTTGTTTACATAATCCGCGATTATTTCATATATGAACCTGCCATCCTGTGTATTGACATCCTGCAGTTGGCCGGAAGATTTATTGGATGTTTTCACAAGCACAAAAATTCCTTTTCCATATTTTTTGCAATCTTCAATAAAAGGTTCGATCCCGTCATAGCCAAGATATGGATTGACTGTAAGGGCATCCACATCAAACACGGAGTATTCCAAACCACCGGCGTTGGTTTTGCCAAGATAAGCCGCTGAATAAGCTTTTGCGGTGCTGCCTATGTCATTTCTCTTTCCGTCGGCTATGACAAGAAGCCCTTTATCTTTTGCGTACCTGATGGTTTTTTGAAAACATGCCATTCCCTGAACTCCATACATTTCGTAGCAAGCGAGCTGGAGTTTTACCGCTGGTACAAGGTCACATATTGAATCGATTATTGTTGTGTTGAATTCATATATTGCCCCGGCGCAAGCTTCAAAGAAATCGACGGATTTGTTTTTGTATTTTTCAACTATATATGAAGGTATATAATCGAGCTGCGGATCAAGTCCTGCAACTGTGGGATTGTTCTTTTCTTTTATTTTTTCAATTAAAAGGTCTATAAACATTTTTTCACCTCTTCCTTTGTTTTCAAATTTGCTTTCGAATCAATTTGAACCTTTGCCAGGTACAAGCCCATAAAATCAAGTCTATTGGTCCAGGTTCCGATTTTCATCCCCGTATTATTCCGGATAAAAGCCCATAGGTTGATTCCGGATTATATAAAATTATTAATTAAAATTCCTATACCATAAGCTTCTTATCCCGTACAACAATTTTGCCCCCGACTATGGTATAAGACGGCTTTCCGTATAATTTAAAACCGTTAAAAGGAGAGTTCTTTCCCTTTGATATAAATTTTGATGTATCAACTGTATATTCTTCGTTGACATCCACTATTGCAATATCTGCAGCTCCCCCCACTTCAAGGGTACCCTTGCGTATTCCCAGCATATTTGCCGGATTGCAGCACATTTTTTTAACAAGTTGTTCCATTGTCAAATGACCCTTTTTTACAAGGTATGCTATGGCCAGGGGCAATGCTGTTTCAAATCCTGTAATCCCATTGGCAGCCAAATTGAACTCGACATTTTTCTCATCCATATGATGAGGCGCATGGTCAGTGGCAATTATGTCAATGGTGCCGTCCTTAAGTCCCTCAATTATTGCATTGACATCTTTTTCACTTCGGAGGGGAGGGTTGACCTTAGCCATGGTGTTAAAATCGCTGCAGGCGCTTTCATCCAGGGAGAAGTAATGAGGACATGTCTCGCAGGTTACTTTGACCCCTCTCTTTTTTGCATTCCGGATTAAATTTACCGACATTTCGGTACTGACATGGGCTATATGGATTGGAATTCCCGTATACTCTGAAAGAAGCAAATCCCTTGAAACCATAACCGACTCCGATACGGCCGGTACTCCCCTAAGTCCCATGACAGTGGAATAATATCCCTCATTCATGACACCGCCGTCCGTAAGGGACTTATCCTCACAATGTGATATCACCCGAATATTAAAGGCTGATGAATATTGCAGAGCCCTCAGCATAACCATTGAATTTTCCACAGGGTTTCCGTCATCAGAAATTCCAACCGCACCGGCAAATTTCAGCTCTCCAATGTCTGCCAGTTCCTTTCCCTGCTGACCCTTGGTAATTGCACCAATCGGAAAGACATTCACGACTCCTTTGCGACTTGCCGTTTCACTTATATAGCTTAAAACAGCCTGATTGTCTGCCACAGGGTTTGTATTGGGCATGCATGCAATTGAAGTAAAACCTCCCGCCGCCGCACTCCTGGTTCCTGTAGCAATATCCTCCTTGTATTCATAACCCGGGTCCCTCAGGTGGCAGTGGCAGTCCACCAGTCCCGGAATTACATATTTTCCTGCTGCATCTATCAAATCATCCGCTTCCTCATGAAGATCCCTGCCCATTTTAACTATAATCCCATTTTCGGTTAAAATATCGCAAATATCGCTGAAATCACTTTTCGGATCTACAACATGCCCGCTTTTAACAAGCAGCTTCATCGGTACTCCTCCTTGTAAGCAAAAATAAAAGTGCCATTCTCACAGCGACCCCGTTTGTTACCTGCTCATTAATAAATGAGGAATCACCGTCGATAATGTCACTTGTCAGCTCCACACCCCTGTTTACAGGGCCGGGATGCAAAATAATGGCATCCTTTTTAGCCAAAGAAAGTATTTTTCTATCCACACCGTAAAATCTCGAATATTCCCGCAATGACGGAAGCAGGCAATGGCTCAGCCTTTCAGCCTGTATCCGCAAATTTATTATAACGTCTGCATCAATAATAGCTTGCTGAACTGTGCCAAACACCTTCACTCCCATTTTTTCTATTTGAGGAGGTAAAAGGGTCGCAGGTCCCGCCACCGAAACTTTGGCACCCATCTTTGTAAGACCCCAGATGTTGCTTCTTGCAACCCTGCTGTGATAAATATCCCCCAGTATGCAAACGTTCAGCCCGCTGATGGCACCTTTCTTTTCCATGATAGTATACATATCCAATAATGCCTGTGTTGGGTGCTCATTCATACCGTCCCCGGCGTTTATCACCGAAGCCTTGATATGTTTTGAAAGAAACCGGGGAGCACCTGACATGGGGTGCCTTATCACAATCACATCAGCCCCCATCATATTTATCGTCCTTGCAGTATCCAGCAGTGTTTCACCCTTTGAAACGCTGCTTCCTGAAGCTGAAATGTTTGCAGCACTTGCACCAAGGTACTTTGACGCCAGTTCAAAAGACAGCCTTGTCCTGGTACTGTTTTCATAAAACAATGTTACAATGCTTTTCCCCTGCAGATGGGGACCTCTCTTATTCCCGGAAGTCAACATATATTTCATGGACCCGGCGGTCTTTAAAATCAATTGGATGTCATCCACCGGCATGTCAAAAAGGCCAAGTATGTGCTTTGACTTTAGTGCACTCATCAAAAACCTCTCCTTAAAGCTTGGTAAAAAAATTGTTTGCTCTTAAAAAGCAGTCATGGCATGGTTGCTTCGTTCATGTTTTTTCAGAAAATCCAGCGGGAATTCAACAGCCAGCAATACTAGCGGCTCCAAAGCCCGCAATTTTAAAGTCGATGCCCTTTACAAAGCTAAAATGCCTTTTTTGCTTTATTCTTCGTATAAATCGTCTATCGTAACCTCATCAGCGCCATCTATTTCATAAAGCCTGACACTTACAATTTCATTCCTTGATGTAGGAACATTTTTACCCACATAATCCGCTCTTATGGGCAGCTCCCTGTGTCCCCGGTCGATGAGCACGGCAAGCTGTATATTTTGGGGCCGTCCTATATCCATTATTGAATCAATGGCTGCTCTGACGGTTCTTCCCGTATAGAGAACATCATCAATCAAAACTATTTTAGTTCCTGTTATTGTGAAGTCAATCCGGGTACTGTTTATTACCGGGTGTATATCTATCATGCTAAGATCATCCCGGTAAAAAGTAATATCAAGTATTCCGACAGGCAAATCCTTCTGCTCTTCTGCTCTTATTTTCTGTGCTATCCGCATTGCCAGCGGCACTCCTCTTCTTTGGATTCCGATAAGCGCCAGGTTGTCAATGCCCTTGTTCTTTTCAATTATTTCATGAGCAATACGCGTAAGAGCCCTGTCTATGGCACTCCTGTCCATGATTTCCGCCTTTTTTTTCATTCAGGTCACCTTCTTTATTTAATATTTATCGATTTGCATTCCATTACAACCGGCAAATCATATAATTCATATGTACAATTGTTATCTTGAGCAATTTAAACGGTTTTGATTATTAACTTTATTTTGTCCGGAGCTGAAAAAGAGATTTAAAATAATCATAGACTTAACTTGAATTTGACTGGTTCTTGTAAACACGTTTGACAGTACTATGGCACCAGCTTTTTTTTGGTATATATTCGGCAAAATACCCAAAATAAAAACTTCCTGCGAACGGCAAGAAGTCAACTTGTAACCTAATAATGATCATTATTAACTGCAATCCACCATAGGGTGAGTATGAATAATGATAAAATTAAAATACTTGAAAATTCTTACCTTTTCAGCCTCTCTGGACTAATTTAAAAGGTTTCAATATTAAATTTTTTTAAATTATATCATACCTGTAATTGGGATGTCCATATACTTTAAAAATTTTTTTACAGATTGCTTGTGTCCTTCTACTTTGATTCCTCTCTCAAAGCCTCTTCCAGTAATGCTTTGTCACTGTCGCTTAATTCAAGCTTTTCAAACAAATCAGGTCTTTTTTCATATGTTCGCTTCAGGGACTGCTGGTACCTCCATTTTTCAATATTTGCATGATGGCCTGACAAAAGAATTTCAGGCACCTTTCTACCGTTAAATTCATAGGGTCTGGTATATTGAGGGTACTCCAAAATCCCGTTGTAATGAGATTCGTTGACATATGAGCTTTCACCGGAAAGCACTCCGGGTATGAGTCTTGAAACACAATCTATCAACAGCATGGCAGGCACTTCTCCGCCTGTCACCACAAAATCCCCTATTGAAATTTCCTCGTCCACAATTTCCTCCAGAACCCGTTCATCCACACCTTCATAATGACCGCAGAGTATTACAATATGATTATGCATTTTCAACCGCTCGGCAGCTTTCTGGTTAAAAGTATTTCCCTGGGGGCTCATGTAAATAACCCATGGCTTTGTATCCACACTATTTAAAATTGACATGTAGGCATCATATATGGGCTGTGCCATCATAACAAGTCCGCTTCCACCGCCATAGGGGTAATCGTCCACTTTGCGGTGCTTGTTTTTTGTAAAATCTCTTATATCTATGGTATTAATTTCAATAATCCCTTTCTGCTGCGCCCTGCCAATGATACTTTCACCCAATATGGGAGCAAACATTTCCGGGAATATTGTTAGTACGTCAAATCTCATTCGTCTATCAACCCTTCCGGAATCGATACCACAATTTTGCGGGATTCCACAGAAACCTCTTTAACTACTGATTTTAACGCAGGTATCAATATATCCTTCTTCCCCTGGCACTTGACCAGATAAACATCATTGCTGCCTGTTCTTAGAACATCAGCCACCTCTCCCAAAATATCGCCATCTTCTTCATACACGGTACACCCTATAATATCACAGATAAACCATGAGTTTTCTGGCAGCTTCACAGCGTTGGCCCTATCAACCAGAATAAAGGAATCTACCAGCTTTTCAGCAGCTTCCACGCTGTCAACACCTTTTAATTTAACCACAACAAAAGGAGGCAAATACTTGACACTCTGGATGTCATACTTATTGAGCATACCTTTTACTTCAACATACACCCAGTCCAGTTCACTAAACCTTTTTGGATCATCAGTCAGAGGGATAACCTTTATTTCTCCCTTTATCCCCCGGGTATTGACTATCTCGCCAATCTGCAAATGATTTTCCACTTGATACTCGCCTTTCCACGATTATTTAAACTTGCAACGGATATTGGAATCCTCAAGTTTCCATGCTTCAAATAAAATAATAGCAAATATAACAGCTTATTGTAAAGGGAACTCATTTTACAGGATGCTGATTCATTACCGGACTGCTTTTTATAAACAGCTGCAAGGCATCTGTACAGCAGCCTTTACAAAGTTGTATAATAATAAGTAAAGCAAACATCTGAAAATATATTGAGTAAAATACTGTTGTTGACATTTATATGGTGCAGGCTGAAGCATGAATTATTTATCAAGGAGGTTATTTTTGTGATTTTGAATTTATATGGAAACTTGGATGGTCTTTCAAAAGGCATCGAAATACTGAAAAGCACCCTGAACTATGAAGTAGCTGATAATGGTATTCCAATTAAAGTGGTTAACGAACCTGGAAATATTCATGTGGAACTTGCGAAGGGGCAAGGCTTGATAAAGTATGATAAAAAAGTGCATTTTTTCAGGGCTCTTGGGCTTTTTATGGAAGATGCCGCTCAAAAAAATGAATTCAAAATAATTGAAGAACCTCAGTTTGAAATGAACGGTCCAATGGTGGATGTGTCAAGAAACGCAGTATTAAGTATAAAAAGTGCTGAAAAATTGATTGAGTTGCTGGCTGTCATGGGACTTAACATGCTGATGCTGTACACTGAAGATATATATACCGTTCAGAATTATCCTTATTTCGGATATATGCGGGGCAGATATACATACGATGAGATGAAGGAACTGGATGACTATGCAGACTGTTTTGGAATTGAAATAATTCCATGCATACAAACACTTGCCCATCTTGAGCAGTTTCTTAAATGGCGCGAATCAGAACCCTTAAAGGATACATCAAGCGTTTTGCTTGTAGGAGAAGAAAAAGTTTACACATTTATCGAAGAAATTATAAAGGCATCTGTTTCTCCCCTTAGAACAAAACGTATACATTTGGGTATGGATGAAGCCTGGGACCTTGGACTTGGCAATTACTTATTGAAAAATGGCTACACAAGACGCCATGACATAATGAACCTGCATGCGGCAAAAGTTATCGATATAACAAGGAAGCTGGGGCTTAAGCCCATGATCTGGAGTGACATGTATTTTCGGCTGGGTTCCAAAACAAACGATTACTATGATGAAAATGCATATTTGCCTGACGATGTCATAAAACAAGTGCCAAAGGAACTTCAGCTTGTTTATTGGGATTATTATCATGATGATATTGACTCTTATAAAAAATTCATCAGCCTGCACAAAAGATTCAATAATGACATAATATTCGCAGGCGGATTATGGACATGGAACGGACTGGTTGTAAATTACAGAAAGGCCTTCAATGTGACAAACTCAGCCCTTGAGGCTTGCAAGGCTGAAGGCATTAAAGAAGTGATTGCCACCATGTGGGGTGATAACGGAGCAGAAACAAATATATTTTCAGCCCTTGCCGGCTTGCAGCTTTTTGCAGAACATGGCTACAGCAGGATATTAAACCAGGACAAACTCAAAAGGAGGTTTGAGTTTTGTACAGGCGGCAATTTCGATTCATTTTTCAATATATCGCTGATTGACCAGATTCCGGGAACTGAAGAAGAACACCAACATGCTCCCTCAAACCCTTCAAAACCTCTTTTATATCAGGATATACTCTTAGGTCTGTTTGATAAGCACATAGAGGGCATGAACCTTAATGAATATTACTCAAACCTTGAAAAGAAACTGTCTGAAGATCAGAAAAACAATCCTTCATGGGATTTCGTTTTTGACGTACCGGGAAAATTATGCAGTGTACTAAGTATAAAAGCAGAGCTTGGAATAAATATCAAAAAGATGTATGACAGTGGTGATAAGGAAGGACTTAAAAAAATAATTGAAAATGATCTTCCAAAACTCTACGAAAAAGTTGACACCCTTAGAAAAGCTCATAGGAAACAATGGTTGGCAACCTACAAACCTTTCGGATGGGAGGTATTGGATATCCGGTATGGCGGAGTGCTTGCAAGAATCGACAGTACAATTGAAAGGTTGACCCTTTACCTGGAAGGCAAAATTGACAAAATTGAAGAGTTGGAGCAGGAAAGGTTGTATTTTGACGGAATGGAAAGACCCACAGGAGTCAAGGTAGGTCATATAAACAGATACAACAGAATTGTATCAGCCTGCCCCATTTAATTGATTATATAAAAAAAGGATTTTTGGAAGAAAACAAGCTTTTATAATGAAGGGGTTAACGGTCCCGCTGGAAAAATTTCTGAATGCTGCATGCTTTACAACACTTCATGCAAGTTAATGCTTTTAAGGATGCTTTTCACATCCTCCGGCTCCGGCGGTGCCGTGCCTTCAGTCAGGCAGGCGGCTGTACCATATGCAACCGCATTTTTAAAGCATTCCGTGAGGCAAAATCCCTTTGCATATGCCCCGATAAATCCGGCAATCATGCTGTCCCCTGCACCAATTGTGGATACAGGCTTTATCGAAGGCACTTCCGCAATATGGTTTATTCCGGACAAAGTTGCAACTGCACCGTCTTTTCCCATACTTACAATAACATTTTCGATACCTGCCTGATGAATTTTTACTGCTGCATCCATTGCCTGGGGAATAGTATCAACCTTACTGCCAATAAGCGCTTCAATCTCCTTTGAATTGGGTTTTATGAGCCAGGGGTTGATTATCAATAAATCATCCAAGGAAAATGAGTTGCAATCCACAGCAAGAAGACACTGTTTATTCTTTAGCTCATTAAGAAAGCCAATTATGGAATCCTTCGATAACCCCCTGGGAATACGTCCGGTAAAAGTCAGTATGGTATTTTCATCAACTACGGTTTCAATCTTTTCAAAAAATTGTTTCACTGTTTCTTCGGTCAAACAAAAACCTTCAAGGCTTATCCTGGTTTCCGGCATACCTGGAGTATGAATTGTGATATTTTCACGGATTTTTCCCTCGGCGTATATCACATAACATCCAAGGCCATCGGCCTCCAGCCTGGAAACAAAATCAGAAGCATTATCCTTTCCCAGGATGATGTAAGCCGTGTTATCCATGCCGTTTCGGGATAATGCCCGGGATATGTTGATACCCTTTCCACCGGCAAAGGTAAGAACCGAGTCCACATAATTTTCTTCGTAAAGCTTGAAATTCTTCATATTGTAATGAAGATCAAAGGCCGGGTTCAATGTGGTTGTTATTATCTTCATATTTCCACCGCCAGTCGTTTTTGGTTTCGGGCCATTCTCAGTTAATGCTTAAAAAAAGCATGCCTTACACGCAATATTGGGCGCAAAAGCAATTCGCACCTGTCAAGAATTCATTTTCAAACACCCATATATAAAAGGGTGCATAAAAACACTACACTTGCTATTATACCATTAAAATCAATAACAGTTTGCTGTATATGGAATATAACTTTCAATATATGTTTGGAGATAAATTGGCCTACCAGGCTTGGAGTTTCGTAAACATTACATTTACCTCAGACAATTTCAACCCGGGGCTGTCACCTTGCCAACTGGCACTTTTCGCATTTGAATTGTAATTTTTTTATACTCCATGGTATTTTTTATGAAAACTGCATATCATAATTGTATGGAAACCAAAATATATGCCTTGAAAAGAAAAACTGAAACATTATGCCCGATTTGCAAGTCGCCCATGTACATGGTTAACTTCCACAATGGCACCACCAGCTTTATGTGCCTCAAGTGCTTTTTTGGCTTTAATTACAACAACAATGAAAAAGAAGTTTGTGATTAAACAAAAAAAATCTGGAACCAGGTTAAGTTCCAGATTCTTTGTTACATGGCTGCGGGACTAGGATTTGAACCCAGACAAAATGATCCAGAGTCATTCGTGCTACCATTACACAATCCCGCAAAGTCAATCAACGTTAGGTATTATAGCACAGACTTTTTATTAATACAAGAGCTTTATAGAAAATTTTTTAACATCCATGCACTGGTTATTTTTCACAAGCGGAAAGCAAAGTGATTCTTGTTTTGCCACCGGGAGCAATGCCGCAATCCTTAAGTTTATCAATGCCGGCTATCCGGGTGGGTTCAAAACATCAGCGTCTAGGGGATTCATACGACTTTGGCTGTATTGGCATTTTAGCCGGTGTTCACACGTAATTCATAGAATAATATAAAACGTCAATTACTCAGTTTTTTTATTATTGTTATATATTTTTTAATAATATATAATACTTTCTTGAAACATTTATCCCTATGGATTTGAATCAGTATAATACTGAAAATTTTTTAAACAAAAGGATATGATTGATGTGCAGGACATGACAGGAAAGTACTACCTTATAGATGACAAAGAATACAATACCACGGAAAGCAAAAATATTGAAGATAAAAAAGCTTCTGCCGTATATGAAGTTATACGTATAATTGACGGAATTCCTCTTTTTTTCGAGGACCACTATGAAAGATTGGTAAAATCCCTGGAGATGATGGGCAGCAGTTTAAGGATTTCAAAGTCAATTCTGAAGGACAGGATTCAAAAACTCATCAGTTTGGATGAGGAAAAATTCTGCAATATAAAAATTACAGTATATTTGGAGCAGGAAAAATTAACAACATATATGTATATAAGCAAAAGTTATTACCCTTCTGAATCAGAAGTGAAAAATGGAGTCAAGGTTGATCTTTTCAACATCGAAAGACCTGACCCGAACATAAAGAAGCTGAATTTAAACTATAGACAACAGCTGGATAACTTTATAAGGCAAAACAAGCTTTTTGAAGCCCTGCTGGTCAACCGCAGGAATGAAATAACCGAAGGAAGCAAATCAAATGTCTTTTTTGTAAAAGGAAGAGAAGTTTACACCGCTCCTGACAAGGATGTATTAATGGGTGTTACAAGAAAATACATCCTTGACGCGTGTTCAGGTTTGAACCTGGTTATCAGGAAAATACCGGTCAGTGTTGACATGCTGCTCTCGATGGATGGTTTGTTCCTGTCTGGTACTTCCATTAAAGTACTGCCTGTGTCACAGGTTGGAAATATGGTATTTAGCCCGGCAGATTCACCTGTAATAAACGAAATAAGAAAAAAATTCGATGCTGTCATCGAAGAAAATCTGGCCTCATACAGGTCCTGACGAAACCATGCCAAACCTGGTTTCGTCAGGAGGTTTCAATTCCAATTGAGCAAACACGCTTTACAACTTCATTCCATTCAGCCAGTGTTTGCTCAAGATAATCCGCACCCGTTTCTGTCATGCTATAATACTTCCTGACAGGGCCATTTGGCGATTTTTCCTGCGTAATCCGGGTATAGCCGGCTGAATTCAACCGGCGTAAAATTGTATAGATAGTTCCCTCATAAACTTCAGGAAAAACATTTCGAATAGATTTCATGAGCTCATACCCGTATAATTCCTGGTCCTTGAGTTTGTAAAGGATACACATTTCAAGGACTCCCTTTTTCATCTGGGCATCCACACTGATTCCTCCCTAAGCATCTACTACAACAGTATCAGCAATCATGTCATGGAGAGTTTTATGCTCATTGGTTATCAGCATTGCAATAAAGGAAATCAATGGCACTATCGGAATGGAATTAAGAAGGGTTTTCCCGATAAATTCCCGGTAAAATATTGCCCCCCTGGTTGCAGGTTTTTCATTCAAATTTTGAATTTTAATTTTCATGATTTTTTTGCCTATTGTCTGTCCTTTAAGAATCATTGAGCAGACCAATGAATAAAGAAGGTAAAATGCGAGGGCGGAAAATGCTATTATTCTCTTCACTGTGTAACTGGAATGTCTGGCAGCATTGGAAATGCCAGTTGAATAAACTATTCCGTTTGGACCCACAGTATATGATGATACTACTCCAGGGCTTGGTCCGGCAAATTGATAAAAGGCCAAACTTACAAAAGTCCCTGATGCAGGACTGGGATAAGATACAGCCATAAGACCCGGCATTAATATATTTCTGAACAGGACTAATGCAATCAGCGCTATTGGCATAACTGCAATTACAGCATCCAGCATATAGGCACATAACCTCTTTCCCGGATTTGCAAATTTTCCAACCGGAGGAACACCTTTTTTCTGATTGGCGCAATCGCGATCCTCCAGAAGCTGTTTTGCCAAAAATGCCGGAGACCCAAGGTCATTTGATATTTCATCATCAGTTTTTCCTTCTTCCCGCCCCGATGCAAAAAAAGCCTCGTAATCGGAAAGAATATCCTTCAATTCTTCATCAGGAATTTTATGTTCCAGATTTTCTCGTAACTCTCTTAAGAATTCAAATTCCTTCATGAAAAAATTCCTCCAATACTATTTATTGAATAGTAGCTATGTAATAATTTTAACAAGCTACTATTCAATAGTCAATAGCTCTGAGGAATTTTTTCAGCAGGTTTCATATCTATATGTTGCTTTTCAGAGAAAACATATATACAAAATCAACTATTATTTACTGCTAATTCTCCGCTATATATTCTTCAGCTTCCCTCCAGTACCTGTCTGATTCCAGGGGTGCATCATTAAGCTGCCAGAATTGGGTCATCTTTCTTTCTTTAATTCTAGGCTCACTGCCCTTTCTCAAAAGGTACTCCTCAAGCTTCCCGCTTTCTATCGAAGCAGAAGGTTTAAAGTCATCTGATATAACATATTTAAGCAGTGATTCAAACATTCCACAAACTTCCGGCTTGTTATAATTCAACCCTGTGAAGTTGAAGCCTGAAACTAGCAATCTGCCCTTCCCTACTCTCAACTCGAACAAGTAGCCAAATTTTCTCATTGTCCATTGGGGCTGAAGTTCCGACAAACCATAGGTATAAACATCAAACCTGTCCCTGCTGGCCTTGTCGACCCCCTGGATGACAGGTTCACATTCACATGGGAAATCATCCATCACAATCTTGTCGCAGTCATCTATCAGTTCATAGAACTGCAGGTCCAAAAAGCCATCATTTGCAAATGATTCAAGGGCTTTATTGGGTCTTATGAAACCGCCCTGGTTTGTACCCCTATCCCATATAACGCCCTTCATGCGGTCCCAGGTAGCGGGCAGGTAATACTTCTCCTTTTGAGCCCTCACTTTTCTATCTCTTGTTTCAAGCACCCTGTAAAGCATCAGTACATCGCCGCCGTTTTCAAGGTGCTTGATGACTTCCTTTGAGAACCTGTTTACTATAAGGAGCTTTTCCGGGTTTTCCAGTGAGCCTTCGGATTTAATTTGTGAATATCTTAAGTTGAGCTTGATATCGTCCAGGGCTACAGTACATTTTATTTCAGGTATTGCCTCTGCCCTGTCGGGATATATCCACAATTTCCAATCATTTATAATTACTGCTTCACCTTTTTCATTTACCAGCCTGCATTCCAGCAGCAATTCATCGGAATTCTCCGTTGCAGGCATTTTTAATTCAAGGGTGACTATCTCCCTGAGTCCTTTTTCAGAAAGGTCAATTCCCTTAAGTCCACCGGTTAACACCGTACAATTCCTGTTTTTACTGTAAAGATAAAACTTAAAATCAAGGTTGTCAGGCACCTCGTTGGAAAAATGCGATATGTACACGGGTATTTTTACTTTTTCTTTTTCGAAATAAGTCCTCCGGGGTAAATCCGCCAATATGACAGTATCACTGTTGAATTTGAGAAATTCCTTTTCTTCTATGCCGGTCCTGTCATCAAAGCAGTCCAAAATACCGTTGCTGTTTTCATACCGCTCAGTATCTGAAAGCTGCAGAAAATGAAATCCTGACAGAAGCTTGCTCCGCCGGGCAGCCTCAATTCCCAGCTTCCAGCTTAAAAACTGAAATTTCTTGCTGGCTTTAAACATAAGAGGATAATCCTTTTCAAGTCCCTTTAATTTCACCAGCTTTCGAAGCTCGTCAATCCACCAGGGCTTTTCAACATTTAGACTCTTAAACTTGCTGTCCAGCTTATCAATATCCCTCAACGCCGTATAATGGCAGATTTCATGGGCCAGAATCGGCCGCCTAGGTGAAATTGCGCGGGTTACCTTGTAATTGAAATCATAATCATCCCCGTCCGACTCCGACATCTGGGTTCCTTTGCAGGACCCGTAAATCAGCCAGTTATATGTATTTTCAAACATATCATAGTTTGTTCCGAAAGGATAGAAGTAGGACATATGCTGCACATCAATGTCTACGTAAGTCCTGTCAAATTCCCCGTGGGCGCAGGTATCGATAAAAAGCCTGGTGGGGTCCAATTCCTTTGTGATTTTTGCTATTCTTTCAACCTGGGGATTGGTGCCCGGATGACGGATTTCGTTTCCCATGCAATAAACCATAAGGGAAGGATGATTTCTAAGTCTTAAAATAGTTTCAATCCATTGCTGTTCGTTTATAAGCTCTCCGGTATCATTCATCATGGTTCTTTCTTTCTGGTATTTTCCGAAATATTTCCGGATCTCCACATGAATAAAGATACCAAGTCTGTCTGCCGCTTCAAAACACTCTTCAGGCGGAATCCTGGAATGAAAACGTATGAAATTGAAGCCATAGTCCTTTGCCGCCCTTATATTTTTCTCATAGTACTCAACAAGGGGAAGATTTTCAAGGTTCGGGTGGTCATGGGCTTCACGGCCTCTTATGAATCCCCGGACATAAAATTTCTCATTGTTTACATATATGTCTCTGCCTGAAACATGTATTTTGCGCATTCCAAAGTTTTCTTCCACTGATACTTCTTTCTGGTCAATTGTCATATAAATCTTCAAGGTGTATAAATACGGGAAATCAACACTCCAGAGTTTCATGTCCTTTATTGGGGCTTCAAACAAAGCCATGGACTTATTTTCCAGATTCAAATTGCCGGAGCAGACAATCTCATTGCCGCTCAGTACCTCCCAGGCTGCACTTTTGCATCCCCGGGGTACGGTAAATGATATTTTTGCCTTTGAATTATCAATGTCCGGAATAATAAATAAATCCTTCAGTACATTGCTTCTCATAAATTTCCCTTCCTTTTGATTTCTATATGGCTATATAAAACACTTTATATTTTTCCAATGATAATACCCTGCTTCTTAAACTCATTCTTTCCAACTCGGGACTTCGGGCAGGCACTTGAAAAATTCGTCAACAAGCTCTTTTTCATGTTCTTCTGTGTAAGCGCTGTTGATGAACTTATCCAGTTCTTCCCTGTAGAACTTCTCCCAGGATTGCTCTTCCCTGCCGGGTATAATGGGATAAAAACGTACATTGTTCTCTCTGGCAGCTTCCAGGTCGCCAATAGCGTCGCCAATCATTAAAACATTACAGTTTTCATATTCCCCGCTGGTTACAGAAATCCTGATGCACTCGGCTTTAGTTCCATGCTCTTGCCCGAATATGAACTTCATATATCTTTTAAGGTCATGCTCCTCCCACTCCCTTTCCAGGGCTTCAATCGGAGTGGCGGACATTACAACTGCATCAGCATGTTGGCTCAATTTGGTAATACTTTCCCTTACAAATGGAAACGGAGGTACTCCATGAACTATCCTCTTAATGTCTTCGTTTACCGCTCTGGACCATTCCAGTGCCCGTATCAGAATTTCATCCGGGTTCCGTTCAATTGCCTTCTCCAATGCCGGATTGCCGGGCTTGCTTTCGGTTGCCAGCCAGTCTTTAACGGGTTGTAAGTCCGGAACAATAAACCCGCGGTTTTTTACAACCTTTCTCTTGCTTAAAAAATCAAATGCCTTAATCAAAGCAGGAAATCTGTTTACACCCCTCCATCTTGAATAAAGGTTTACAAATTCCCATGTTTCCCTGGCATATTTTGAAATTGACTGCAACCCCCAGGTTGCAATAAAATTTGGAGTAAAGCATTCCTTGTGCTTTATTTCCATTGCGTCAAAGGCACATCCGTCTGAATCAATACAAACCAAAAATTTGTTGTCTCTCTTAAAGTAAGCCATTCGTCAAATCATCCTTAATCTATTAAAGTTTAAT
This sequence comes from Clostridiaceae bacterium, assembly GCA_012839865.1. Taxonomy (GTDB): domain Bacteria; phylum Bacillota; class Clostridia; order CAYPLH01; family DUMO01; genus DUMO01. Next base: position 172,590 of record DUMO01000051.1, read on the forward strand.
ACGACAATATAGTAGAATAAAATCCAACGATTTTCTTATCTTTTTTTATCAGGAATATTTAAAATTCAACTTATTTTACTTTAAAGTATGCATAGTATATGTTAATATATTTTCAATAAGCTATGTTTGGGTGGTAAAGATGAACAAATATTATGCAGTTCCAGAAATAATATCAACGGAATTTATTGTGAAATACCGCGAGCCCACGGATGAAAATCCATATATAATGATTAACAGCCACTATCATGAAGATAATTATGAAATTTATTTTCTGCTGGAGGGTGAAAGATACTATTTTTTAAAAGACAGGACATATCATTTGAAACAGGGGGATCTGGTGATTATTCCAAAAAATATCATACACAAATCCTCCCATGTCAAAACTCATAAACACAAAAGGATTCTGGTGCAGTTCAAGGAAAGCTACCTCACCGGAATAGCCCAAAAAGACAGCGAGGTGGATTTGCTTGCATGCTTTAAGAGCGAAAAGAAAGTCCTGAGATTGGACTATAAAGAGCAGGAGTTTGTAAAGAACCTGTTCAACAAATTGCTTTATGAACAGACCAAAAAGCAGGTTGGCTGGCAGCTTTACAACAAAGTCTCACTGGCAGAATTGCTGCTGTATATAAACCGGGTCATCCTGAAGCATGCAAACAACGAATTTGACCATCCAAACTCGCTGTATGAAAAAGTTTCGGAAATAGTCAAATATTTGAACGATAATTTTGCTGAGAATATTACACTTAAAAATGTTTCCGAGATGTTTTACATCAGTCCCAATTACTTGTGTAAAATATTCAAGGATGTGACCGGTTTTACATTGATTGAATACTTAAACCAGATCAGAGTAAAACAGGCCCAACATTTGCTCAGGACTGAAAAAATGAATGTTTCACAGATATTTGAAGCATGTGGGTTCGGAACCATGACCCACTTTGAGAGAATATTCAAAAAGGTCACCGGCTCCTCGCCCCTGGCTTACAGGAAGATGCATAGGAGTTGAAATTTCGACACCTTAAGTGGCTTTTATTAAATATTTTTAAAAGTAGTTTTCAACCGGCGATTCAGACAAAAACAGTCTGGCGTTGAAACTTATACCAGATTTTTTATATCTTGGTAAAATCTAGACTGGGTTAATAACTCAGATATTTATTCGTTTATCTTCCTAACCTTCAAGCAAAATAATATTATTTAATTCTTCATTAGCATGTAAATGCCCTATTTCTTAGCTGGTACATGTTCAAATATCCACATAATGCAACATTATACAGCAGTCCTGTCGGCATTTTGAGGTATACCACACTTGTATAATAGCTTTTTAGTACCTTATTATTTGCGCTACTTTGCAGTGTCACCGCTTAAATCTACGTCCACAAAAGGGGGTGCAGATAAAATCCTGGACTTTTCTTCATGCTATTAAACCTATACTTCGTCCATAGTCAATAGGACTCAATGCCTCAAGGAACATCCTAAGAAAGCTGTTGAGTTTATTAATATACTGTTCTATGGAAATATCTTGCCATGAGTGTCCAGTAATAAGTTGTTGAGCTTTTTGATTTATTAAAGTGCCCTACTTTGCCTTAAATTCTGCAACACTTCCTATATCAGCTTTATCATCTACCCCCACAAAGGTATATAATTTTGTCCCATAACCTTTTTATTGTTTATGGAAATATTCTATCAGCAGGAGATAATTATTTTATAATTACCTCTATCTTTACATTTATTATTCATAATTATATCATTATTTTTACTATTTCATTACCCTATCTTATATAAGTAATTCATAATATTGCCAATTTTTCTTTATCAACAATATACAAAACCTATGCAATAAAAAAGGGTACTGTTTTTTAGACTTCTAAGCAACAGTACCCTTTATTTATGCTCTTTTACATCAAATGATTCTTCAAATCACGTGATCAGATTTTAATTTAAATCGCCTGAAACGAATATTACTTTGCCCTCGGATTATTCACCTGTGCTTGTGCTGCAGCCAGCCTTGCAATCGGTACGCGATATGGTGAACATGACACATAATTGAGTCCAACACTGTGGCAGAACTCTACTGAGGATGGATCTCCACCATGCTCTCCACAGATACCCAGCTTAATATCCGGTCTGGTCTGCTTACCGAGCTTCACTCCCATTTCCATGAGTTTACCTACGCCCTTCTGGTCAAGTTTGACAAAAGGATCAAACTCATAGATTTTTTTATCATAATAATCTTCAAGGAACTTGCCGGCGTCATCACGGCTGAAACCGAAGGTCATCTGGGTAAGGTCGTTTGTACCGAATGAGAAGAATTCAGCTTCCCGCGCAATTTCATCAGCAGTTAATGCAGCCCTCGGTATTTCAATCATGGTACCTACCATGTACTTCAACGAAACACCTGATTCTTCAATAATTTTATCGGCTGTTTTTACGCAGATTTCCTTGACATACTTAAGCTCTTTTTCTTCTCCTATCAGAGGAATCATTATTTCAGGAATTACATTCAGTCCCTTTTTGTTCACATTTATAGCAGCCTCAATAATGGCTCTTGTCTGCATCTCGGCAATTTCAGGATATGATACTGCCAGACGGCATCCTCTGTGTCCCATCATGGGATTGAATTCATGCAGCCCTGTAATAATTCCCTTAAGCTCCACATATGACATTTCCATCTCTTTTGCCAATTCCTTTATGTCTTCCTCTTCCTGGGGAAGGAATTCATGGAGCGGCGGATCAAGCAACCTGATTGTAACGGGATAACCGTTCATTGCTTCAAATATGCCCTCAAAATCCGCTCTTTGCATCGGTAATAGTTTTGCAAGGGCTTTCTTCCTCTGATCAACTGTTCTTGAAACAATCATTTCCCTCATTGCAGCAATCCTGTCAGCTTCAAAGAACATATGCTCTGTACGGCAAAGACCTATTCCTTCAGCACCAAAGCTTAAAGCAGTGGCTGCATCCTGTGGGTTGTCTGCATTGGCTCTGACTTTCAAAGCTCTTATTTCATCCGCCCATTTCATAAGTCTGGCGAAGTCTCCTGCCATTTCAGGAGCTACTGTAGGTAGCTTCTGTCCGTAAACATTTCCTGTTGAACCGTCCAGTGAAATCCAGTCACCTTCGTTGTACCTGTTACCCTTTGTATCATAGAAACACTTGGCTTCTTCATCAATTCTGATTTCACCGCAGCCGGCTACACAGCATCTGCCCATACCACGGGCAACAACCGCTGCATGGGATGTCATTCCACCCCTGGCTGTTAATATGCCTTGCGAAACATGCATGCCTTCTATGTCTTCAGGAGAAGTTTCAAGTCTTACAAGTATTATGCTCTTTTCGCCGTTTTTGAAAGCTGTTGCAGCATCTTCGGCACTAAAGAAAATTTTTCCGGTTGCAGCACCTGGTGAAGCAGGCAAACCTTTTGCAATCGGAGTTGCTGCTTTCAGGGCCTTTGGATCAAAATTCGGGTGCAGGAGTGAATCAAGCTGCCTGGCATCAACCTTCAGGATTGCCTCTTCCTTTGTAATCATGCCTTCGTCCACCAGGTCAACTGCTATCTTGAGAGCTGCCCTTGCAGTTCTTTTACCGTTCCTGGTCTGCAGCATGAATAATTTACCTCTTTCAATTGTAAACTCCATGTCCTGCATGTCCCTATAATGGTTTTCAAGTATTTCTGCAATCTTGATAAACTGATTGTATGCATCAGGGTTGATTTCTTTCAACTGATCTATTGTCTGGGGTGTTCTTATCCCGGCTACAACATCCTCACCCTGGGCATTCATCAGAAATTCTCCGTAGAGCACCTTTTCCCCGGTGGATGGATTTCTTGTAAATGCCACTCCGGTACCTGAATCATTTCCCATGTTTCCATAAACCATTTCCTGCACGTTTACAGCAGTACCCCAGTCACCGGGGATATCATTAAGCCTTCTGTAAACGATTGCTCTGGGATTGTCCCATGAGCGGAAAACTGCAGTTACTGCTTCCATCAGCTGAAGTCTGGGATCTTGGGGGAAGTCTGTTCCTTTTTCCTGTTTATACAGTTCTTTAAATCTTTTTACTACTTCCTTCAAGTTTTCTGCAGTAAGGTCGGTGTCTGATTTTGCATTGTTTTCTTCCTTGACTTCATCCAAAATCTTTTCGAATTTGCTTTTTTCAACACCCATTACTACGTCGCTGAACATTTGAATAAATCTTCTATAACTGTCATATGCAAATCTTTCGTTATCAGTCAGTTTTGCAAGACCAACAACAACTGAATCATTCAAGCCCAGATTCAATATTGTATCCATCATTCCCGGCATTGAAGCTCTTGCTCCCGAACGCACCGAAACCAAAAGCGGATTTGAGGGGTCACCAAATTTTTTACAAATAATTTCTTCTGTTTTTGCAAGAGCTGCGTAAATTTGATCTTCGATTTCCTTTGATATCACTTTACCATCCTGATAGTACTTTGTACATGCCTCAGTAGTAACAGTAAATCCTCTTGGCACAGGAAGGCCCAACCCTGTCATTTCAGCAAGATTAGCTCCTTTTCCTCCAAGAAGGTTTCTCATCGAAGCATTTCCTTCACTGAACAGATATACGTATTTTGTCATAGATTAACCTCCTATATATTTTATTCTTTACAAATTTCGAGTTAAAAATTATGAAAATTTCCCTAAAAAGTAAGCTGTACTTACTTCTTATGTCTATAAAATATTATGGTTACCGCTTCGGATTTATATTGATTGCGAAGGTAAATAACGAAAATAATATCGTTCCCGAGCAGCCGCTAATAATTATAACATATAAAAATCAATTTTCATTTATTATTTTTCAATTTATTGTAAAAATTTTTGGTAAATTTTCTTTTATTAATTTGCCTTACACGAAGTTTTTTATTCAATAGAAAATAAGAAAGCAGCTTAAAATTAAAAAGCAGCTTGAATTTGTCACTGGTCAAAGACTTAAATAGTTAAAAAATACATATTAGTACTGTAAAATAACTTTACAGTAAATTGTTGCCTTTGAACAGTGACTCATAATTTGCTGCCCTTTTGTAAACCTTCTGAAAATACTAATAGTTAACAAATTAATATTTATAACTCTATTCTAACTTCAAAATAAGAAACAAGATCATCAATTTTTATTCTGACTTGTTCCATTGTGTCTCTATCCCTTACTGTAACACTTCCGTCATTTTGGGAATCAAAATCATATGTCACACAGAAAGGCGTCCCAATTTCATCCTGTCTTCTGTATCTTTTTCCGATGCTGCCTGTTTCATCATATTCACAATTAAACTTCCTGATCAATATCTCATACACCTTCCAGGCATCTTCTCCAAGCTTCTTGGATAAAGGAAGCACTGCCACCTTTACAGGAGCTATTGCAGGATGGAATCTCAATACGGTTCTTACTTCATTTTCGACTTCCTCTTCATCATATGCATCGCAAAGGAAAGAAAGAGCAACCCTGTCTACACCAAGAGATGGCTCTATACAATATGGAACATATTTTTCATTGGTATTCGGGTCAAAATAGCCGAGGTCATCCTTTGAGTGCTTCATATGCTGCTTGAGGTCATAGTCGGTACGGTCGGCTATACCCCACAATTCACCCCAGCCAAAGGGAAACTTATATTCAATATCAGTCGTAGCATTGCTGTAAAAAGAAAGTTCCTCGGGGCTGTGATCCCTCATTCTTAAATTTTCTTCTTTTAAGCCAAAATGGATAAGCCAATCATAGCAGAATTTTTTCCAATAATTGAACCATTCAAGATCCGTACCCGGTTCACAGAAAAATTCCAGTTCCATTTGTTCAAATTCTCTTGTCCTGAAGGTAAAATTGCCTGGTGTTATCTCATTTCTGAATGATTTTCCTATCTGACCTATTCCAAAGGGAATTTTCTTTCTGGTGGTTCTTTGAACATTCTTAAAATTGACAAAAATGCCTTGCGCTGTCTCCGGCCTTAAATACAATTCAGATTTGGAGTCTTCAGTTACTCCCTGAAATGTTTTGAACATCATGTTGAACTTTCGGATTTCCGTAAAGTTCTTAGACCCGCAATTGCTGCATACAACACCTTTTTCCTTAATATATGCCATCAACGCATCATTTTCCCAGCCATCCACACTTAAGTCTATACCGTTTGACTTGTTCCAGTCATTTATAAGGTTATCAGCCCTGAATCTGACCTTGCAGTCCTTGCAATCGATAAGGGGATCATTAAAACCTGAAACATGCCCGGAAGCGACCCAAACCTCGGGATTCATCAGAATGGCACTGTCGATGCCTACATTATATGGGTTCTCCTGAATAAACTTTTTCCACCAGGCTTTTTTTACATTGTTTTTGAGTTCAACTCCAAGGGGGCCGTAATCCCATGCATTTGCCAACCCTCCATAAATTTCCGAGCCTGCATACACAAAGCCCCGGTTTTTTGCCAGAGCTACTATTTTCTCCATTGTCTTTTGTACAGACATACATAACCTCCTGTTGATTGTTTTCTCTCCAATGAATCCAGGTTTATTTTATCCCCGGTTTATTTTTTCTGTAATATCTTATTTTCCCTTTTTTTATTTCCTCTATTGCAACAGTTACCGGGCTTTCCGAATTTACTTCAACAAGCCTTTGGGCTCCGTCAACCAGTTGACGTGCTCTTTTTGCTGTTGCTACCACAAGAGTGTATCTTGTATCAACTTTGTTCAGAAGTTCACTTAATGGCGGATAAAGCATGGCAATTCCTCCTTAAACGTTAGTATTGCTGCAATTTTCATTAATTCAATCCTATATCTTTCAAAATGTTTTCGTTCCTGCTGACTTTATGCTTCTCTGCAATCAATATGCAATTGATTTCTTTAATTGCTTTTTGAATATCAGCATTCACTATCACATAATCATATTGCTCTAAGCATAGCATTTCTTTTTTTGCGGTGTCCAGCCTTTTTTGCAAGGTTTCGGAAGTTTCGGATCCCCTTTTTTCAATTCTCCTGACGAGTTCCTCATATGTAGGAGGAAGTATGAAAATCGAAACACTCTCAGGATAAATCCTTTTAATGTTTTCATGTCCCTGGACCTCTATCTCCAAAACAATGTCCTTTCCGGATTTTATGCAATCTTCAACTAAACTTTTCGGAGTTCCGTATAAATTGTCACAATATGAGGTCCATTCAATAAGTTCGCCTTTTTTTATCATTTCAGCAAACTCATCTACAGTTTTGAAAAAATAATTCTGTCCCTCAATCTCATTTGCCCTGGGCGGTCTGGTTGTTGCGGACACAGAAAACTTAAGCTCGGGATTTACATTTTTCAATTCCTTCAAAAGCGTACTTTTACCTGAACCAGAAGGTCCTGACACAACGACAAGAAGACCTCTTTTTTGCATTATTCTCCCCCTATTCCAGAGTCTCAGTGCCATCCTCTTCAAGGTTAGTCACTTTTGAATTCAACCTGTGAGCCACTGTTTCAGGCTGCACTGCAGAAAGAATAATATGGTCGCTGTCTGTAATTATGACTGCCCGGGTACGTCTGCCATATGTTGCGTCAATGAGCATACCCCTGTCACGGGCTTCCTGTATTATTCTTTTAATTGGAGCGGATTCAGGGCTTACTATTGCAACCAGCCTGTTGGCCGATACGATGTTGCCGAAGCCGATATTAATCAATTTCATTGTTTGCCTCCCAAACATAAAATATTTGCATTATCATTCAATATTTTGCACCAATTCCCGCATTTTTTCAATTTCATATTTAATTTCAACCACACTTTTTATTATATCAAGATCGTTTGCCTTTGAACCCATGGTGTTGGCTTCTCTGTTCATTTCCTGAATTATAAAATCAAGTTTCTTGCCTACCGGTCCGTCCAATTCCATAGTATTAATAAACTGTTTGACGTGACTTTCAAATCTTACAATTTCCTCATCAATGCAGCACCTGTCGGCAAAAAGGGCAACTTCGGTTTCAATGCGGGATTCGTCCACTGATTGGTTCTGCAGAAGCTCATTTATTCTTGATGCCAACTTCTCCCTGTAGGAACAAACCACAAGAGGGGCAGAAGCTTTTATCTTCTCAAGCTCATCCATTACTTTTTTTGTTTTTTCCATGAGATTTTTATGAGTTTCATAACCTTCCTGCCTTCTCATATCAAGAGTGGCTTCCACGGCCCTTTTAACAGCTTCCGAAAGAATTTCCCACAGCCTGGACTCATCTATCTCGCGTTTTTCCACTCTGAATACATCAGGAAACTTTGAAATAAGCGTCAATGTGATATCATCTGCAACCCCAAACTCATCCCTGATGGTTTCGAGGGCTTTCATATATCCACTTATCAGTGCCTTGTCCGGCAATACATTTACCGGATTTTCGGAATTGTCTTCATAGCTTATAAAAACATCTATCTTGCCTCTTACAAGCTGGTTCCGAAGCATGTCTCTGACTTTGTTTTCAAGGTATTGAAGCTGCTTGGGCAATTTTATATATATATCATTGTACCTGTGATTAACTGTTTTTATTTCAACCAGAAACTTTTTCTGATCCTGCTCGTACTCACCTCTTCCAAAACCGGTCATACTTTTTATCATGTTAAAAACATCCTTTGCAAAAATTATCTTGTACTTTAAGACTCGAAAACAGTGCCATATCAAAATACTTGCAACCTGCATCAAGAGTCTCTTGATTGCTTTGTAGGAAATCAACCTTTATTATACCACATTTATCAGGAAAATAGTTTTTTATTTAGCTAAATCAGCCAAAGGGCCGAATATCACCAAACTTGTTCATAATAATGGTGACAAGCACCACTCCGGCTGTCTCTGTTCTCAATATTCGTGGTCCTAATGAAACCGGTTTGATACCGCTGCTTTGAGCAAGAGAAACTTCCTCCGGTGTGAATCCCCCTTCAGGACCTATAAACACCGAAACAGCATTACTTATATTTTCTACACTCTGAGGGCGATTTTCAGCATTTTCATAAGCAATTACCCCTGAATTTCTTTTCACCGATTCAATTATTGCATCATTCAGATATACAGGTTCGGAGATGTTCGGAATTTTCCCCCGGTTGCACTGCTTGGCTGCTTCCAGGGCTATTTTCCTCCATCTTGTCAGCTTTTTTTCTATATCTTTGTTCGAATCCAGCCTGACAACCGTTCGTTCGGTTATTGTGGGAACGACTTCATCAACACCAAGCTCAATGCACTTTTGAACGATGTACTCGAACTTGTCTGCCTTTGGCAACCCTTGATACAGGGTTATTTTTACCGGCGGTTCATTGCTGTTTTTTGAAATATCAAGAATTTTTCCGGTTACAGCGTCATTTTCAATACCCGTTATGCTGACAAAGTAATCCTGCTCATTCCCGTCACATACGGTAATCCTGTCATCAATGCTTAGCCGGAGGACTCTTTTAATATGAATTACATCTTCACCTTTTATTGTTACAGTATTGCCATTTATATTTTCAGGGCTTACAAAGAATCTAGGCATTTAAAAACTATCGCCACCCATTCCCCTTCAGTTATTATATCAATTGCCTTGTATCCTTTTTCGGAGAAGGCGTTTTGCACCTCGCCGGCTCTTTCCCTTATAATGCCCGAAGTTATCAAAACACCGTTTTCATCAATGTAATCAGGAATCTGTGGCGAAATACCTATTATTACATCAGCAATTATGTTTGCAGCAATCACATCGAACTTTTGTGGCTTTACATTTTCCAGCCTGCCCAAAAATACATCAATGTTATCAACTTTGTTAAGTTGGGCATTGGTTTTTGTGGCTTTAACCGCAATTTCATCTATGTCCACAGCTGTAACATTTGATGCTCCGAGTTTTGAAGCTATAATAGAAAGTATACCTGTTCCACATCCTATGTCAAGAACATTATTGCCTGCTTTAATATACTTTTCCAAAAGGGCCGCACACATTCGGGTTGTTTCATGCAAGCCTGTTCCAAAAGCCATGCCGGGATCGATTTCAACAACTATTTCATTCAGATTTTGTTTGTAATCTTCCCAGGTCGGCTTAATAATAATACTTTCAGAAATACGTATAGGTTTATAATATTTCTTCCAGTTATTTGTCCAATCCTCGTCCTTCAAATTGGAAACACTGATTTTCATGCTTCCGCAGTCCAAATAGTTTGACATGGCCTTGAGTTTTTCCGCAATCAAATCTTTTTTGTTCTGCTTTTCAAACTCCTCCGGAGAAAAGTATGCGCTTACCTTGACACTCTCCCCCAGGGATTCGACAAGTTTATCATCCGCCCAGCCCGTTGAGTCCGGTTTTTGAAGTTCCCGTTTGAACTCTTCGGGGTCATGTATTTCCACACCTGAAGCTCCAAGTGCTGTAAGCATATCCGCTACTGCATCGGTAGCTTCACTTGTCGTTTCAATTGTAACTTTCAGCCAATCCATTTTTTATCCTCACATTCCTAAAGCATCTTTCATTTTATCAAAAAAGCTTTTTCTTTGCTCATATGCGTCGTCTCCACAGGCTTCAGCGAACTGTATAAGCAATTCCCTTTGTTTTTGTGTCAGCTTCTTTGGGACTTCCACGTTTACCTTCACATACTGGTCTCCCCGCCCGCTTCCGCGCAAATAAGGTATTCCCTTTCCTTTCAGTCTGAATACGGTTCCGGTTTGGGTTCCCTCGTTTATTTTATATGATACTTTTCCATCCAAAGTCGGAACTTCTATTTCAGCACCCAAAGCCGCCTGTACAAAAGTAATCGGTATTTCGCATATAACATCGCTGCCCTGCCTTTTAAACAAAGGATGAGGCTTGACTCTTATGGAAATATAAAGGTCTCCCGGAGGGCCTCCCCTTTGACCCGGTTCACCTTCTCCCCTTAAAGATATTGTCTGCCCGTCATCTATACCAGCAGGCACTTTAACATCAATTTTAACGTTTTTCCTTATGTTGCCCCTGCCGCCGCAGGTGCTGCAGGGATTTGTTATAACCTTGCCTTCTCCATTGCAGACCTCACATGTCTTAACATTAATAAATTGTCCGAAAGGCGTGCTTTGCTTGTACTGAATCTGGCCGGTACCATTGCAATGTCTGCATGTTTCCGGACCTGAACCGGGTTTGGAACCGGTTCCTTTACAAGCGGTGCATTTTTCAGACCGATTTATATTAATCATCTTGTTGACACCAAAAGCTGCTTCTTCAAAAGTTATATCAAGACCATACTTGATATCAGCGCCTTTTCTTGGGCCGTTTTTTGTTCTTGCGGAGGATCTTCCAAAACCGCCGAAGAATGACTCAAATATATCTCCAAAACCGCCAAAGTCAAAATCGCCAAACCCACTGAATCCTCCAAATCCGCCATCCTGGCCCATACCGGCATGACCATACTGATCGTATCTGGCTTTTGTTACAGGGTTACTTAATACACTGTAAGCTTCATTTATCTCCTTGAACTTTGCCTCTGCTTCCTTGTCTCCCTGATTTACATCGGGGTGGTATTTTTTTGCAAGCTTCCTGTAAGCCTTCTTAATATCTTCAGCAGAAGCATTTCTATCCAGTCCTAAAATTTCATAGTAATCCCTTTTTTCAGCCATGCAACCAACTCCATCCCGTCACAATTTAAACTGGTCCCCGGTGCTAATTCAACATAAAATGTAATTACTTGCTAACATTTTAAGGATTTTTAAGAACGCACCTTTACTTCATATAACTCAAATTGAGAGGGCAAACCGCCCTCTCAACATTTATTGAAAAAAGCTCCGGGGCATGGGGCCCCTTCGCTTTAGACCGGATCTTACCCTCAAAATGAAAACTTAAAATCCGGCCCTTCTATTAAGAGTTGTATTAAAAACCCACAAAACAATTATTTCTTGTTGTTATCCTTGTCATCATCAACAACTTCGTAATCGGCATCATATACATTTCCATCCCGGGTTTCGGATTGCCCTCCCTGCTGTCCGGGATCTGCATTAAACCCCTGCTGACCCATGTTGGGATTCTTTTGATAAATTTTCGCCGATATATCATAAAATGCCTGGTTCAAAGCTTCTGTAGCCCTCTTGATGGCGTCTGTATTGTTGCCTTTCAGAGCTTCCTTTACATTGTTTATTTCACTTTCAATTTTTGCCTTGTCAGCACTGTCAACCTTGTCACCAAGGTCCTTCAATGTCTTTTCTGCATGGTAAATGGCAGAATCCGCATTATTCTTCGCTTCGGCTGCTTCTTTTTTCTTTTTGTCTTCAGCTGCCGCCATTTCAGCTTCTTTTACTGCTCTTTGTATATCATTTTCGGAAAGATTTGTCGATGCGGTTATTGTTATATTCTGTTCATTACCTGTTCCAAGGTCCTTTGCAGAAACATGAACAATACCGTTTGCATCAATATCAAAGGTTACTTCTATTTGAGGAACTCCCCTTGGTGCAGGAGGTATTCCTGTAAGATGGAACCTTCCTAATGTCTTGTTGTCTGCAGCCATTTCCCTCTCTCCCTGGAGGACATGTATTTCCACGCTTGTTTGCCCGTCAGCGGCAGTTGAGAATATCTGGCTCTTCTTTGTAGGGATCGTGGTATTCCTTTCAATAAGTTTTGTAAATACACCACCCAGTGTCTCAATACCCAATGACAATGGCGTAACATCCAGAAGGAGCAGGTCTTTCACATCCCCGGTCAATACACCTGCCTGTATTGCTGCACCGATTGCTACACATTCATCAGGATTTATACCCTTGAAGGGTTCCTTCCCCAAATATTTCTTGACTGCTTCCTGAACAGCCGGAATCCTTGTAGAACCACCCACAAGAAGCACCTTGTCAACTTGATCCGGTGACAGTCCTGCGTCGCTTAAAGCCCTCCTGGTAGGTTCCATTGTTTTTTCAATCAGGTCATGAGTGAGTTCTTCAAATTTTGCTCTTGTAAGAGTCATGTCAAGATGTTTTGGCCCACTGGCATCAGCTGTTATAAAAGGTAGGTTGATGTTTGTGGTTGTAACACTGGAAAGCTCAATCTTTGCCTTTTCAGCAGCTTCTCTGAGCCTTTGCAGTGCCATCTTGTCGTTTCTAAGGTCAATTCCATTCTCTCTCTTGAAGTTATCTGCAATGTAATCCAGTATTCTCTTGTCAAAGTCATCTCCGCCAAGCCTGTTGTTGCCGCTTGTAGCCAAAACTTCAAAAACACCGTCTCCGATTTCCAGTATGGACACGTCAAATGTACCGCCGCCCAGGTCGAAGACAAGAATTTTCTGGTCATGCTCCTTGTCCAGGCCATATGCGAGGGCAGCAGCAGTAGGTTCGTTTATTATTCTGAGAACCTCCAGACCTGCGATTCTTCCGGCGTCCTTCGTTGCCTGCCTTTGTGAGTCGCTGAAATATGCTGGAACTGTAATAACTGCCTGGGTTACTTTTTCACCAAGGTATGCTTCTGCATCAGCTTTGATTTTTTGCAGTATCATTGCAGAAATTTCCTGAGGTGTATAATGCTTGCCATCTATAGCAATTTTCCTGTCAGTACCCATATCGCGCTTAATGGATATAACGGTTCTGTCAGGATTAGTTATTGCCTGCCTTTTTGCAACCTGTCCAACCAGTCTTTCACCGGTCTTTGAAAATGCAACCACGGACGGAGTAAGCCTGCTTCCTTCCTGGCTGGTTATTACAACAGGTTCACCACCTTCCATAACTGCACAAACCGAGTTGGTTGTTCCTAAATCTATACCAATTACTTTTCCCATTCAAATTTACCCTCCTTGAGTATAAAAATAAAAACTGTCTATTTTTATTTATTTAATTTGCAACTTTAACCATACTGTAACGTATTACTTTATCTTTGTATTTATACCCTTTCTGAAACTCTTCAACCACTATATTCGGTCCATAGGATTCATCCTGGATATGCATAACCGCTTCCTGAAACAGTGGATCAAATTCTTTGCCCACACAATCTATATATTCTATCTCCAGATTTTTCATTGCTTCCTGGAACTGGCGCAAAACAAGTTCAATTCCTTCTTTCATCGACTCAGCGCTTTCCTTGCTGCAGGCAAACTTGACAGCCCGCTCCAAATTGTCAAGAACCGGAAGAAATGTTCCTGCAATACTTGCAAGGACTTCTCCATAATAACTTTCTCTTTCTTTTGCAACCCTTTTTTTATAATTGTCAAACTCAGCTGCAATGCGTTGTAATTTTTCAAAATATTCATCACAGCTGCGTGATTTATTTTCCAATTCAGCTTTTAACCTTTCAATCTCGGCTTTTTGCACCTCCATTTCTTCATTCGTTTTACCAGAATCAGATTTTTCATTTGCGTTTTCACCGTTGATTCCACTTTCAACGCTTTTTACGCTCTCTTCCGAATTTAGATCGGTTTCTTCTTTTTTTTCAGCTATGTCAATACTCTCAGTCTGCTCTTCGGAATGTTTTTTATTGTTTTTCATTATTGCTGTCCTCCTTGCAGTATCTTCTTAAAGCCATATTTTCCTATTTGTTTCATTCTGCCCGGCATCTTATATTTGTCCATTATTCTTCATCCACTATATCACCAATAAGCTTTCTGATCTCCTGATCCAGTTTTTTTCTGATGTAATGAATGGATGAAATAACTTTTGAATATTCCATCCTGGTAGGTCCAATTATCCCAAAAGTACCTTTGATGGAATTTCCTATTCTATATGATGTCAGCACGACAGTGCAGTCCTTGACTTCCTCAAATTCATTTTCCCGGCCTATTTTAATGTTAATCGGCCGGTTGCTGTCGTCACTGAAAAGAATCTTCTGTATAACTTCCTTTTCATCAAGCATCGAAAGGAACTCTTTCGCTCTTACTGTGTCACTGAATTCAGGATAATTAAAAATATTCGTTGCTCCATCAAAAAACACTTCAGAGTCATCTGCCAGATTGATGCAATCCGTCACTCCCTTGATAATGGGCGTTATCAAATTATAATCCAAACCAATTGCATCACCTGATTTTTTAAGCAAATCAAAATCTATCCTGTCCAAAGTGCGTCCACTCAAATGCTCATTCAAAAAATTCGATACTCTAAGCAACATATCAGGAGTTAAAATGTTTGACACCTTTACAAGAACATTTTTTACCATCCCTGTATTTGTAATACCAACTACAAGGGCTTTTCCGGAGTCAATATAAACTACCTGCACTGTTTTTAGTGATTTCTTTTTTGACAAGGGCGCAGATGCAAGGGAAGTATATCTGGTAACCTTGGATACCACATTGGAAGCATTGCGTATGAACTGGCTCAATTCACTGATTGTTCCCTCCAGTGCATTTCTGATACTTTCCATTTCTTCAGTGGAAGGTATCCTGGGCTCCATCAATTGGTCCACATAAAACCTGTAGCCTTTATCTGAGGGAACTCTCCCTGCAGAAGTATGAGGTTGCTCAAGATAACCCATTTCCTCCAGATCTGCCATTTCGTTTCTGATGGTTGCCGAGCTTAAAGACAATTCATGCCTTTTTGAGATGCTCCTTGAACCAACAGGCTCTGCTGAATGGATATAGTCATCAATTATTGCCCTCAGTATTAACTTTTTCCTTTCACTCAACCTTTCGAAAGGCATCTTTCCCTTCTCCCTTTTTAAATTTATTAGCACTCTGTTGTATTGAGTGCTAATGCATATTTTAAAAATACCACCATAAGGTTTTTTTGTCAAGAGGTAATATGGATAATATTTGTTATAGTTCAGGAGACGTTGTTCAACTGAATACACCTGTACATTTACTATTATTTGCTTAAAAATAGCCGGTATGCTGTTAAATTATTCATGAAATATTATGTAATAAAATTGTCCACTTGCCACAGTGGAACTCCTTCTGAACAATCAGCTCCGGTACTGAAATTTTTCTTTAACTTAATGAAATGTATGCAGAAAAATAGCAATTGGCCTTATTTTGTTAGAAAACCAGGTGAGATGAAGGCAAAAATGCGTGAAAAAAACAGGATGTTTTTTTAGCTTTTTTTAAGCCTGTGAGGGCGAGTAAAAAGCGGTAGCATTTTTGACTTCAGTGAACCGTCGGTTTTCTCAAAATATGGGCCTTGTTATTTTCTGCATACATTTCATATATTACATATGTACAGCATCTCAGTACCGATACTGATTGTTTATTTGCTGGCTGCTTTAATTGCTTGTGTCATAAGAGCTTATATAAATTCCACAAATACCTGGTTTGCCAGGTCCAGCCCTGTTTCCGTAAGGCAGATCCTGTTGTCCTCTGTTTTAAGCAATCCCCGGCTTTTCAGCTCCTCTATTTTTTCCCCATAGAGTTCATAAATATTGATACCATATCTTTTTTCAAAATGCTCGGGACTAATGCCATCTATCAGTCTTAACCCAAGTATCATATACTCTTTAATGCTTTCCATCGTATCTATTATACCTTCGCTGTAAGATGCAGAGCCCTTTAAGTTTATTTTATTTATGTATTCGGAAGGACTTTCCTCATTGCCGAACCTTTCCCCCAAAATATAGGAGTGGGACCCTGCACCGACCCCAAGATATTCACATGCATTCCAGTAGATCATATTATGCCTGCTTTCAAATCCCGAAAGAGCAAAGTTTGAGATTTCGTAATGCCTGTACCCTGATTTTTTTAGTTCCCTGACAACATGATGATACATCATCCTGTCAAGTTCCTCTGGAATGGCCAATGATTCATCCTCCTGAATAAGCTTGTCCATCGGAGTACCCTCTTCCACTTTCAGGCTGTAACAGGAAATATGCTCTGGCTTTAAGCTTATGACATTTTGCAGGGTTGACATCCAATCTTCCATTGTCTGGCCCGGCAATCCAAACATCAAGTCTATATTGATATTCATAAATCCGGCATTTCGCGCCTCGTTAAAATTCACAATAAAGTCATTGGCTGTGTGAATTCTTCCAATTGATTTCAAAAGCCTGTCCTGCCAGGACTGAAGGCCGATGCTCAGCCTGTTTATGCCTGCACTGTGATATGCATGAAGCTTTGAACTGTCCAATGTGCCCGGATTGGATTCTATTGTTATTTCCGCATCTTTACATACGGAAAAATTCCTGAAAATAACTTTCAGAAGGCTGTCAATTGATGCCCCGTCCAATATTGAAGGAGTTCCTCCACCTATATATATGGTACTGATTTTTTTGTCCTTCAATTTACCGGCATATATCTCAATCTCTGTTTTGAGGGCATTGATGTATTCTGGTATCAAACTGTCAAGCCCGGGATATGAATTGAAGTCACAGTAATAACATTTAGCCTTGCAAAAGGGTATATGAACATAAAGTCCAATCTCATGAGACACAAAAAATCCTTCTTTCATGTATCCAGTTTAAGCACGCTCATGAAAGCTTCCTGGGGCACCTCGACAGACCCTACCTGCCGCATTCTCTTTTTACCTTCTTTTTGCTTTTCCAAAAGCTTTTTCTTTCTTGTGATGTCTCCTCCGTAGCATTTGGCAAGAACATCCTTGCGGTAGGCTTTAACAGTTTCCCTTGCTATAATTTTTTGCCCTATGCATGCCTGAATAGGTATTTCAAACTGCTGGCGGGGTATTGCCTCTTTGAGCTTCTCCGCAATTCTTCTTCCCTTTGCATATGCCTTATCCTTGTGAACTATGATTGAAAGTGCATCCACCAGCTCAGAGTTCAACAGAATATCAAGCTTCACCAGATCAGACTCTTTGTATCCTATCAGTTCATAGTCAAGGGATGCATAACCCCGGGTTCTGGATTTTAATGCATCAAAAAAATCATAAATAATTTCATTGAGAGGAATCTCATAGGTAAGCATGACCCTGCTTTCATCAATATAGGACATATCCTTGAAGACGCCTCGCCTGTCCTGGGCAAGCTCCATTATGTTACCGATAAACTCTGCAGGTGTCATGATGCTTACTTTTACAATCGGCTCCTCGGTCTTTAAAATTTCAGTCGTAGGCGGCATATTTACAGGATTGTCCACTCTTACAACTTCTCCGCTTGTTTTGGTAATATAGTATATTACGCTTGGCGCAGTAGTTACAAGGTCAAGATCATATTCCCGCTCCAGCCTTTCCTGAATTACTTCCATGTGCAAAAGTCCGAGGAATCCGCAGCGAAAGCCAAATCCCAGGGCAACCGAGGATTCTGGTTCAAAAACAAGGGACGCATCATTCAACTGAAGCTTCTCTAAAGCGTCTCTAAGGTCCTGGTATTTTGCCCCGTCAGCCGGGTATATTCCGCAAAACACCATGGGATTCACCTTCTTGTATCCCGGAAGCGCTTCACTTGCAGGATTGTCAGCCAGGGTAATTGTATCTCCCACCCTTGTGTACTTTACATTTTTGATGGCGGCGGCAATGTACCCTACTTCTCCTGCCAAAAGTTCGTTTCCAGGAATCAGGCCGCCTGGCTTGAAATAACCCACTTCAGTTACATCAAACTCTTTTTTGGTGTTCATCATTAAAATACGATCCCCAACCCTGACTCTTCCTTCCTTGACTCTGATATATACAATAACGCCTTTGTAACTGTCGTAGAAAGAGTCAAAAATAAGCGCTTTCAGGGGAGCCTCCTCATCACCGGACGGTGGCGGAAGTTTTGATACAATCTGCTCCAGTACGCTCTCTATATTGATGCCGTTTTTGGCTGATATAAGGGGTGCATCCTGCGCATCCAGTCCAATAACATCTTCAATTTCTTTTTTAACATAATCCGGCCGTGCACTGGGCAGGTCTATTTTATTTATAACAGGAAGGATTTCAAGATTCTGCTCAATTGCAAGATAAACATTGGCAAGAGTCTGTGCTTCTATGCCCTGCGTTGCGTCCACGACTAAAACTGCTCCCTCACAGGCAGCAAGACTTTTGGAAACTTCATAATTAAAATCCACATGACCGGGAGTGTCAATCAAATTAAATATATATTCGTTGCCATCACCGGCTTTGTAAACCAGCCTTACAGCCTGGGCCTTTATTGTGATTCCTCGTTCCCTTTCAATATCCATATTGTCAAGAACCTGTTCTTCCATTTCTCTTTCTGTAAGAACACCGGTTTTTTCGAGAATCCTGTCAGCCAGTGTTGACTTACCATGGTCAATGTGCGCAATTATGCAAAAATTACGAATTCTGTTCTGCCTTTCTCCTGCCATTAATTCTCCTCCATAAAAAATAACTTGTAATACGATTATTCCCCAAAAGGTGAATAGTTGAAACTTCACTTGCAATTTATATGCCGGAACGATTCTTTCCGCTATATAAAATATGTGAAATTGCCAGCCTGATTTTAAGTACAGCACTAATAAACCATCCTGGGGAACCGGTATAATACAATTTTTAGCACCTTAAAATTATACAGAAAAAATATCAGTGTTGCAATAATACAACTGAGTTTATAACTGTGAGGAAGGAATTGCCTCACCTGACAAGGCAAATGCAACCTTGCATTGTTTTAAGGTTGCATTTATATCCTGGATTAAGGGGGTAATCACTTTATTAAGCTAATAATACAAACAATATGTTTCCATGGTCAAGACATGTAAAATATTATTCCCGGGCATCAGCCCTGAAAAAATTTTTAATTCTTTGAATCTCCCTTTTCAGATAAAATGTGTTCAAGTAAGCCTTATTGTTCATAATTGAAAATTCATATAGTGAATTCCCGGTATAATTCATTTTAAATAATCCTGTATGCTTATCCTGCCCCATTAGCATGCCAATTGAATAATCAACAGAATACAAGCCGCATAGAAGCAGGCAAATGGCCAGTATTACTGCAAGAAAGCAATGCTTCCTGTATTTTCTCAATTTCCGGTAAAAGTCAAGTCTTGTCATATCCACTACCTGTAATTTGAAATTTGCCTGTTACTATTTGGAGTCAAAGTTAATGCATGAGAAATATTCATGCAGCAAATCAAATTATTAACTTTATTTGGTGAATTTATTCACAGACAAATCCATCAGGAATACATACTGCATTGCCGCTATCATACCAGCCTTCATTTTCAGTTATCAGTAATTTATTGTTGATTATTTAATATGTAACTTATTGCTTCCGCTATGTACCTGGTGCTTCTTAAGGCTTCCTCCAGCGTATTTCCGTCAGCTCCCACTTCTATAATCAACGCCCCGGGACTAAGATGATGGTTGTACCTGTATTTGCTTAAGTAAATAGGCCTTGTAATACCTGGATACTTTGAATTAAGAAAGTTCTGCATCTTTATGGCCATTTTAAAATTCTCCTCCCAGTTCGGGTGACTTAGGCCAATCTCCCCTGTTCCAACAACAAACATTACCTGTGCTGCCTTTTTCCCTTCAACTTCAGATACAACCCTTAATTTGGGTTTTTCAACATCAATTCCGTCCCTGTGTATATCCAGAACAAGCTTGATTGAGGGGTAGGATTTTAGTATTGTTGACACGGTATCCATTGAACGCACATAGCATCCGTCATCACTTGGGGTGTTATGCCTTGTTCCGTTATGCAAAACTTCAATACCCATCCTTCTCAAATGTATGGCTATCTCCTCGCCTACCCGCAAAATATTATACCGGGGGTCATCCGTCCTGTTGGGAATGTCTTTGTCATATTCAGATATATCATTTAAATATGATTCATTGGTGTGGGTGTGGAAAATAAGCACCTGAGGACCGTTCTTGCCTAAATCCAGATTCAGTTTTTCATTATAAAGCCGGTCAATCAGTTTATCATCAATCCTGTAATTGGTTTCATTGATTACTTTAATTTCTCCCCTGGCGATTATTTTGTCCTCGGTATACTCTCTTTCTTCATTTTCATCTTCTATTGATATGCTGCTTACCCTTTCAATATATCCTCCCTGGGAGTTGTCATTTTCATCCTTTCCCTGCTCCGGGTCCTGTGTATATCCCGGTGTGGGTTCAGGAGAGGGGTGAGGTTTGCTGTCATCATATATAAGCTTGTCTTTGTCCCTCTTTTCAGTATAGTAGCTGTACAGCATTGATGTTTGGGCATTTAAAATTGTCTCCGGCTTGTTGATGTCAAAACCGAATATTTGCTTTATCAAAGCATTTATTTCACTTGTCAGGGATACACTGATTCTTCCGCTGTTGTATACAATATCGATTATCGGCAGTGAATTGTTGATTATTTTTTTTAACGGACCGGTTTCAATATTAATCACTATATCAGAGTCATAATCATATAAAAAATTTCCTGCAATCCTACCGATTGTAATGGCGCAATAACCTGCAAGCAGAATGATCAAGACCATCAGTATATTGTAAATTGGCGGATTCCTCTTCTTTTGAAGCTTTCTTCTCCTGCTCATTTGTACCTCCAAAAGCAACATAAAATATTAATTTCTTGTAGATTTTATTCTTTTGGAGTTTGCATTATGACAATCAAAATATCTGTTTTATGAAAACCACAAGATAAGCAGCCGGTTACTGTCTGCAGCATTTAAATAAAAAAGGTAACGGGAAATACAACCATTACCTTTTGGCATATGTATAATTATTAATTTAAGCAAATACTCAGGATTCCGACAGTCATTGTTTTGCTGAAATTAATTTCCTGAACCGGTGAATACCATGCGCACCTGTTTCCTGCAGCAATTATCTTCCCAAAACTAATCCCGGTCCCGGTGAACACCCTTACACCTCATTTTTGTGCAACTATGACCCTTATCTCTTTAAAATGCCAAATTCACTGAAGGGGTAAATTCTCAATACTGCTTTCCCTCTAATTTTCCTGATGCTGACCGGTCCGATAATCCTGCTGTCATTGCTTGCATTCGGATACCGGTTGTCACCCATTACATAAACATGGCCTTCGGGGACTTTAATTTTGCTGTATTTCGGGTTTATGGGCAAAGTAGTGCTAACGCTGACATAGGGCTCGATTACCTCTTTATTATTAACATAAACTTTACCATCTTTAATTTCCACTTCGTCATTCTCAAGGGCAATGATTCTTTTGATAATCAATTCATTACCCGGGAGCATAAACTCTGAAGCATCAATTATAACTATGTCCCCATAATTGAACTTACCAAATCTGGTAGTTACTTTTTCAACAACAAGATTATTCCCGTCATGCAGTGTCGGTTCCATTGAACTTCCGTAAACAACGGTTCTCTGTATGCAAAAGTTGACCAGGAAAAGAGCTATCGCAATACCGATTGCAATGTGCTTCATCCAATCAAGTATTTCTTTCATTGTATCTTTCATATCATCCCCTCCAGTTTCAATAGAACTAAATTTTCTTAAAAATGCAGCAACTTCATATACAGTGCATGATTCCTTAAGGATAATACGTCTAAATGTCCAGCTTTATATAAAGTTCCTTCAATTGCTTTTCATCTACAATATTCGGGGCTTCAGACATTAAATCCGAAGCATTTTGCACCTTGGGAAACGCAATTACATCTCTCATCGAATTTGCTCCCGCAATAAGCCATACCATTCTGTCAAATCCATAGGCTATCCCACCATGGGGCGGTGTTCCGTACTTGAAGGCTTCAAGTAGGAATCCGAATCTTTCCTCTGCCTGCTCCTTTGTAAAACCCAGTATCCCAAACATTTTGGATTGAAGTTCCTGGTCATGAATTCTTATGCTTCCACCACCCAGTTCAATTCCATTCAATACTATATCGTAAGCTTTTGCCCTCACCTTTTCCGGATGTGTGTCAAGAAGCTCGATATCCTCGTCCATTGGAGAAGTAAAAGGATGGTGTACGGCAACAAAGCGCTTTTCTTCCTCATCATATTCAAGCAGCGGGAATTCAGTCACCCAAAGGAATTTGAACTCGCTTTTATCAATCAGGTCAAGCTTTTGGGCAATTTCCAGCCGTAAGTGTCCTAAAGCGTCAAACACCACTTCATTTTTGTCAGCGACGAAGCATATCAAATCTCCAGGCTCTGCTTCAACCCTTTCAAGAATTGCCTTCATTTCATCTTCACTGAAAAATTTGGCTATTGAAGACTTGATTCCGCTTTCTTCAACCTGAATCCAGGCCATGCCTTTTGCTCCGAATTTTTTAGCGATTTCCACAAGGCCGTCAATTTCTCTTCTTGAGAACTTCTCGCTGCCTTTTTTGACATTGATGGCCCTTACACTGCCTTCGTTTTCTATGGTGGAAGTAAACACCTTAAAACCACAAGTTGCTACAAGGTCTGATACATTAACAAGCTCCATGCCAAACCTTAAGTCCGGCTTGTCTGAACCGTAACGTTCCATGGCTTCCCTATAAGTCATGCGTTTAAAAGGAGTTTTTACCTCCAACCCCAGAATTTCCTTGAATATTTTTGCAAGCAAGCGCTCATTAATAGCGATTACATCATCCACATTTACAAAGGACATCTCGACGTCAATCTGGGTAAATTCAGGCTGTCTGTCTGCTCTTAAGTCCTCATCCCTGAAGCATCTGACTATCTGGAAATACTTCTCAAACCCCGAAACCATCAAAAGCTGTTTGTAAATCTGTGGAGACTGCGGCAGGGCATAAAATTTTCCGGGATGCACCCTGCTTGGCACCAGGTAATCCCTTGCACCCTCCGGAGTAGACTTTATCAGCATGGGTGTTTCAACTTCAAGAAAACCGTTTGCATCAAAAAAGTCCCTGACAATTTTTGCAATTTTATGACGCAGAATGAAGTTCTTCTGCATATCAGGACGTCTTAAGTCCAGGTACCTGTACTTAAGCCTTATGGCTTCATTTGCATCCAGGTTTTCTTCAATGTAAATTGGTGGGGTTTCCGCTTTACTGAAAATTCGGATTTCCTCGGCAGCTATCTCAATTTCTCCCGTTTTCATTTTTGCATTTTCCATACCGGGAGCTCTTTTTTGAACTTTACCTTTTACAGCAATTACATATTCACTTCTTAAAGCTGCGGCTTTCCTGAAAGCTTCAGCATTTTCCTCCTGATTGGCAACGACCTGGACAATTCCGCTTCTGTCACGAACATCAACAAAAATCATTCCTCCAAGGTTTCTTTGCTTCTGAACCCAACCCATAATCGTGACTTGTTCCCCGACATTTGAAACCGAAATGTCCGTACAGCTGTGAGTTCTTTTCAAACCTGCCAGTGTTTCACCCATTGCTTCTTCCTCCTTTTAAAAACTCAACCAGACAATCTATCTTCATTTCTGTTTGCTCTCCGGTTTTCATGTTCCTTAATATTATTTTATTATTTTTTATTTCATTTTCACCAATAACTGCCGAATATTTGCACTCAATCTTGTCAGCATACTTCAACTGGGCTTTAAGGCTTCTTCCCATGTGATCCTTTTCTGCGCTTATTCCCTCTGCTCGAATAATATATACAAGTTTGTCAGCGAATTTATCGGCAATATCTCCAACTGTTGCTATATACAAATCGGTTCCTTCGGGCCTGGGTATAACTATTCCCTGACTTTCTGTTTCCATAAGCAGCCGCTCCACTCCAAGGCCAAAACCCATGCCCGGTGTGGGAGAACCTCCGCAATATTCCACAAGACCGTCATATCTTCCCCCGCCGCAAATGGTTCCCTGGGTTCCAACGTTCTTGGACACAAATTCAAAAACAGTTTTTGTATAGTAATCCTGTCCCCTAACAATATTCTTATCAATGTTGTAATTAATGCCAAGGTTCTCAAGCCCTTTCTTAAGACCCTCAAAGTGTTCCCGGCATTCGCCGCACAGGTTGTCTAATACAGAAGGAGCATCGGCAACCAGTTCCTTGCATTTTTCCTCCTTGCAATCGAGTATTCTTAAAGGATTTCGTTCATACCGTGTCCGGCAGGTCTCGCAAAACATGTGAATTTTGCTTTCAAGATGCTGTCTGAACTTCTCAATGAACTTTCCACGGCATGCCGGGCAGCCTATGCTGTTTATGTTTAGCTCAATATCTTTCAGCCCCAACTTTTTAAACAACAAATCCAGTATACTTATAACTTCTACATCGGAAGAGGGACCTTTTGAGCCAAATATCTCCACTCCAAACTGGTTGTGCTCCCTGTACCTGCCCTTTTGCATCTTTTCATATCTGTATGCAGTAATTTCATAAAACAGTTTTATTGGATGAGGCAGGGATGCCATACCATGCTCAATATAGGCCCTGACAGTTCCCGCAGTCCCTTCGGGCCTTAATGTAATGCTTCTTCCGCCCTTGTCATTAAATGTGTACATTTCCTTTTGTACGATGTCGGTTGAATCGCCAACTCCCCTTTGAAAGAGTTCGGTATATTCAAAAACAGGAATGCGAATTTCCTTGTAACCATAAGCGTTGCAAATATCCCTGAATAATTTCTCTACATAATGCCATTTATATATTTCATCCGGCAATATATCCTTTGTGCCTTTTGGAGCTTGTAATTTCATACGCTTCTCCTTCCGTTCCGATTCTTAATTAATCAAAATCCTCTTAAATTCCTAATCTTGCTTTTCATTACACTTTAACAACTTCATCAAGTCAATCCTGAATCAATATCCTTTTATCTTCTTAAGACCTTCTGATTTTGAAAAAAGTTGCCTGAAAAAGTACAACTTTTACATGTTAAAATGTAATACATCCAAATTACTTTTCCTCTGCTGAAGGCAGCAAGTATTTCTCCATAAACCTCTCTATACTGAAACTCCTGTCAAATCCGAAGGTAAGTCTGCCAACTGTCACCATAACAATGTCCAGTGAAGGGATAATATACAGGCGTTGACCCCCGGCTCCGCTGCCGGAGTATGCCTGATAGTTCCTGCCTGTTTTTTCGCTTTTAATATTTCCGATACGCCAGCAGTACCCATAGCTATAGCCGTCCTCTGCAATGCTTGCCTTACTCATTGATTCGTTAATCCACTCTGCAGATATGATTCTATTATTCCCGGCCATACCGCCATTTAACACCAAAAGCCCGATTTTAGCCAAATCCACCGGAAGCATGAAAAGATTTGACCCTCCAAAATGGAAACCTTTCGGGTCATTCTCCCAGTAAACAGAGTTAATATTCAGAGGTTTAAAAAGATACTTTTGAGCCAATTCAAGGGTGCTCATTCCGGAAGCCCTGCTCAAAACTCCTGAAAGAAGATGGGAATCGGCTGTGTTAAAGGAAAATTTTTCACCCGGTGTTGATTCAAAGTTGAGGTTCAGAATAAATTTAATCCAATCACTGCTTTTTATCATGCTGATGGACATGGCTCTCTTTTCAATTGACTCCAGTCCTGATTTCATGGATAAAAGATGCCTGATTCTGATATTATTCTTTTCCCGGGCAGCCTGGCTTTCATATTCCGGAAAGTAACCAATCACCCTGTTATCAAGGCTTGGAATATATCCTTTATCAACTGCTACACCGGCAAGAAGCGAAAGAACACACTTGGTTACTGATCTTATATTCCACTTTCCGTCGTATACATCCCTAAAACTTAAGTCTGAAAACCTGAATATTTTGCCCATGCCTCTGTACTGGGCTTTTTTCAGGCCGGAATATATGTTTTTGTAAAAAGGGTATATTCCGGTATTATACTTTTCAAAAACCAACTTGCCGTTCTTAATGACGAGAAGGCTGTATATTGCCGGAAATTCCTCCTTCAGGGAATCAAAACCTTTGTTTACAAGTACGGGGTCCAATCCCTCCGCTTCCATTTGTGATTTTTTAAGCGAGAAACTTTCATTATCATTCACTAATTCGGACATGTTTTCCTCCCGGTATCTTTCATATCAATGGTGGAACAATCTTATTCCGGTAAAGACCATAACCATCCCATATCTGTTGCAGGCGTTAATTACATCCTCATCCCTTACGGAACCTCCTGGCTGCACAACATATTTGACACCGCTTTTTGCAGCCCGGTCAATATTATCACTGAACGGGAAAAATGCATCCGAGCCCAAAGCTACTCCGTCCAATTTGGACAGCCATTCTTCTTTTTCCCTGGCCGTCAGCTTTTCAGGTACCTTATCAAAAAGCTTTCTCCACTCTGCTTCTTCCTGGGGAGTCATCTCATCTCTCAAATATAGATCGATAGCTGTGTCTCTTACCGACCTGGGGCAATCATCCCTGAATTTCATCTCAAATACCTTCGGATGTTGTCTCAAAAACCAAATATCAGCTTTGCTTCCTGCAAGCCGTGTGCAATGTACTCTTGACTGCTGGCCTGCTCCGTTTCCTATAACCTGGCCGTCAAATGCAAAACATACCGAGTTTGACTGGGTGTACTTCAAAGTTATCATTGATATTATAAGATCTCTTTTTGCAGACTCCGGCAAATCCTTTTTCCCAGTCACAATATTATTAAGCATCTCCGGAACTATCTTGATATCATTACGCCTTTGCTCAAAGGTAATTCCAAAAACCTGCCTTTTTTCCATCTCACCGGGTTCATAGCCGGGATCAACTTCAATAACCCTGTAATTTCCTTCCTGTTTTTTACACAGAATCTCCAGGGCTTTTTTTGAGTATGACGGAGCAATAACTCCATCGGATACTTCCCGCCTTATTATTCTTGCTGTTTCGGCATCCACTTCGTCGCTTAAGGCAATAAAGTCTCCGAAAGATGAAACCCTGTCTGCGCCCCGGGCTCTCACATAAGCCGCAGCAAGGGGTGAAAGGTCGTCTTTTTCTACTCCGTAGGCTTTTTTCAATTGTTCTCCCAAAGGGATCCCCACCGCTGCTCCGGCCGGGCTCACATGCTTGAAGGAAGCCGCAGCAGGAAGACCCAGGGCGCTTTTCAGCTCCTTAACCAACTGCCATGAATTAAGGGCATCCAATAGATTGATATACCCTGGAGAACCGTTTAAAACATTAATCGGCAAATCCCCGTTCTCCATATATACTCTGGCCGGTTTCTGGTGAGGGTTGAAACCGTATTTTAATTTTATCTCATTAGTTTTCAAAAAAATTCCTCCTTAATATTTTATTTATAACTTTTTACAAGCCAAAAGTCAATTGCCTTGTGGAATGCAAAAAAAGATACCCTAAACATCCAAAAAAAATGACTTTATGAGAGCAAAAAACTCCCTGATATAGCAGTTCGCCCGGACAATTGCAGGAGTCTTGCCAGGAAGAGAATAAGCTATAAAGCCGTTTCGCTCTGCAAGCATTTTAGCCCTTAGCATGTGGAAATCATTTGTTACAATTGTTATAGTTTCACAGGGAAGCCCTATGTTTATAAGAATCTCTTTCGAATATATGAAGTTTTCCATGGTGCTTGTTGATTTATCCTCAATTATAATGCGTTCTTCTTCTATTCCGTTTTCAACAAGATACCTTTTCATGGCTTCCGCTTCAGGAATCAATTCTCCCGGTCCCTGCCCTCCGCTGACCACAACCGGTACATTCGGATATTCCCCAAGATACCAGAGGGCTTTATCCATCCTCTCCTTTAAAACTGGAGACAACTTGTCACCAAAAAGACCGGCACCCAGAACAATCAGGCAATCGGTCTCTACAACGGGGTCATTGGAGCCTGAAAAATACAACAACCCCTCTATTGCAGCAAAGAAAGTAAAACCGGTTATTACAAAAAATAATATCACTCTCTTTAAGTATTTATTTCGGAACAATATAAACCCTTTTTCCAAAAACAGTTCGGACATGGACACTATAACAACAGCCAACCCCGCCAAAAATGTAAAAATCATACCGAAATCAATTGCATATAAAGACATGAGCAATGCTGAATAAAAAATTGCAATAAATCCTGCAACAAGCAATATGATATTCAATGCGGTTTTGAGTTTTCTCCCCATCTGGTTTTCTCCTTATATATACTTATCGCCAGGGCAAAGCCATTATAAAAAAATCTCTTTGACTCTTTGCAGAAAAATATCCATTTCGTCATCTGTTCCAATTGTAACCCGCAGGTAATTGTCAATCCGGGGTTTGTCAAAATACCTTACAAGCACTTTTTTCTCTTTCAGCCTTGCAAACATGTCCCTTGCAGGAAACCCGGGATGGCTGACAAACAAAAAATTGCTCCTGGATTCGGTAACAATAAACCCGAGGTCCCGCAGCTTTGTTTTTACCCTTTCGCGGGTATTGACAATTTTCCATGTTGTTTCCTTGAAATAGTCCACATCCTTAAAGGCTTCTATTGCACCTTTAATCGCAAGCCTGTCCAGTGGATATGAATTGAATGAATTTTTTACCCTGTTAAGTCCTTCAACAAGCTTAGAATCACCTATGGCAAAGCCGACCCTCAGCCCCGCCAGGGACCTGGATTTTGACAGGGTCTGGACTATCAGCAAATTGGGGTAATCTTTGATGAATGGAACCATGCTTTGGGCTCCGAAATCCACATATGCCTCATCAACCAGCACAACCTTGTCACGGTTGTTCTCAAGTATGGTCCTGATTTCATCCGTCCCAAGAGCAATACCGGTGGGAGCATTCGGATTCGCCAATACAATGCCTGCATTTTCCGTGCAAAACTTCTCAACCGGAACTGTAAAATCAGGATTCAGGGGTACAAGATTGTATTTTATGCCATACAGGGCAGCATAAACCTCATAAAAGGAATATGTCACATCAGGGAACAGGATTGGCTTGTCTTTCATGAAAAAAGCCATAAAACTCAACGCCAGAATCTCATCCGACCCGTTTCCGGTGAAAACCTGGTTTTTGTCTATATTGTAATATTCAGAAACTGCAGCCTTCAACTCTTCACTTTCAGGGTCCGGGTACAGTCTCAGCCTGGCCGTCTCATTCCGGATTGCTTCAATTACCCTGGGTGAAGGGGGATACGGGTTCTCATTGGTGTTCAGCTTGATGTATCCTCCGTCCCTGGGCTGTTCTCCTGGAACATAAGGTGTCAGTTTTCCTATTGACGGGCTTAAGTAATCGCTCATTTTATACTCCTTAATCTTACGTATGAAACACAAATATAATTTTATTCAAGGTTCCTGACAGTTTCACTGCATCCCTTTACCGATGTATGAAACGTGCAAACAATTTTTATTTGTAATTATAAGCCATCAATGTATAAAAATCCAGCAGATATTATGTAACAAGACCATTTATAGCGATGTGTGCATCTGCGCAGTTGAAATATATGCAGAACAATAACAAATGGCTTTAAGAGCCTTGCTATGTTCTGCATATATTTCAACTGCGCAATCTGACATATTCAAAGCATCTTCACTTTTTATTAATTCACATCCCCCAAATAGAAGGAAGAATCTCTGTTTTCAATATCCTTCAACAAACCTGCCAGGGCTTTCGGGTAAAAACCCCAATTTTCAAGCGTGTCAAGAGGAAGCCATTCGATGCCCGCCTGCTCGTCATCAGGCGCAAGCCCTCCTCTTATCTCCTGTTCACCCCGGATTCGACAGTGAAAAAAGAATTCCACCCGGTGGGCGTCTTTGTCAACATCACTGAATTCGTGGTTTTTTCCTATGTATTCACGAATAAATTTAAGGCCGACTACTTCAACAGAAATACCCAGCTCCTCCAGGCACTCCCTTTTCACAGCACTGGCCAGGTCTTCTCCGGGATTTTGGCCTCCACCCGGCAGAACATAGCATTTGCTGCCATGCTTTATCTTCTTTATTGCCAGAAGCTTTCCATCCTTTATGATAATGGCTTTTGCAGAATTTTTTATGCTGTTCACAAAAATCACCTCAACTGGTTTAATAACTTCTTTTTTCTTTCCACCATTTCATCAACCCTTTGCACATACTCTTCAACACTTTTTACGTTAAACACCCGCTCAATCCTGTTTTCTTCGGGGAACACAACCTTGGTGACCCCGCCTGCTCCCAGTGCAATAATTGTCTGTTTCTCTTCCATAATATGCACATTGTACAAGCACTCAAAACCTGGTTTGCAGTAGCCGGTATTCTCAAGGTTCCCCAATATTTTTTTCTGCCTGTACAGATAATATGGATGCATGCCCATTTTGGAAGCCGCTTCCCTTGCCGCATCAACCATGCCTGAAACAAGTTCGCTTTTTCCAAGTTCATAATCATCCAGATATTCATTAAGCCTGGAGGCTCGTTTTATGGACATGGTATGCACAGTAAGGCTTTCAGGGTTCAGTTTTTCTATTTCATCAAGGGTATTGTGAAACATTTCAAGGTCCTCCCCGGGGAGACCTGCAATTATGTCCATGTTTATATTTTGAAACCCTTTTTCCCTGGCAAGCCAAAATGTTTTTATTATATCCTCCGGGGCATGTGACCTGCCAATTACATTAAGGGTTTCTTTATTCATGGATTGCGGGTTTATGCTGATTCTGGTCACTTTGCTGTTTTTAACAACATTGAGTTTCGACCCGTCAATGGAATCAGGACGGCCTGCTTCCAGTGTAAACTCCTCTAAAGAGCCGTCACAAAAAACATCCTCTGTTTTTGCCAACAACTCCATAAGCTGCTCTGAATTTATTGAAGTGGGAGTACCTCCTCCCATATATATGGTTTGTGCCTTAAGGGACAAATCTTTCAACAGGTGTCCAACCATTTCAATTTCCCTGGACAGGGCTTCCAAATACAAAGTTACGTAATCTTTGTACCTGCTGATTGGATTTGAAGTAAAAGAACAATAAAGACAACGGGTTGGGCAAAATGGTATGCCAATGTAAATTCCAACCTTGTCCTTTTCCGATTTATCAAGGATAGGTTTTTCAACCAGGGCGATATTATATGCAAGTCTTGATTTTTCACCGCTAACCTCAAAGTATTGGGTAAGCTTTTCTAAAATCCGGCTTTTCTCATGCCCTTTTTCAATCATTTCATGCACAATTTTGGTGGGCCTTATGCCTGTGAGCATACCCCAGGGAAGCTCCTTCCCTGTTGCCTTTTTCAGAGTCAGGTAAGTCACCCTTTTAAGCTCTCTTTTTATGCTTTTGGACAACTCAAGTCTTTCGCTTGAAACAACTACACTATGCTCTAATTTCGACTCATAAGATTCAAAATAATCATTTTCCCTGTTTTCACCGGTGCGGGCAGCAACAGGCGTTTTCCCCCGGGCCGGGGATTCAGAGATTTCTTTTTCTCCGCTTTCATCATAAAAAAATATGTCAGAGGAAACATTTTTTTGCACCAAAACCTCCTGCCTTGCAACGGTTTTATTGCAAAATTCCAGGCTGGCTTCAACTTTAAACTGACCATTTTCCTCCCTTATACCGCTGGACATGGATAATCCCTGAAAACCATCAATCTTTTCAGCCTCTGCCTTTTCAAAAAACATGTCTTCAAAAAAAAGTCTCAAAACGTCACAAATTTCGTTCTCGTATTTATGACCTCTCAAACTGACTAAAATTGCAGTTCTTTCTTCATCGTCATTATTTGCGCCATATGTGAGGGAAAAGAGTTGAGATATTGGCGTATCATCTGACATATCAGATAAGTGCCTGTTTGGAAGCTTTTTTGAATACCCGAATATGCATTTTTCCAATCCTGAATTATCTTCCTTTTTTCCTGTTTTATTGAAATTATTCATTTTAAACATTCCTGAAATATGGGTTGTGCTGCTTTTCATATCCGATAGTTGATGAACGTCCGTGGCCTGGGTACACAATCAAGCTGTCATCTAAAGTAAACAGCTTTTCCCTGGCGGATTTTATCAGCTCATCATAATCACCGCCAATATCGGTTCTTCCTATCGACCTGAAAAAAAGCGTATCTCCGGTAAAAACCCAGTCTCCTGCCTTAATGCATATGCCTCCCGGCGAATGCCCGGGAGTATGTATTATGTTCAATTGATTACCGCCCAAATAAAGTATGTCACCATCGTTCACCATTACGTCTGCCGGATTGAATGCGATGCTTTCCCCAAAAAAAGTCTTTGAGCCGTTATAATCAGGATTTACCAATCCAATCGCATCATCTTTGTGTATAACAACCTTGCCACCGGCTTCATTCTTTATTTCGTCCACCGAAAGGATATGGTCAATATGCCCGTGGGTAAGGATAATATATTTCAAATTAATATTGTTCCCCTTCAAAACATTAAGTATATCTTTTGCCGGATTGCCTGCATCAATAACCGCTCCTTCCCCGTCCTGCCAAAGTATATAGGTGTTTGATGCAAACATGCCCCTTTTTAATATGGCCAGTTCCAATTTAATATCCTCCCTTTAGCCTTCCGTCGGCATTTTGGTTCTATCCCTTCTGCTGACAATTTTAAAATCTCCTTAATATTCCATACTTGTTTGCCGACCTTTTAAATATTTTATGAATGTTTCTATTTACTGTATTAACCGACTCCGCCTTACTGTTTTCGCCATTCCACCAACGCTTTCAAAACTCCTTTTTACTGTCCAGCAACAGCGTAACCGGTCCGTCATTATTTATTTCAACAAGCATTGAAGCTTGAAATATTCCCGTTTCAACTTTAATATTAAACTTGCTTCTCACATATTCGACAAATTTTTCGTAGATTGTTTTCGCATCTTCCGGTTTTGCAGCTTTTGAATAACTGGGTCTTCTTCCTTTCCGGCAATCCCCGTAAAGTGTAAATTGTGAAACAACCAGAAGAGAACCTCCAACATCAAGCACCGACAAATTCAACTTTCCGTTTTCATCGTCAAAAACCCTTAAGTTTACAATCTTTTCCGCCATGTATTCAATATCGCTCTGGGAATCATCATCAGAAACACCCAACAATACTACAAGACCTTTATCAATTTTGCCGGCAACCTGGTCCGCCACCAAAACCCTGCTGCATGTAACTCTTTGCACTACTGCTCTCATTTAAAATTCCTTCCTGATAATGTTGTTATCCAAAACTATTGACTCTATCTTTTCTTTCTTGTAACCTGGAAAACTCCTACAATTCGTTTAAGCTTTTTTATTATTTTGTCAAGCTGCTGTGTATTTGTAATTTCCAGGCTTATGTCAATGATTGCAATTTGTTCCCTGGTGGTTCTTGCGTTGATTCCCTTGAGAGGTATTTTATCCTCCCCGATAGTATTGGAAATATCCATGATCAAAGATGTACGGTCATTGGCCAAAAGGTTTAAATCCGCTAAATAGGAAGCATTTTCAACAGTATTCCATCTAACTTCAATTATTCTGTCTTCTCCTATATTACGGTCGGCCATATTGACACAATCCGCACGATGTACTGACACTCCTCGTCCCCTGGTTATATAGCCGACTATGGCATCCCCCGGAACCGGATTGCAGCAATGGGCAATTCTTACAAGACAATTATCAATACCTTTGACAATAATGCCATTTTCAGAGGCCTTCTTTTTCTTTTGCTCTTCTTTAAGAAGTTTTTGAGGATCTGCAGCCTGTGGCTCCGTTTCTTCTTCCTTTACAAATTTCCTGTACTCTTCCTTGAGCCTTGAGATTACCTTGTTGGCAGTTATACCTCCATAGCCTATTCCGGCATATAAATCATCCAGGGTCTGGAAAGTATACTTTTTCAGAACAATCTCCACCCATTCAGGCTTGAAGAGCTCTGCATGGGTCAATCCGTGTTTCTTTAGTTCTTTTTCCACCAATTCCTTGCCACGTAAAATATTTTCTTCCCGTTTTTCTTTTTTAAACCACTGGTTGATCTTGCTTCTGGCCTGGGAACTTTTTACAATCTTAAGCCAGTCACGGCTGGGTCCGGTTACATTGGCTGATGTAAGAATCTCAACAATATCACCATTTTTCAGTTTGTATCCTAAAGGTACTATTTTACCGTTGACTTTTGCACCCATCATTTTGTTTCCGACGGCACTATGGATTGCATAAGCAAAATCGATTGGTGTAGAGCCTGAAGGAAGGCTTTTTACGTCACCCTTGGGTGTAAATACAAACACCTCATCGGTAAAAAGGTCAATTTTAAGGGTTTCCATAAACTCATCGGCATCCCGCATGTCCTTCTGCCAGTCCAAAAGCTGTCTGAGCCATGCCAGTTTGTTGTCAAGGTCGGTAACCTCGCTGCGTCCTTCCTTATATCTCCAATGGGCTGCGATACCTACTTCGGCAACACGATGCATTTCCCATGTCCTTATCTGAACCTCGAAGGGAATGCCTTCCCTGCCGATTAGAGTGGTATGCAGGGACTGGTACATATTTGGTTTTGGTACTGCTATGTAATCTTTGAATCTTCCCGGTATGGGCTTGTACAACTCATGCACCATACCCAGTGCGCTATAGCAGTCCTTTACGGTATCTACAATGATTCTGACGGCAAACAGGTCATAAATTTGGTCAAGGGATTTGTTCTCCTTGTACATTTTGTTGTAAATGCTGTAAAAATGCTTTGGCCGTCCTTCAATAGCAGCTTTAATGTTAATCTCACTTATTTTCTCCGTGAGGGTTTTTATAATATCATTGATAAAGGCTTCTCTTTCCTGTCTTTTTTGGGCTATTCTTTCTACAAGGTCATAGTAGACAGCAGGCTCAAGAATTCTAAGGCAAATATCCTCCAGCTCCCATTTGATTTTGAAAATACCAAGACGATGAGCTATTGGTGCATAAATCTCCAATGTTTCCCTGGATATTTCGATTTGGCGGTCGAGGGGTTTGTACTTCAACGTCCTCATGTTATGAAGCCTGTCGGCAAGCTTGATAAGAATAACACGAATGTCCTTTGCCATGGCTAAAAACATTTTTCTGAAGTTCTCCGCCTGCTCTTCGGCTTTGGTTGTATAAGCTATTTTTCCGATTTTTGTAACACCGTCAACAAGATCTGCAATTTCCGTCCCAAACACCTGCTTGATCTTTTCATAAGTGCAGGTGGTATCTTCTATTGTGTCATGCAAAAGGGCAGCAACAATAGACGTAATATCCATCTCAAGGTCGGCAAGAATTATCGCCACCTCAACAGGATGTGTAATAAAAGGATCCCCCGAAACTCTTTGCTGACCATCATGAGCAGATTTCGACAGGTTATATGCTTTCTCCAGCAGTTCGAGTTCGCTTTGGGTACAGCTATTCTTCAGTTTGGCAACCAGACGGTTGTAACCATCAGACATCATATCTTCCCTCTAACTTAAACTAAGAATACCGACATTAATCAGCCTGCCATGTAAAAACCACAAATTCCAAATCGCATTCCCTGCACATTTTTGCGTATTGCATCACAGGTGAACCACCGATTCCACCCTGTAATTTTTA
Organism: Clostridiaceae bacterium; assembly: GCA_012839865.1. Lineage (GTDB taxonomy): Bacteria > Bacillota > Clostridia > CAYPLH01 > DUMO01 > DUMO01. The sequence goes on from DUMO01000051.1 coordinate 208,508, forward strand.
AGTTTTTCCCTTCCCTTGAGAAAATCCAGTTCAATAAAAAACAAAAGTCCCACCACTTCTCCACCAAGAGATTCAACCAGCTTGATGTTGGCTTCTATTGTACCTCCGGTAGCCAGAAGGTCATCCACTATTACAACCTTTTGCCCGGGTTTTACTGCATCTGCATGCATCTCAAGAGTACCGGAACCGTACTCAAGCTCATACTCGATTTTTACAGTCTTATATGGAAGCTTTCCGGGTTTTCTGATAGGTGCAAATCCAATTCCCTTTACAAAGGAGATCGGTGCGCCAAATATAAATCCCCTTGACTCGGGAGCAATAACCAAATCGACTTCGGGAAACGCATCAATCTTTTTAATCATCAAGTCAAGTGCTTTTCTGAAGGCTTCCCCGTCCTGAAGAACAGTCGTAACATCGATAAAATCAATGCCTTCCTTCGGAAAATCCATTACATGCCTTAACTTGGATTTTAATTCTTCAATAATTTTCAACTCAGATTTTAAGTCCACAAAAAATCCCTCCAAGAAATTCTTTATAACCTTCGAGTCTATTATAAACAATAGAATCAGCAAGGTTTACTTTTTTACTTTCAGAAATTTTTACCGTTATCGATAAATAGCCTGAATATTCGCACTTTATAAGTCCCAGCTCTTCAAAAATCTCAAGGCATTTTTTCACTTTGAAAAAATTCATATTCATGCCGTAATTATTTGAAACAGCTTTTGCAAATTGAAAAATATCATCTATAAGTATAGTATCTGTTCTATACTTTTTCAACTGGCGATACACTGCTTCCAAATCTTCTCTTACAGGAATGGCTTCCAGAAGTTCCCTGGCGCATTCCGGCTCACAGGCCGTCAAAACAACTTCAGTGCCTCTGCATTTTTGCGTGAGTTTGCTTATGTACGCTTCACCAAGCCAGTTACCATAAAATATAACACAATCATAATCTTCAAAGGAAGCCGTTTCAGGGTCAGGGTTCAATATTACTTTTATCCCGTTTATATCAAAAATACTAGAATCAGTATAACAGATTCTCATTTCCTTTTTAATACCTGCCAAAGGCATTCTCAACATTTTTTTAAAACTACGGATGCCGTAAAGTGAATTGGTGACTACAGCAGTCCTCTTTCCGGAGCCAATTGCATCCAGAACAATACTTGCCACTTTTTCAGGTTTGGCTGTCCCGATGCCCTGATGGCTTGCCAAAGATTCATCCGGGCCACGAAGGTTCATTTTTTCGGACCTTGCTTTTTCTAAGCCTTGAAGCGGGGGTTCCTCGAAATTCAAGTACCTGTCCAGGCTTTGATAAAAAGCATAATCAATGAAAAAATCGTCATTAATCCTGATATCCTTAAGGTTCAGTTGAATGCTTTCGGAATCATTCCACCTGTTTATTTCAAGGGAGCAAATTACGTCAAAAACTTTACTATTGCATATTTCATCGGCAATTTCACCCATGTTGAACCCTATTGCATCCGTACAAAAGTTTCCGTCCCGGAACTTGATGCGAATATGCCTGTTGCCCCCTACCCTCTTTACCTCTCCGGCTGAAATATTGCAATATTCAAATACGGGATTGGGATTTCCGCATCCAAAAGGTGCAAGAAGCTCCAGTTCTCTGATGCTTTCAATACTTATGTCCTCTTTTTCAATACTGACATCTACAAAAACCTTTGGAATAAGGTCCTGGCCTGAAAGGCGCATGTCTGCATATTCATTTATTTTTTCCCGGAACTTTTCAATATTTTCTTCCTTCAAGGTCAGGCCTGCCGCCAATTCATGGCCTCCGTAATTATCAAGCAGGCTCTTGCAATATTCCAGGGCTTCAAAAAGATTCAATCCCTCAACGCTCCTGCCTGAACCCCTTGCACAACCGTCTTCTACCGACAATACTATGGATGGCCGGGAATACCTCTCGGTTATTCTGGAAGCAACTATGCCTATTACGCCATGATGCCAGCCCTTCCCATACACAACAATTATTTTTTCCCTGCCAAGATCGATATGTGTCTCTATATACTTTACCGCTTCATTTAGTATATCCATTTCGGTTTCCTGCCGATAAGCGTTTTCATTGTTAAGCTCCCCAGCAATTTTTTGGGCTTCCGGTAAGTCTTCAGTGGTAAAAAGCTTCACTCCCCTGGCTGCATCTCCAATTCGACCTGCCGCATTAATCCTCGGTCCAAGGATGAAACCTGCCGACCAAGTGTTTAAAGGTTTTCCGGCAAGCCCTGTACTTTCAATAAGTGTCCTAAGCCCGGGATTTTTTGTGTTCTCCATCATTTTGAGTCCGTATTTTACAATTATTCTGTTCTCATCCACAAGAGGCACGATATCAGCCACCGTACCCAGGGCTACAAGGTCGAGATAGCCATTATGGACATCCTCCAGTCCCAGTGCAATTCCCATCGCATGTATCAGTTTATATGCAACACCTGCTCCCGACAACTTCTTAAATGGATAAGAGCAGTCCGGTTGTGCAGGATTAATCAGCGCACATGCTGACGGAAGAGTATCCTTGCATTGATGATGATCTGTTATTATGATGTCTATACCTCTTTGGTTCAGGAAATCCACTTCGGAAACTGCCGTTGTTCCGCAGTCTACAGTAATGATGAGACTGTAATTTCCCTTAAGAAGCCTTTCAATTGCTCCCATTGAGAGGCCATACCCGTCGGTGTTCCTGTCGGGTATGAAATAACTTATGTCGGCATTCAGCGACAGCAGAAAATCATAAAGAATGGATGTACTTGTAATGCCATCCACGTCATAATCTCCATATATCAGTACTTTTTCTTTCCTGTCAATGGCATCGAGAATACGGTCAACCGCTTTGTCCATACCTGCTAAAAGAAAAGGGTCGTGAAGGTCCGAAATGGAAGGATTGAGAAACTTTTTAATAAGGCTGGGATCCTCAACCCCCCTGCTTAAAAATACTTTTGCAAGCAGTTTGGATATTCCCGCCTCAGCCGCCAGCTCATCAATCCTGTCTTCCGGGTATATCCTGTAAATTCTCATTTTGCTATTTTGCAGCACAGAATCACCTTGTATCTTTCATGTTTTATTTTATTGCACAAATCTATTTAAAACTATCGAGACTGCCCAATGCATATAGGGTTTTATTTTTTCTGTGGTATGGAAATACGGTTAAGCTTGTTTGTCAAATCAGGGATAATTATAAAAAAGCTCGATTTTCCTATCGAGCTTTTTATGTCATTAAATTTTTCGGTTCAGCTGATTGAATTTCAATCAGCTCTTTCTTTTATTCGGGGCTTAATAAAAGCATTTTTCCCCTTATCAACTTTTCCTGCCCCGGCTTTAAACTCTTTTTCCGAGTCAACTTAGGAGGTTTTCTCAGGAATTTTTCTGCGGCAAAGTTTTTTATTTATACAGTAAGCATTCAGTGTTAAACCTTCTTCGAATTGCTTCTTTGCTGCGTTATGAGCCATGCACGATTTTGATACAACTCAAATTATACCTGCTTGTTGTACCGGTTGATAAACAGCAGGCTTGAAAATACTACTTAAATTTTCTTTTTCTTGCAGCCTCCGATTTTTTCTTTCTTTTTACGCTAGGCTTCAAATAATGCTCACGTTTTCTAACTTCAGCGAGGACGCCGGCTTTTGCGCATTGTCTTTTAAATCTCTTTAAAGCACTATCAAGAGACTCGTTCTCTTTAACCCTTATTTCTGCCACATGCTTTCCCTCCCTCCGATGACTTCAATTGTGCCGGGAATAAGCTTGCCTTTAGTTGTACTCATTGGGAAAATGCTATACACAGCACATATTACATTATATTGAATTATAAAATTCGTGTCAACTAGAATTTATTCGGACTTAAGCCTGCGCCAAACAGTTTGTTAAAGTTTCGGTGTAATTGACGCAATTCACAAACAATCAGCTCCGATACTGCAAGTACGGCTTCAGCAAGAAAAACAACCAGTTTAAAATGCCTTACCGTAAAAGCAGTATTAAAGCTGATTGTTCATGACAGGTGCCTGAACAGTACAGTTTTCCCTGTTTATCAGCAACTTTTAAGCTACACTCCCTACTGACCAAACTAAATCAGTTTTTCCCCTAATTCTCTTCCACCAATAAGATGGTAGTGCAGGTGGAATACGGTCTGCCCCGCATCTTTTCCACAGTTGTTTATCAGTCTGAACCCCTTGCCGGACAGTCCTTCTTTTTCCGCGATTTTCTTTGCGGCAAGGTGTATATCGGCCAAGACACCGGCATTATCCCTGTCAAGGGCTTCCACACTTGGAATGTGCTTTTTGGGAACAATAAGAACATGCACCGGCGCAACCGGTTTTATGTCTCTGAATGCCATTACGGTTTCATCCTCATAAACAATGGTTGAAGGAATCTCTTTATTTATTATTTTACAGAAAATGCAATCAGCCAAATTAAAAACCTCCCATGTTTTAATTTTTAATTTGTGAATCTATTATTTCCAGTGATTTTTCCAAAGCCTCATCCGTCTTTGTTACATCCCTGCCTCCGGCCTGGGCCATATCCGGTCTTCCTCCGCCGCCTCCGCCTGCTATTTTTGCCACCTGGGCTATAATATTGCCTGAATGAATACCTTTTTTAACAACGTCATAGGTTGCAGTGACAACAAAATTAACCTTCTTGTCATCTGTTGTTGCAAGTACGACAACTCCGCTTCCCAGCTTGTTCTTCAGAATATCTGCGGTTTTTCTGAGGGTATCCATGTCCATGCCATCATATTTTGCCCGTACAACTTTAACTCCCTTTACTTTTACAGCCCGGGAGATTATATCATCTGTCGTTGAACCTGCAAGCTTCGCCCTCAGCTGCTCTATCTCCTTACGGGCGTTCTTCAGCTCTGCTGACAGGGTTTCCGCCTTTTTAACGCAGTCCGAAGAACTGGATTTTAAAGCATCCGAAACTTCCTCCAGCATTTTTTCCCTCTCATGGAAATATTCCAAAGCCTTAAAGCCTGTCAGGGCTTCTATTCTCCTGACGCCTGCCGCTACACCGGTCTCACTTATGATCTTAAAGAATCCGGCCTGGGAAGTTGTCTTAAGGTGTGTGCCTCCGCACAGCTCCATGCTGTAATCCCCGATTTTTACGACTCTTACCGTATCTCCATACTTCTCATCGAACAAAGCGGTGGCTCCCATATTTTTTGCTTCATCAACAGTCATTTCATTTATATTGACCGAAAGGCTGGAAAGCATTTTCTCATTTACTTCGTTCTCAATCCGGCCCAAATCCTCTTTTGAAACAGGCTCAAAGTGGGTAAAGTCGAAACGCAGCCGGTCCGGAGTAACCAGTGAACCTGCCTGATTTACATGAGTTCCAAGGACATTTTTGAGAGCTTTGTGAAGAAGATGTGTTGCGGTGTGGTTTCGCTGTATGCTGATTCTTCTATCCTCATCCACATTTGTATTAACCATGTCACCTTTTTTGACATATCCGCTTTCAACAACGCCTATATGCAGGTGTTTTCCATCACCGGTTTTTTTACAGTCTTCAACTCTGAACTTACCGTTTTCAGAAAATATATACCCTGTATCTCCCACCTGTCCGCCGCTTTCAGCATAAAAAGGAGTTCTGTCAAGGACAATTGTCGCTTCATCGCCCTCTTCCGCAATTTCGTTCAAGTTTCCGTCTTTAATAATGTACAGGATTTCACCTTCATCTGATAATGTCCTGTAGCCGGTAAACTCCGTACTTCCGCCTTCAAGGCCGGAAAATGCGCCCTGGCCCCAGGCTGAATTATCCCTGGACTTCATAGCTTCACGGGCTTTATTTTTCTGCTTTTCCATTTCAGATTTAAAACCGGCTTCATCAATACCAAGGTTGTTTTCTTCAGCAATCTCCCGGGTCAGATCAAGGGGAAAACCATATGTGTCATGAAGTTTGAATACCATTTCACCAGGAATGGCAGAAAGCTCTTTTGCTTTGGTTTCTTTTATAAAATCGTTTAGGATGGAAAGTCCCTGGTCAATGGTAACCTCAAATTTCTCCTCTTCATTCCGGATAACTTTTTGAATATACGATGAATTTTCAGCAAGTTCGGGGTAAGCTTCCTTTGACTCGTTAATGACGGTCAATGCAATTTTATACAAAAACGGTTCATCAATCCCCAGCAGTTTTCCATGTCTTGCCGCTCTTCTTAAAAGCCTTCTTAAAACATAACCCCGTCCTTCATTGGAAGGGAGAATGCCATCGGCTATCATCATGGTTGTGCTGCGGATATGGTCTGTAATAACCCTTATGGACACGTCATCCTTATGGGATTTGCCATACTCAACCCCTGAAATTTTACAGACATGCTTCAAAATATTCCTGACTGTATTCACTTCAAACAAGTTGTTAACGTTCTGCATTATGGCAGCAAGCCTTTCAAGCCCCATACCGGTATCGATATTAGGGTGGTCAAGCCTTGTGTAGCTTCCGTCTTCATGCCTGTCAAACTGGGTAAAAACAAGGTTCCAAAATTCCACGTACCTGTCGCAGTCGCAGCCTACCTTGCAATCCGGAGAGCCGCACCCGTATTCAACTCCCCTGTCAAAGTAAATTTCCGAGCAGGGACCGCATGGACCGGTGCCGTGTTCCCAGAAATTATCCTCCTTGCCCATCCTTACAATTCTGTCTTCTGAAAGTCCAATATCCTTATTCCATATTTCAAAAGCTTCGTCGTCATCTTTGTAGATGGAAACATATAACCGGTCTTCAGGCATTTTGATTACCTTTGTAACAAACTCCCATGCCCATGAGATTGCCTCCTTTTTGAAATAATCCCCGAAAGAAAAATTTCCGAGCATTTCAAAAAAGGTTCCATGCCGCGCAGTTTTGCCAACATTCTCGATGTCGGGAGTACGTATGCATTTTTGACATGTAGTCACTCTTCTTGACGGTGGTTCGGCGGCTCCTGTAAAATACGGCTTCAGGGGCGCCATACCGGAGTTTATCAATAAAAGGCTCTTGTCATTTTTCGGTATCAGCGAGAAGCTTTTCAGTCTCAAGTGCTGTTTGCTTTCAAAAAAGCTTAGAAATTTTTCCCTTAACTCATTCAAACCTGTTTCTTGCATGTCTTTCCCACCTGTTCTGATTATTTCAATAATAAAAAACTCACTAAAACTCCGGTCTTGAAAGAAGTTTAAAAGTCTCTTCGGCAGGCTTGTGGCAAACGCCTGAAGACTTTGAACTTTATGACCGGAACTTTAAACCACATTTAATGCCAGGATATTGGTCGATAAAAAAGACGCTTTCTGTTGCGCATGTCTATAATCCGCAAAGAAGTGCTTATTTCTCAATTTATAATTAATATTCTCTTTTTTACAAAGAATTATATAAAGTTCGTTAAATACTGTCAATACCGCATGCTCATTAAAATGCCCTGCCATCAAGTATTTTGGCAAATTTGCTTTGCGTGAAATACAGACATTGCAGGGTTTTCAAGGCATTTAAACCCTGTTTTCGTTACATAAGCCATATTCCTGTATTTAACCTGTTCTTAAAAAATCACTTGCTCAAAGAAGTCCGGACATTATGAATTTTTTGCTTAAATAATGAAATAATAAGTTTATAACATAATGCATTAAGAGGGTGGGATTTGGAAACTTACAGCAAAGTAATCGGTCTGCCTGTACTGTCGGCGGAGGACGGTAAAAAAGCTGGCAATGTAATTGATGTATTTTTTTGTCCTGATAAAAAAAGGGTTATTGCATTCATAATTGATACTGGGCATGTAAAAAATAATAAGAGCGCTGTATTGCCGGGTAACGTAAGAAGTTTGGGAAAAGATGCCTTAATCATAGACAGCAGGAACAGTTTGATTAAGGAAAAGGACTTTAAGCTTTTTCTATCCGGTATCGGAAGACTGATTGACTTAAGGGTTTATTCTAAACAGGGAGAATTCATGGGCACCGTCAAAGATATTATATTTGACCACAAGACCGGAAATATTGAAGGTTTTAAGGTTTCATACGGTCTTCTGAATGACATTATTGAAGGACGAAACGTAATTCCCCTGTTTGGCAAGGTTGAATTCAGTGCAGACTATATTCTCGTAAGCAGGGAAGCAGTCGAAGAAATGAAAAGTACAGGCGGTGGTTTGAAAAAAAAATTTTTTAACGGATAATCAAAAAGCCCAGGTTAGTGAATGCAATTTTCAGGTTTGAAAACGTAATTTTTCTGGATTCAATACCCAATGCTCACGGCCCATGGTTAAATAAAAGAGTTTTAAAAAAGGAGTGATTTTGATATGCGTAATAATTTTACCCGCGGATTAATTCTTGGTGGTATTATAGGAGCAACAGTAAGCATGGCAGTTGGTCCTGAAATGAATGCAAGAACAAGAAAAAGATGGATAAAAAATGGCAGATACCTTCTTAGAAGGTCAGGAACAATTGTCAATGACATAGTTGACATGTTCAGATAAAACAATTGTTCCCCCAAGCACTTTTTGCCAAGCTGATCTTGATGAATAACAGAAGAAAGCTGGTAAAATCAGTATCACAGCAAGGTATGAGACCGGCAATACCGGTCTTTATACTTTTTTACATAGTTGAAAGGCATACCTTGATGAATATGCAGAAATGCTGACAGAACTTTATTCAAAAAGAGGTCATAATGAGAAAAAAAACATTTTTTAAACTGGTTTTAATACTCTTCCTTTTAATCATTATATTTGTTCTGATATATTATAAGGCTAAAATTTCAAGGATCATTACCCCCTTCATATTGGCAGTCGTTTTGACATATATTTTGAACCCTCTGGTTTGTAAACTTCATAGAAAGAATATTCCCATTTCAGCAAGCATCCTGCTGGTCTATACCTTTTTTATATTATTCATAGCCAGCATCATTATATTTTTGATACCTGAGTTGATAAACAATACAAAGGAACTGATTGAATCCGTACCTGACATTACTGCAAGGTATCAAAAAATGTTCGCTGGTTTTCTTGAAAATATTCAAAAAAGTAAATGGTCTCCCGATATTAAAGCAGCTGTTTTAGGTGAAATAGAGGGTGCTGCCACCGCCATTCAGAAATATGCTCTGGAAATACTGGGCAAAACATTAAATGTAATAATGCAAACCGTATCATTTTTGGCAGACTTCATTCTTGCGCTGGTTATTGCCTTTTACCTGATGAAGGACAAAGAACAATTCATAGAAGCTGCCTTGTCCATTATGCCCCTCAAATGGAGAAACGGTATTATTTCCACAGGCAGGGAAGTCAGTACGATTCTTTCGAATTTTGTGCAGGGACAGCTTTTAACCGCACTTATTATAGGAATACTGGAAAGTATCGGCCTTTATATTGTGGGTGTAAAGTATGCGCTCATACTTGGTGTCATAGGCGGGATATCCAATATTATACCTTATTTCGGGCCCTTTATAGCTGCAATACCCTCTGCGGCAATTGCCCTCCTTGACTCACCAATAAAGGTAGTATGGACAATACTGGTCTTTATAGTTGTCCAGCAGATTGACAATGCATTTATTTCAACAAAAATAATCGAAGGCAGGCTAGGGCTTCATCCTGTAGTTACAATATTTGCGGTTCTTATTGGCGGTGAATTTTTCGGAATAATCGGAATGATGCTGGCAGTTCCTGTGTTTGCTGTTATGAGAATAATTTTCAGGCGTGCAATTGATGCAATTGTATGAACGGCAACTCATATAATATTAAAAAATAAAAAATATTTTATTGACATTAGCGCTTGTATTATGGTAAAATGCTAAAAATATATTTCTAAAGGCTGTGAAAGGGAAAAGTAGCCTGCAGGACAGTTCTGTTAAAGCGAGCCGGGGACGGTGAGAGCCCGGTCGGATAATGCAGTTGAAGTTCTCCCTGGAGCTGTTGGCTGAAGATACAGTAGGCTTAACCGGAGCTTTCACCGTTAAAAGAAAGGGTGTATCGGATACGCATCCCGTACATTGAAAATTGGGTGGTATAGCGTGGAAATTATACTCCTCGTCCCTTTGGGATGAGGAGTTTTTTATTAATATCCCAAACATTTATAAAAACACTGGCTAAGGAGGTCTAATATATGATAATCGTAATGAAGCCATCTGCAACAAAAGAACAAATTGCCATGGTTGAAAATAAACTGATGGAGCTTGGTTTCAAGACTCATCCAATTTACGGAGAAGTAAAAACTGTCATTGGAGCAATTGGAGACAAGAGAAATCTCAATACGCATTATATAACTACATTACCCGGAGTCGAAGCACTGGTTCCAATAATGAAGCCTTATAAACTGACAAGCCGGGAACTAAAGCAAGACCCGACAATTGTGGAGGTTGGAGATGTTAAACTCGGCGGAGAGGAAATTGTGGTGATTGCGGGTCCCTGTGCCATAGAGAATAAAGACTCATTTATTAAGACTGCAATAAGCGTAAAAAATGCCGGTGCCAAAATACTTCGGGGCGGTGCCTATAAACCCAGAACATCTCCGTATTCCTTCCAGGGGCTTGCCGCTGACGGTTTGAAAATCATGGCTGAAGCAAGAAACGTGACTGGACTCAAAATTGTTACTGAAGTGGTAGACACAAGAGATGTGGAGATTGTGGCTGAAACAGTTGACATTATTCAAATCGGAGCAAGAAACATGCAAAATTTCAGGCTTCTGCAGGAAGCAGGCCTTTCGGGCAAACCTGTGCTGTTAAAGAGGGGGCTTTCTGCGACAATTGAAGAGTGGCTTATGGCTGCTGAGTATATCATGAATGAGGGCAATCACAATATTATTCTATGTGAGAGAGGAATTCGCACTTTTGAAACGGCTACTCGAAACACCCTGGATATCAGCTCCATTCCAATAATCAAGGAGTTGTCTCATTTGCCGGTGATAGCGGACCCCAGCCATGCATCAGGCACCTGGAAATACGTGCCTGCCCTGTCCCGGGGCGCAATAGCTGCCGGGGCTGACGGGCTGATAATAGAGGTGCATCCTGATCCAAATTCGGCTTTGTGCGATGGCGAACAGTCCCTCAAGCCTTCCACCTTTGCAGCTCTCATGGAAGAGCTCAAGCCAATTGCCGCTGCTGTAAAAAGGATGCTTTAGGGAACCAGGGGGGTTGTTCTTCAGGGAACCAGGGGGACGGTTCTTCTGGTCCCCGGGACCAAGGGGATGGTTCTTCTGGTTCATCCTCTGGTTTAAGGGCTGACCAAAAGAAACCACAGGAGCCATCCCCCTGGTACCCAAAAGCCAACCAAAAGTGAACCGTCACCCCGGTCCCCAGGTTCAATAACCGCAGGAACCGATTGCCGCTTGGTTCTGATACAGCTTTTTATAAACATAATAATAGTTTTTGACCTTTACAACATATCTTTCAGTTTCCTTAAAGGGTATTTTATCCAAAATAAATCCGGTGCTGCTGAGGTTCTTATCGTTCAACCATTCCATTACATTGCCGATACCTCCGTTGTATGCGGCTATTGCCAGATCCACGTCTTTCAAATTGTCTATCAGCCATCTTAGGTACCAGCACCCGATATGTATATTTGTGTCCGGGTTAAAAAGATCACTGTTCTTATAATTTGCCAGCTTTATTTCAAAAGCCGCCCACTCCCCTGTCTTATCGGTAATCTGCATCAAGCCCTTTGCGTTTCTCCTGGATACGGCTTTAGGGTTAAAGCTGCTTTCCGCCTTCATAATTGCCAAAACAAGATACGGGTCGATTCCATATTGCCTTGAATACCCGAAAACTTCATCCTTGAATTTTACAGGGTAAAAAAACTTGAGTATGCTGGTCGAATTGTCCGTAACAACAATTATCAAAGCCAAAATTCCCACAAAAAGAAAAACATTCTTCCTTTTCATAATAAAAATATCAAACAATAGTACCACCCTTAATGTGAAGATGCCAACCCAAAAGCCGGTTTGGGCAAAAAGCTTTACCGGTTTTTCCGCAATTTAAAAACGGTTTAACAATCCCTCAATTTTTTTATGCAACTCTTCAATTTCGCAGTTGTTTTCAATAATTATATTCGCCAGTCTAATATATTCAGAATCCCTCATCTGAGAATCTATTCTTTTTTCTACCTCTTCACGGGTCAATCCGCTTCTTTTCATTACCCTTTCTATTCTGGCATTCCTGTCAGCAACGACCACCCAGACTTCGTCCACAATATCCAAAAAACCGTGATTAACCGGTATGGGAACATCCAGCACAACAATCCTGTACTTATTCTCCTTTTTGATTTTTTCCACCTCTTTCACTATTTTAGCAGCAACATGTTTGTGTGTAATCTGGTTCAGTTTTTTTAGTTTGGCGGCATCATTGAAAGCAATTTCCGCAAGCTTTTTTCTGTCCAGTTTGCCTTCCGGATTTATAATCTCCCTGCCGAAAGCAGATGCAAGCTCAGCCAATACTTTTTTATTCCTGGTTATATTCCGGGCAATGGCGTCCGCATCTATTATTTTTGCTCCAAAGGATTCAAGTATTCCGGAAACTGTACTCTTCCCGCTTCCAATCCCGCCTGTAACACCAATTATTCTCAACAAGGGTCTGCTCCTTCATTATTTTGTTTCATACCAATTTTTACCCCAATGCACGTCAACACATAGAGGCACCTTCAACTTGACCGCATTTTCCATACAATCTTTAAGTATATCTATCACCTGGTCTTTTTCTTCATTATGGGCTTCAATTATCAATTCATCATGAACCTGAAGAATCAGGCGCGATTTCATCTTTTTCTCCTTAAGGGCATTATATACCTTAACCATGGCAATTTTGATGATATCTGCCGCACTGCCCTGTATGGGCGTGTTCATGGCTATTCTCTGCCCGAAGGAACGTATATTGAAATTTTTAGACATAAGCTCCGGAAGATACCTTCTCCTGCCGAATAAAGTTGTAACAAACCCATTCTTTTTTCCTTCTTCCACGGCATTGTCCATATACTGCTTTACTCCCCGGTATTTATTAAGATAACCGTCTATATACCTTCTGGCTTCCTTCCTGGTTATCCCAAGGTCTTTGGCAAGACTGAAATCACCTATTCCATATACAATTCCAAAGTTAACAGCCTTTGCCCTGCTCCTTAAAAGCGGGGTTACCGCTTCCCTGGGTACATCAAAAACTTTTGATGCCGTATCCGCATGAATATCCTCGTTGCGCATGAATGCCTCTATCATATTTTCATCATTGCTGATATGGGCAAGGACTCTTAGTTCAATCTGACTGTAGTCAGCATCTACAAGCACATAGTCTTCGTTTGTCGGGATGAAAACCTTTCTGATTTTTCTGCCGGCATCCAGTTTTATCGGTATATTCTGCAAGTTGGGTTCCGTGCTGCTGATTCTTCCTGTGGCAGTAACCGATTGGTTAAAACTTGAGTGCACTTTGCCCGTTTTTATATCAATTACGTTTAACAGGCCTTCCGCATAAGTTGATTTAAGTTTCATCAGTTGCCGGTATTCAAGTATTTTGCGAACAATTTCATGCTTGTCTTCCAGGGATTCAAGCACTTCTGCATCCGTCGACCAGCCAGTTTTTGTCTTTTTGCCGGCAGGCAGCCCCAGCTTGTCAAAAAGTATTGCTCCCAACTGCTTCGGTGAGTTTATTTTGAACTCTTCCCCTGCAAGAGCATAAATTTCGCTTATAAGTTGTGCTATTTTATCATCAAGCTCTTTGGAGTATTCAACAAGTCCGTCAGCATCAATCCTGAAACCATGATATTCCATTTCAGCAAGTACAAAAATAAGAGGCAGTTCGATATCATAATACAGGTTTTCCTGATTGTTTTCCCTGATTTTCTTATCGAGTTCCGCTGATATTTTAAGTATTGCCTCCGCCTGGATACCTGCAAAAGCAGAAAGCTTTCCTGTTTCAATCTGCGAAAGGGGGATGAAATTCTTCCCCTTGCCCGTCAGGCTTTCCATGGATTCTATATTGACGCCGCAGTATTCATTCGCCAACTCATTAACATTATATGAGTCCCGGGTTGGATTAATTATATATGCCCCCACCAAAGTATCAAATGCCAGCCCGTCAAATTCGATATCTTTTTTCTTCAAATATACAAGGAAATCTTTTATATCATGGGTGTATTTTTTTATGCTGCTGTTTTCAAAAATATCTGAAAAAATTCCGAGAAAGCATTCTTCACTTATGCAGTTTAAAATATCAATGTAGAAAATTCTGTCCTCATCCAGAGCAATGCCAAGACCAATTAGTTTGTGATTGAAAATGCCCGGTTTCTCCATTAGATAACATAAAGAAAAACAGCCTCTTTCCATAATTAATTCCCTGATTTTTTCAAGGCATGCGGAATCCTTTATGCAGTCAACTGAAGCAAACTTTACCGGCTTTTCTTCTTTCCCGGTATCATCAAGATTGAACTTTTCAATCAGACTCTTAAACTCCAGCCTTTTAAAAAGCTCCCTCAACCTGATCCTGTCAGGCTTAAATGTAAAATCATCAAAACTCCAGGACTGTCTGATGCCGGTATCAATCGTAGCCAGCTTTTTGCTGATGAAAGCTATCTCTTTGCCGGCCTCAAGTTTTTCTCTGATACTGTCCCGTGCTACTTTGTCCAGATTGTCGTAAAGGTTCTCAATGCTTCCAAAGTCCTTTATAAGGCTGAAGGCAGTCTTATCTCCTATGCCCTTAACACCGGGAATATTATCTGATTTGTCGCCCATCAGCCCTTTTGCATCAATAATTTGGGTGGGTGTAACCCCAAACCTGTCAATTACAGCATTATAATCATATTCTTCAGTTTCAGTCCTGCCATCCTTTTTAGTGGGAATTTTTACTCTTGTGTGTTCTGTCACCAGTTGAAGCGCGTCCCTGTCTCCGGTAATTATAACCGTATCTACTCCCTGTTCCTCCGCCCATCTTGCCAGGGAGCCTATTATGTCATCGGCCTCAAAACCCTCAATTTCCACCTGCTTGATATTCATCGCATCCAGAACTTCCTTTATTATTGGAAGCTGCATTGCGAGTTCATCCGGCATGCCAATCCTGTTGGCTTTATATTCGGCAAATTCCTTGTGCCTGAAAGTAGGCCCTTTCAGGTCAAATGCCACGCAAATGTAATCAGGTTTTTCTTCTTCCTGAAATTTGTTAAGAATATTAATAAATCCATAAACTGCATTTGTATAAATCCCATCAGACGTTGACAGTAAAACAGGTGTTTTAAGCCCGTAAAAAGCCCGGTTTAAAATACTGTTTCCATCAATGAGCATAAGTTTCGGCGCCATTTTCCCACCTCAAATTATTTAAGTTTTCCAAAGCATTAAAATTATCAGCAAAAGCCCGGTATAATCACTTTTATTATTCTCTTTACAAGTGAATACCATAAGAACCCTGAAGTAATAAGAACCAACTTCGCATTACATATTGCTGATGGAATTGCTTTGTCTCATATGTTTTATGTGAAGTTCAATCAAAATACTTTTGGGTATTTTCCATATTATTTATTTTACACAATAAAAAAACAACCGTAAAGCCCGCAGCACCATAACTGTTTGCATCCGGAATCTTACGGTTCAGTATAAAAAACATTGTCAATAAAGGTAATCCCGTAAAAAAGCCCCTGATACCAGAAGTATCAGAGGCTAAGCCTAAAACCGTGCTTTTTACTTATCATTGCAACCTATTCCCTGTTTTAATGGACTGACCGGAAAGATATATACATGCCTTATTGTCCCGGAACACCGACTGTTTGCTCAACTATTTCATTTTGTACCAGTTCTATGGACACAATTATATATTCGTATTCCTGTCTCAGCATTTCCAGTTCAGCTTCCAGTTGGGCTTTCATGCTTTTAAGCTGGCTTATTTTTTCACTGTCGGTTGTATTGTTAATTTCAGCATCTGTATCATTAATACTTTTTTCCACTTCTTCAATTCTCTTGCTGATTAATTCCAAATCCGCATTTTTCAACACAACAAGGGTTGGAAAATTTGCATTAAGAACATCCATAAATTTGCCGTATTTTGCATTAACTATTTTATACTTTACTATCAAGGCTTGCCCGGTATCTCCATTCCAGTCTTCATTTTCATCAGTTAAGCCTTCGTTGCCGGAGTTCCTTTGTAAAAGGCTTGCTCCTGTATCCGCCGCAAATTCTTCAAGTTTAACAAATTCCTTTTCAGGTTCTTTTACCAATATCTCAATATCAGTTCTGTTGGAGGGTACAGCCTCGGTAAACGACATCTGAAATGACGCGGTTTGAGGTTTCGGCAATCTTTGTGAGTCCAGGGCTTCTGTAGGTCTTATGCTTTTTTGTTCGGTATTGACTTCTTTTTCGGAACCTTTACCGGTATATTTATCGGAAAGTCCTTCTTCTGTTTTGGCATAGTCGTCAACACCGGTTATGCTGAATCCGTTTTCCGACATTCCGCTCCCGGCATAATCCCTGGCTAAATTGTCAAACTTTGCATTGTCTCCGAAAAAGCCGCGCATTGCCAATGTTATAATAATCACCGCCGCTGCCGAAGAACATATGCTGATAATCTTGCGATACCTTAAAGCTATGTTTCTTACAGAAGTATTTTCTTTATCAGCTATAGTTGCAAGTTTTTCATGGAGCTTTGAATTAAAGTCATCCGGTAATTCCACTTCTTTCATATCAGCACATATGCCGGTTATAACCTTCAATTCTTCAAGCTCACACCTGCAGGTTTCACATGTTTCTATATGCAGCAAAAGTTCTGCTTCACTTCTATCATCCAGCATTCTGTCAATATAGAGGCTCATTGATTCTTTCGCCGCATTGCACTCTTTCATTTTCTCCAACCCTCCTTTCTACACTATTTGACGTAATACCCTTTTAAAAGTTCCTCGTTTTTTTGAAGTATTTGCTTCAAAGAAAGCCTTGCCCTGTTGATTCTGGATTTTACAGTACCTTCCGGGCAATTCAAAATTCTGGCTATTTCTTCATAGCTGAATCCCTGAATATCCCTCATAACTATAACAATCCTGTGGTCTTGGGACAGTTCCTGGATTGCTTCATGAACTATCTTTTTGACTTCATTTTTTTCAGCAATTATATCAGGTTGAGGCCTGTCATCTTCAATTTGCCGCTGCATCTCATTATTATCATATTTTATATCTTCATCTATATAAACAATTTTCTTGTTTTTTCTTTTTCTCAACTCGTCAAAACAAACATTTTTAGTAATACTGTAAACCCATGTGGAAAAAGACGATTGACCTTTGAACTTCCGGAGGGATTTAAATACCTTTATAAAAACCTCCTGGGCTAATTCACTGGCATCGTCATAGTTCCCGACAAGCCTGTAAGCAATATTGAAAACCCTTTTCTGGTAGCCTTCAATCAATTTTTCAAATGCTGCAATGTCACCTTCCTGGGACTTTTTGAGCAGCACTTGTTCTTCAACCACATTTTGACCTCCCTTCATCGGAAGCTTGCCCTGTAATTTGTTTTCCTTGCTAAATAAGCTGTTCATATCCTGAGGGTCTTTATAAGGCCCATAATAAATGCTTAATTTGTATATTTCTACTACACCAAGGCAAGTTCTTGGGTCTGACAAAAACTATTATACATTTTTTTTGGGGGTATTACAAAGAAAAAATCTGTTTATTAATTTTTTAATACAAGTTAACAGTAAGCCATATTTTTGTAACACCTTTTATACTGCTCTGGGAACTGTAAACAACTTTATGCATCACTTCCATCATCATTTGGCTATAATAAAACCAATAATAATTTGGTGTAAAATTGAGTTTTCTATTTATTGCATTTAATTCTGAGGTAAGATATAATTAAATGGATTATTGCCTGGTAGTAGAAAAGCTTTGGCAAAAAGCCGGACAGCCTATACAAATTATCTGCTATCGGTACGAAGATAATTTACATGGTTGTTGTTCAGTACCGTGACCAGCCAGCTTTTTCGGGAGGATTGACAATTTGGCAGTTAGCCTGAAAGTGTGCCGGACGAGCTAAAAAAATAATTGTTATCACCTGCCAGGTGGTTTTTTTAAAATTAGGGATTGTTAAATATAAAACAAATATGATTAGAGGTGGAATCCGATGGCGAAAACTGACAAGATAAATGAGCTATATGAAAGAAGAAAACAACTTGAACTTGGCGGTGGTTTAGATAAGCAGGAACAGCGCCGTCAAGCCGGTAAGATGACTGCACGGGAAAGAATCGAAACACTGCTAGATGCAGGCAGCTTTGTGGAACTTGATTCTTTTGTTGAAACCAGGTCTACTGATTTCGGCATGCAAAGTAAGAAAATTCCGGGAGATGGTGTAATAACCGGTTATGGAACAATTGATGGCAGACCGGTTTGTCTTGCATCTCAAGACTTCACTGTTATAGGCGGAAGTCTTGGGGAAGCCCATGCAAAGAAAATTGTAAAGGTTATGGACATGGCTATGAAAATGGGTGTACCATTCATCAGTATCAACGATTCCGGTGGTGCGAGAATTCATGAAGGTATTCATGCTCTTTCAGGGTATGCCGACATTTTCTTAAGGAATACACTTGCATCAGGTGTAATCCCGCAGATTTCCGTAATTATGGGGCCATGTGCCGGTGGTGCATGCTACTCCCCTGCAATAACAGACTTTATATTTATGGTAGAGAAGCAAGGACAGATGTATATTACCGGCAACGAAGTTGTAAAAGCTGTTACCGGTGAAGATGTAACTCTTGAGGAGCTTGGCGGAGCACAGGTTCACAACTCGGTAAGCGGTGTAGCTCATTTCAACTGCAGTTCTGAAAAGGAATGCATCAATGATATTAAGACCCTTTTAAGTTTACTTCCTGACAACAACTTATCTGACACACCGAGCTATCAGGTAACAGACGATTTGAACAGAATTGCAGAAGATATGATAAACATTATTCCGGATGAATCAAACAAAGCCTACAACATGATGGAAATTATAACCCGCGTGGTGGACAACGGTTTCTTCTTTGAAGTTCAAAAACATTTTGCAAAGAATATAATCGTAGGTTTCGGAAGAATCAATGGAAGCACAATCGGTATTGTAGCAAATCAGCCTAATGTAATGGCAGGAGCCCTTGATGTCAACTCTTCAGACAAGGCTGCAAGGTTTGTAAGATTTTGCGATTGCTTCAACATTCCCCTTGTTACATTTACTGATGTTCCAGCATTTTTACCGGGTGTAGGACAGGAACACAGCGGCATAATAAGGCATGGAGCCAAACTGTTGTACGCTTTCGCAGAAGCTACGGTTCCAAAAATAAATATAATCGTAAGAAAGGCTTATGGCGGCGCATATATAGCCATGAACAGCAAAACTTTAGGCGCAGATGTGGTTTATGCATGGCCTACTGCCGAAATAGCGGTAATGGGTGCTGAAGGCGCGGCAAACATTATTTTCAGGAAAGAAATTGCTGAAGCTTCTGATCCTATTGCAAAAAGGAAGGAAAAAATTGAAGAATACAGGACCAAGTTCTCCAATCCTTACGTTGCTGCTGCAGGCGGCTATGTAGATGATGTAATAGACCCTGCCCATACAAGATCAAGGATTGCCAGCGCTTTGGAAATGCTTAGGAGTAAAAGAGAAAACCGCCCGGCCAAGAAACACGGCAACATACCGTTATAAGGGATCATTCCCGAAGCAGCAAGGCACCTTTTGTCATGCTCTTGTTTTAACTGCCTTCGGGGAGGTCTGATACCAGGCTGCACCAAAGCCAAGTCAAAATAAATTTCTATTGCGGCTTGACTGCCATAAAACCAGTTTACTGGAGTAATCACAGGTTTTATTGATTACATTGGCAGCCTTATCCGGGAAAACCAATTTTAGTTTTATTGGAGGTTCTTATGGGTAATAACAAATCAGGTGTAAGTGATGATAAATTAATAGCAGCAATTGCCGCTGCATTATCCTTTGTTAGCGTCAAACCGGGATATTCACTTTATGTAAGGTCATACAGGCGTATTCCCCAGGGTACATCCGTCTGGAACAATACAGGAAGAGAAGAAGTTTTATGGAGTTCAAGAATATAATTAATTTTTAGATTACTTATTTAAAAAGTTCAAAGGAGGATTAACATGAGAAAATTTTTAATAAAAGTCAACGGTACCCAGTATGAAGTTGAAGTTGAGGAGGTAAACACCTCTGGAAGTTATACACCATCCCCTGCTCAGGTATATACTCCCGCTCCCGCCACAGCTGCACCGGCATCAGCTCCCGCTGCACCAGCTGCACCGGCTGCTGAACCGGTCCAAATGCCTGCAGCTCCAAAAGCAGTTGAAGCACCTGCCGGCGCAAGGAAAGTTGTTGCTCCAATGCCGGGAACAATCTTGAGAGTTGATGTAAGCTCAGGCACTGCAGTTAAGAAAGGTCAGGTTATTTTGATACTGGAAGCAATGAAAATGGAAAACGAAATTGTTGCTCCACAGGACGGCACAATAGCTTCTGTCCATGTCGACAGGGGTGCATCTGTAAACGCCGGAGATGTACTGGTCACAATATCATAAGTTGCAAACAGCTGCAAAAAAATTCGTAGAAAAAGGAGGAAATGACATGGCAAAAGTAAAGATATGCGATACAATTTTAAGAGATGCCCACCAATCGCTGGCCGCCACAAGAATGAGAACCGAAGACATGTATCCGGCTCTTGAAGATCTTGACAAGGTTGGGTATTTTGCTCTTGAGTGCTGGGGTGGAGCTACATTTGATTCCTGCCTTAGATATCTTAACGAAGACCCATGGGAGAGGCTAAGGATTATCCGCGATAAAGTCAAGAATACCAAACTGATGATGCTTTTAAGAGGTCAGAATATTCTTGGTTATAAACATTACCCCGATGATGTGGTGGAGTATTTTATACAAAAATCAGTGGCAAACGGTATGGATATTTTCAGGATTTTTGATGCCTTCAATGACACAAGAAATATCCGGACAGCAATGAAAGCCTGCAAAAAAGAAGGTGCTCATGCCCAGGCAGCTTTTTGCTATACCACCAGCCCGGTACACAGCAATGAATATTTTGTAAAGCTTTCCAAGGAACTTGTTGAAATGGGTGCAGACTCCCTTTGCATCAAGGATATGGCCGGTTTGCTGCTTCCCTATACAGCTTATGAGCTTGTAAAGGCACTGAAGGAAAATGTTAAAATCCCTATCCACCTTCATACACACTATTCCAGTGGAGTAGCTTCCATGACTCTTTTAAAGGCAATTGAAGCAGGAGTTGATATTGTTGACTGTGCTTTGTCTCCCCTTGCGATGGGCACATCACAGCCACCTACCGAGTCATTGGTTGCAACCCTTCAGGGAACTGAATATGATACCGGCCTTGACCTTACTCTGCTCTGCAATATAGCCGAATATTTCAAACCGGTAAGGGAAGAGTTGATAAAGAAGGGCATTATGGATCCCAAAGTTATGGGTGTCGATGTCAAAGCCCTTATATATCAGGTTCCCGGGGGAATGCTGTCCAATCTTGTTTCACAGCTTAAGCAGGCAAACAAGCTGGATAAATTCAGTGAAGTGCTGGAAGAGGTTCCAAGAGTCAGAAAGGATTTCGGTTATCCGCCTCTTGTTACTCCATCAAGCCAGATTGTTGGTACCCAGGCAGTTTTGAACGTAATTTCCGGCGAAAGATACAAAATGGTTTCGAAGGAATCAAAGAGCCTTGTAAAAGGTGAATATGGCAGAACTCCGGCACCCATCGACCCTGAATTCCAAAAGAAAATTCTCGGAGATGAAAAGCCGATTACCGAAAGACCGGCAGACTTTCTTGAACCCGGACTGGAAAACTTCAAGAAGGAAATGGCAGAGTACATGGAACAGGACGAGGATGTTCTCTCCTATGCACTCTTCCCGCAGGTTGCCGAGAAATTTTTCAAATACCGTCAGGCAAAAAAATATAAGATTGACAGCGGCATGGTAGACTATGAAAATCAGATACATCCCGTGTAATGTGACATCTGCCTTGACAAAGGCCGGGATAAACAAAAACAGCTGAACTTGCTCCACATGCAACATGCATGGCAAAATATCATGCCAATACGTTGCATGTGGAGTTTTTGCATTTATAATGAAGAAAAACAAGGTGTTCCCTGTTGCTGCAATACTTAAGAACCCTTACTTTGCTGCCTTTTCTTATTTTCCCGCCGCACTTTAAGCAATACAGGTTTGAACGGTTTGCCTTTTCAATAAATTCCTCAGGTTTTATATCCTTGATTTTTTGCCAGCACTTCCAACCAACCTTGCATATCCTGATTCTGTTATCAAAATCGGCAAAGACCCACCTTAGAAGTTTATGAAAATGAAAGGGGTATTTGGTGTATTTAATATATTGCTCAGGCAACCCAAGACGCATTGTATAAAGCTCAAAACTTTTTTCGACAACCTCCTGGGCTTTTCCGGTTATTTGCCCCTGCTGCCAGGTGAAATCGTTTTTGTCGAGCCAAAGTTTTAATTTATCAAACATGTAGCCCCTGCATACTTCTATTGCTTCTCCCGGCGAAACTTCCAAATGCTGAAAAGCAGCAGCTGCAATATTTACTACCTCATCCAGGTATAACTTTTTTTTAAAATTGTCATTCTGATATAAATCAACAGGTATTATATCAAAATAGTATTCATTTGTTTCAAGCCTGTAAACTCCTATGCATGTACCCCCGACAAAGCTTCCGCTTCCTGCGTCGTCTATTTTTATCATATGTTCTCCTCTTGATTGAAAGTTAGTGTTCAGGCGCTTATAAAGAGCAATCAGCTCTAATACTGCTTTTACGGCAAGGCATAGGAAAACACAGTTTAAATGCCTTGGAGTCTTAGTAATGTCCGCGTGTTTGAGCGAAGCAAGTTCGCGGAATTACTTGATTTGCGAAGCAAATCCAGTCAAAAGCGAGCGGGGCTCGATGCCCCCGAGCTTTTCTCTACAAGGCATTTTAAACTGATTGTTTTCCTTGCCGAAGCCGTACTTGCAGTATTGGAGTTGATTGTTCCTGAATTAAGTCAATTACATCGATAATGCCTGAACAGTAATGGTTGAAACTCCAAACTGCATAATACTATATAATTGCCATTTAATGCATCTTAAATTCATGGTATAATATGAATATCATCATAAAAGCTTTTCAAAGCTTAAACTCACTTAAGAAGGTGCCTTTATGGACAATATGCCGGCCAAAAATGCAAGTAATGAAAACGGGACACGGGAACAGGTTCCTGGTATCAGTGGTGCTGAACATACAAATACCATGGACACAGGTATCGTAAATACCGGTGCTGACAGTAACAACAATGATAAAGAAGATTCCGATATTGAGAATGCAAATATTAAATTGAATTTGTCTGAACTTATGAACCTTGCAAGCTGGGCATCTTTTAATGCCATAATTGAAATTGTGTTGGGTGCTTTCTGTTGTTTGGGAATAATAACCGCCATATTCGGCATCCCAATAATAATGAGCGGTGCAAAACTCTTTCGTGCTTCCAAAAAGATAAAAAAATTTATTGCAGAAAAAAATACTGCGGCCATTGAAGAGACCTTGACAGAATTGGATAACTATTTCAGGCTGAAAGGCGTAACAATTATCATAGTTTTCATTTTTGCCCTGATTATGATATTCCTTTACGGAACGGTTGTTTACCTTTTTCTTTCAAACCTTGATCCTCAGTTTTTTAATTCAATAGGCTCATTTTTCAAATAACCTGACGCTCAAAAACAAGGTAACTGTTTTCCGGCGCCAAACATTTGCATTACCCTTATCTATTTTTCAAATATTTTGCTAATGTCCTCCTTGTTCAAAAACCTCCATTTGCCGCAAGGAAGTTTCCCTATCCTGAGGTTTCCTATTGCAACCCTTTTTAAGGTTATGACCGGGTGCCCAATTTTTTCACACATCTTTCTGACTTGACGGTTCTTTCCCTCATGAATTATTATCTCAACAAAAGCAGTCCTTCCCTTGCGCTTTAGGATTCTAAACTTCGCAGGCGCGGTCCGGTATCCTTCAATATCAAGTCCCTTTTGAAAGTTGTCAATTTCATTTTCACATGGAATGCCTGAAACTTGCGCGTGATAAGTCTTTTTAACTTCATGGCGGGGATGGGTCAACCTGTATGCAAAATCACCGTCATTGGTAAGTATTAGAAGCCCTGATGTATCATGATCAAGTCTGCCTGCAGGGTACAGTCTTGCATCAACTCCTTTGACCAGGTCATTGACTGACTTTCTGCCAAATTGATCCCTGACAGTGGTGACATAACCTTCAGGTTTGTTGAGCATTATGTATACCAATTCTCTTTTTGGTGAAACTGGTTTTCCGTCCACTTCAACCAAATCATTTTCATTTACCTTCACACCAAGTTTATCCACCGTCTGGTTGTTTAATTTTACCCTTCCCTGGGTTATTAAAAGTTCAGCCTTTCTCCTTGATGCAATTCCACAATCGGCAAGATACTTTTGCAATCGAATACCAGGCACACAAATTCCCCATTCCTGCAAGTTTTAAATTTTTTCAAAATTCAGTTTATTTCATAAACCAGCATTATTATTTTACCATAAAGTTAAAAGTGGGCATTACCCACTTTTTAACTTCACAGATGAAAATGTAGATTTTTTGATAGATTATTATATTATTTGGGGAGCCAAAAGAAATCAAAATGGTGGCAGGGCAAAGCGCCCCGGACACAGTTGCACATTTTTAGTTTATTATTCTTTTTCGTCACCTTTGCCTGCGTCAGAAGTTTTAACTTCCTTTGTAACTTTAATTTTTCTTTTTACACATTCATTTGCCTTTTCCAATATCTCCGGAACAAGGTCAAGTACTCTGTCAAGAGAGGCATTGATGCTTACAGGAATAAGCTTAATTTGTCCCTGCCCCACTACCATGAAAGCTACAGGGTTAATGCTTACCCCTGCTCCGCTTCGTCCTGCAAAGGGATATTTCTCCTTTTTCCTGGCACTTCCGTTGTCTTCATCATCATCCCGGGTTTCCGTTTTTTCAATGCATTTGCCGTATTCTCCGCCACCAGCTGCAAACCCGAAGGCAACTCTTGATATAGGTATTATCACGGTACCGTCAGGAGCCTGAACGGCATCACCTACAATTGTGTTTACATCCACCATTTCCTTTATGCTTTCCATCGCTGTTGTCATTAATCCCTCAATTGGATGTTCCGCCAAACATATCACCACCTGTAAAATATATTTATAGTAATTAACAGTTTTTATTTTGCCTGTGATTTATTAATCCCGGAATCCTAAATCACGCCTGCCTTTTAGCCAATTTGTTTAACAATACCTGTTTTCCATATTTTAGAGCCATAACTATAATATGAGCTATTTTTAAACTAAATATACAAAAAAAATCTATTTCAAACTTTTTCTCCTCAAAATGTGGATGTATATCCACATGCTTTTTATTAACTCTGAAGTTGTTTTCCAAAAGGGATACGAGGATCCCCGCCACAGCCCAGGCAATGCCACTGTAAATACCTGTATAGTATGCTTCTCCGGTTCCTATATATACATCCAGTTTCAACTCCTCAACCAGCAGCCGGTGTTTACGAAAGCCCCAGGCAATACCATACTTTTTAATTTTGCCTATTATCCCTCTTAACTCGTTTCTTAATTCCCGTGGTGCAAGCCTTCCCCTTTTCTTATTTTTTTTCTCCTTTACGCCTTTTTTACCCTTCTTGATTAATTTAAGGCCGAAATTATAAAAATCCGCAAGGGAAACTTCATATTTAAACTTAAGAAGGCCGTTTAAATAATAGAGGGACAGGATGATGTTATTGCTGCCACCACCTTTTCCGACATATTCAATTACCATATTTATTCTGGTTAAAGTTATAATAAGAAATACCAGAAAAACAACTGCAAAAATATACAATACCAGCATTATTGCACCAACCACGTTTATTATGGCTAAATAACAGTGTTTTCGGAAAGCCAGTCCTTCATTACATATTTTTGCCTAAGGAAGAGAAAATAGACATGAATACTCAAGAATTCTTGATTCACTTGACTTTTATTTCATGCCCCTGTACAGGGGTACTATATTATTCATGGAATTATTGACCAAATAAGTGCAGCATTATTTTTCCTGCCCCACCATTCCAAGCAAAGGCAGATCCTTTAATGAAGAAAAACCAAAACATCTTAAAAACTCTTCTGTTGTTTCATATAAAATCGGTTTGCCCGGCGCGTCAAGACGCCCGGCTTCTTTTATCAGATTACGCTCCAAAAGTCTGGTGATTGAACTTTCTGAATTAACACCTCTAAGGCTTTCAATTTTGGCCCGGGTAACGGGTTGGTTGTATGCAATGATTGCCAGTGTTTCAAAAGCTGCCTGGGATAATCCCTGCTTCTGCCTGGGGACGAAAAGCTTTGCTATATATTCATGATAGTCCGGTTTGGTACATAACTGGTAACCGTCATCAATTTCCCGTATCATGATGCCGCGGGATGAATTGTTATATTTGACAATCATACTGGAAATTATGTTTTTCAGTGTCTTTCTGTCCACCTCAATTATTTCGCACATCTTGTCCAAAGATAATGCGTCCCCGGACGCAAAAAGAAGACTTTCAACCACTGATTCAATTTCCTTGATATCCATAACCAACCTCACACTTCCCGGTTAAATGAATAAGAATCATAAACATAAAAGCTGTTTCAGTTTTTGTCCCTTGCCTTGTTAAAGGCTTCAGGATACAGCACATTCTCTTCATATGCATCTTCAATTTCAGAGTCCATGGAATTGATTAATGCTTTTGTCAACTCGCTGCCATTGCCTTTCCTTGAAACAATAATATCTGAAAAAAGCTTTTCCTGCTTTAAACTTACACTTTTTCTTTTCGCCAGTTCCAAAATTGCCAAAAAACCTGTAACCACTTCGGTTTTTGAGCGTTCCCTCAGGGAAAACATTCTGGAGAACCTGAAAAAGGTTCTTTTCATAAGGATACCGGCTATTTCCCTTATTTTGCTTTTTATTGAAACCTTCTCCCGCATTAGTATCTGAGACATGTTTTTTTCATTATTCTTGTTAATCTTTCGTTCATTTCTCTCCAGGAGGTCCCGAAAAACCCTTCGCAGCTCTTCCGGTGAAAGCTCCAAAACCTCTTCTTCCACGTCAAATTCAATTGCTTCAGGCAATTTGTAATGAACCAGTTCCCATTTTTGCTCCCGCAGCTTTAATTCTTCACTGAAGTCCTTGTACTTTTTGTACTCCACCAGTTTTGTGACAAGCTCCGCCCTTGGGTCAACTTCATGTTCCTCCTCATTCTTTTTCCCCGGAAGAAGCAGTTTGGATTTAATATGCAAGAGTATGGAAGCCATGACCAAAAACTCGCTGGCGATCTCCAGGTCCAGCTCTTTCATTGCAAAAAGATACTCCATGTATTGATCTGTTATTTCGTTGATCGGAATATCATATATATTAAACTTGTTTTCTTCAATTAAATGAAAGAGCAAATCAAAAGGACCTTCAAAATTTCTTAATTTAATTGTACAGGCAGTAGTTAATGCGCTTTTCAACTTACCATCCTCAACTTACCAGTTAATTTTCATCGCATCTCTTATTTCCTGCATTGTTGATTCAGCTTTCTCCATGGCTTTTTTGTTTCCGTCATTAATTATTTCCCTGACTATGCCGGGAGTCTTCAGAAGATTTTGTCTTCTTTCATAAATTGGTTCAAAATACTCCGCCATTTTTCCAGCAAGTTTCTTTTTGCATTGAACGCAGCCGATTTTTCCCCCTCTGCACTCTTCCTCAATTGAACAAATTTCTTCACTGCTGAAAATTTTATGATACTTGTAGACAGAGCAAACTTCCGGATGGCCCGGGTCTGTTTTTCTGATTCTTTCAGGGTCGGTTACCATTGTCATTACTTTCTTTTGTATTTCTTCAGGACTGTCGGATAAAGCTATTGTATTGCCGTAGCTTTTGCTCATCTTTCTGCCGTCGGTCCCCGGAAGAACCTTTGCTTCGGTTAACAGGGGCTGAGGCTCGGGGAATACGCTGCCATACAGGAAATTAAAACGTCTTGCAATCTCCCTTGCAAGTTCAAGGTGCGGAAGCTGGTCTTCCCCCACCGGAACAAAGTCAGCTTTGTAAATAAGAATATCTGATGCCATAAGGCATGGATATCCAAGAAAACCATAAGTGGTAATATCCCTGTCCTTAAGCTGTGCCAGTTGGTCTTTGTAAGTAGGACATCTTTGCAGCCATGACAACGGTGTTATCATGGAAAACAACAGATGCAGTTCTGCATGCTGCTTAATGCTTGACTGCAGAAACATTGTGCATTTTTGAGGATCAAGGCCTGCGCTGAGCCAATCAATAACAAGATCATCAATATTGTTTTTTATTTCAGAAGTGTCTTCATATCCTGTGGTAAGAGCATGCCAGTCTGCAACAAAGAAATAGCAGTTGTATTCATCCTGAAGTCTTACCCAGTTCTCCAATGCCCCGAAATAATTTCCAAGATGTAGTGCTCCCGTAGGTCTCATTCCGCTTAGTATAGTTTTCTTATTCATGTTCTACCTCATTTCTGTTAAACTCATAAATCCTGTTATATAGATTCTTTTTTTTAAAGCCTGTAAATCAAAACCGGAACATATTTCCATATTCACATGCATCGGCATATCCTGAAAAAGATACATTCCACACCCGGTACTGCTTACAAAACCTTCAAATAAAAATATTTATTATTGTACTTGCAATAGTAATTATCGTAGTTTCCAGAGGCTGCGTAATCATGCTCAAAACTGCGCCAAACTGCTTTGAGAACATAAATATTATCAGCATCAAACCTATAACCATATAGTTTTCATACTCAAGCATTTTGTAATACTGCCTTGCAGGCAATATAGCCCCGAAAATCTTGGAGCCGTCCAGCGGAGGTACCGGTATCAGGTTAAACACCGCAAGATTCAGGTTTAAGTGAATGAACATATAACTCAAAGTCAACAGGATGCTTTTGATATTCCAGACACTAATATTTCTTAGATTGTACCTGCTGCTGATATAAACAAGCGGGAATGCAAAAATAAATGCAAGCAATATATTGGATAAAGGCCCGGCAAGACTTACAAGCAGAGTCCCTTTTTTCCGGTCTTTATAATACATGGGATTGATGGGCACCGGTTTTGCCCAACCTATCCTTGCAATCAACATCATAATTGCACCAAAAGCATCTATATGCTTGAATGGATTAAGAGAAAGCCTGCCCATGTTTTTTGCAGTCGGATCGCCAAGCTTATATGAAATATATGCATGAGAAAACTCATGAAAGCTTATCGATACCAAAAAAACCACAGCCACAAATACATAGTTTAATACAAAAGGCAACAAATTCAACTCCTTGCTTAAGACAAAAGCCTTAAAAAATACTCTAAACAAGCATATGCAAGAGTCCGTATAAACTTACCGGATATTAATAATTATATCACTTAACACTGGAAAAATCACGTTTTCCTTGCTTATTTACCGTGTCAAGCCTGGCCTTTATTTACACCCACCCCGTGGGGATTTTCTTCTATTTTCATTTTTATTATAATAAGACTTGCTCCAAATGGTATCTGCATGCTGCAAAACCAAAGAATCACCATACAATACTTTTAAAGGTCACCGGGAATTATGTCGTTTCTTATAATGTCGTTATAGTCTTCCCTTTTGACAATTACCCTTGCTTTTCCATCCCTGGCCAGCACTACCGCAGGCCGCGGAATACGGTTGTAATTGCTGGACATTGAGTAATTGTAAGCCCCTGTGGCAAATATCGCTAAAATATCGCCAACTTCTATTTTAGGCATCAACATGTCTTTCCCGATCAAGTCCCCCGACTCACAGCATTTGCCGGCTATTGTGACCTTCTCAACCTTGGGAGCATCAGCCCTGTTGGCAACAGCGCCATCATATTTTGCCCCGTACAAAGCATACCTGGGGTTGTCGGTCATACCTCCGTCAACGGAGACATATTTTCTTATTCCCTTTATTTCCTTGATATTTCCGACAGTGTAAAGAGTTATGCCTGCGGCACCAACAATCGACCTTCCTGGCTCCAGGAGTATGAAAGGAACTTTTATTCCATTTTGGCTGCAGAATGACTTAACAGTTTCTGAAATCGCTTCAATATATTTATGAAAATCAATCTGCACATCCTCTGAAACATATTTTATTCCAAAACCGCCGCCCACGTTCAGTTCCTGGATTTCGACACCCAACTTGTCCTTTAGAAGTACTGCAAACTCGAGCATTGTCTCAGTTGCAAGCTTGTATGGTTCAAGACTGAGTATCTGGGAACCAATATGGCAGTGTATGCCTGTAATCCTAATATTCTTCATAAGAGATGCTTCTTCAAATATTTCAAAGGCGTCTTCAAGGTCAATCCCGAATTTGGAATCTGTCTGGCCTGTTTTGCAAAACTCATAGGTATGAGCTTCAACACCTGGTTTTATTCTGAAGGACACGGAAACGGTCTTATTTTTCCCGGCAGCTATTTTATTGATATTGCAAAGTTCCTGCATGTTGTCAACTACAATTCTTCCTACATTGTTGTCGATAGCCATGGCCAACTCGGAAACCGTTTTATTGTTGCCATGGAAGTATACCCTTTCCATGGGGAAACCTGCCTTTAACGCAGTATAAAGCTCTCCTCCGCTGACCACATCAATGCCCAGGCCTTCCTGGTGCAATATTCTATACATTGCCATGGAGCTGAATGCTTTGCTTGCATAGAGAACCAGGCCGTTTCCGTTTAAATACTCATCTATTGCATTTCTAAAAATCCTGCAATTTTTACGGATCAGCCCTTCATCCATTACATAAAGAGGTGTGCCAAATTCCTTTGCAAGGTCTACACAATCACACCCTCCGATTTCAAGATGATTAGCGCTATTTATCCTGACAGCTTCGTTTATAAACATATATTCACCGTCCATTTCAGTTTCTGGATTTGCAAAGGCGATTTTTGCGCATTATTTCATTATGTTAACACTATTAGGATATGAAGTCAAGGTGCGGTTTGACAGCGTCGTAACTGTCCTGATAAAACATTAATACTCAGGTACTTATCATGAACAATCAGCTCTAATACTGCTTTTACGGCAAGGCAATAGGAAAACACAGTTTAAAATGCCTTGGGAACTTAGTAATGTCCGCGTGTTTTAAGCGAAGCGAGTTCGCAGAATTACTTAGGTGGGCTATTTGCGAAGCAAATCCAGCCAAAAACGAGTGGGGCTCGATGCCCCCGAGCTTTTCTTTACAAGGCATTTTAAACTGACTGTTTTTCCTTGCCGAAGCCGTACTTGCAGTATTGGAGCTGATTGTTCGTGACTTACGTCAATTACATCGATAACCCCTGAACATTAATGATAAAGCCTGCATGAATGAAGTGTATACAGCTTTAAATTACGAATTTGATTTTAGGATGGCTTCAAAGAACTCATACGGGTCGCCGTAGGGCTTCTCCATATTAAACTTTTTCATGAAGTATTTATTAAGCCTGTATGTAAACATATACTCCCTGGCACCGAATTTGCTGCGCTTTTCCATAAATTCTTTCAAAATGGCATACTCATTGTTATTGACAGGATAATTATTAATTATTGGGACATCCGTATCACTATCCGATACCGGTATATTTGCTTTGATTGGCTTTTCACTGTTTAACGTTTTAACAACCAGGGTATTTGCTGCGAAATCCCCCAGCCTCTGATATTTCGAACTGAACATTATAAACAGGGAACCTGTGAGAAAAAATCCAGGCAAAAAGTCTGCAATTCTCAGAATGTTTCTTAAAAATGAATCCAAAAAATTTAATGATTGGCCGTTTTTCTTAATAACCTTCAGCTTGAAAAGTCTCTTTCCAGGTGTTTGCCCGTTTTTCACAAGTTCGAAAAAAGTATGATATCCAAAAAAAATCAGATATACAAGAACAATTCCCATGGCTATTACGATGGAGCTATAATTCCCGGGGTTTGCAAAATCAATGCTGCCAAATATCATTGCCAAAAATGCAATCAGAATCAGCCCCGCCTGTATGAGGGCATCAATCAGCAAAGCTCCGAACCTTGATCCCAGACCTGCCAGTTCAAACTCCAGGTTCACATTTTCAGGCGTTGGTATTTCAATAAACCGTTGCATAACTTCTATTTACTCCTTCCGGATTGTATTTCCAAGAGCCAGGCTCACATAAATAACCGGCCGGACTCTTTACGATGCAACCTTTAATTGCTGCACCAGAGCTTGTTGCTCATGAAATAATGCGCCTGAACTTCAGCAGCAATTCCGGTTAAAAGCGCAACACATATTATTCATATTGTACCAGATTTTCTAATCTGTTAGAATATATATATTGTAAATTTTATGCAAGTGTATGCAATCTGATGTCAATCAAAGATATCTTAAACTTTTGGGAGGAACCATGAAAGAAAATCTTTTCATCAGGGAGAACTCAAATTGCTGGCAAAGACTAGAAGAAACAATCAAAAAATTCAAAAAATCCGGTTCGAAGATGGACATATCAACCATAGACGAGCTATTGTCCCTGTACGACAAGGTTTCAACAGATCTTTCATACAGCCGGACCTATTATGGAAACAATAACACCACCATCTACTTGAATAAACTGGTCGGCGCAGCCCACGACCTTATATATACCAAAAAAACCTCAAGTATTGGTAGAGTCTTCAGCTTTTACAGGGGAGAGTTCCCCATGCTTCTAAGGAAAAACTTCAAATATTTTCTGGTGTCTGCTCTTCTTTTCTTAAGCGGTTTTGTATTCAGCTTCATATACACAATGATTTCAGAACAAAACGCCGGGTATTTTTTGCCACCGCAATTCATAGACAGCATGGGAAGCAGCCCTGGCACAATTTCCTGGGATGGCGCAATCATGTCGAGTTTTATATTCACAAACAACATCAGGGTGGGAATAATTGCTTTTGCACTGGGTATCACTTTTGGGTTTGGCTCTGTAATCATACTTGTTTACAACTCTTTCCCTATTGGGTGTCTCGCTGCATTGTACTTGAACAGAGGGCAAGGCCTGGCCTTTTTGTCGCTTATACTTCCCCATGGAATACTTGAGCTTTTTGCAGTATTTGTTTGTGTTGCTGCCGGGCTGGTTATAGGTTATTCTCTTGTTAATCCGGATTCTTATACAAGAAAGGATGCTTTCTTAATCCGGGGCAAAGATGGAATAAAACTTGTCTGTGGCACAATTCCTCTTTTTGTTATAGCTGGTTTTATAGAAGGATACTTTACTCCTCTACATATATCCGAATGGATCAAGCTGGCATTTTCTTTCTTCACATTATTAATGCTTATTATCTACATAATTTGGGGAAGGTTGCCCAAAAAGGCTTAGTCATGAGATCATATGGTTCACTTATATTTTCATGGCGGTCTTCATGGCCAGGTACTTGTTGATCACACTGATTGAAAGTTTGTCGGGCGGTGCTTCAACACATGCAATACCTGCTTTTTGGAAAAGCTCCCTGACTTTTTTTCTGTCCTCAATTATCTTTCCTGCTGCAGTGCTGATAAACACATCTTCACTTGTTATTAAGGATTTTGTGGTCATGTCGGTCAATCTGGTGTCTTCAATTGAAACAATAAGGGGGACATGCACAAAAACCAGCTCCCTTAAGGCTTTTATAAGCCGTTTTGCTTCATTTTCATTAAAAAGTTCTGTAAAAATGCACAGAAGACTCCTTCTTTTCTGCTTACTTAAAAAATGTATCAAAGCACCTTCATAATCGGCAGAGACCAGATTTCCTTCGATATTATAAAGGTTTTCTGCAATCAGGTTGAATTGGTGCCTTCCCTTGCCCGGGGAAATATACCTTCTCACTTTTTCATCAAAAACCATAAGTCCGGTATTGTCACCTTTCTGCAGGGCTATTTCAGCAAGCAAAAAAGCAGAATTAATCGCATAATCCAGTTTTTTTATATTTTCAATTTCCTGATTCATCACTCTGCTGGAGTCTATCAATATGAAAATTTGCTGATTTTTTTCAGTCTCATAACTGTTGACAACCAACTTATTAAACCTGGCTGTTGCCATCCAGTTGATTTTTCTGTAATCATCTCCATATTGATATTCCCTCAGGCTTTCAAACTCGGTTCCTTGAATATGTTCAAGGCTCTTTTTGTTACCGTGCAGCAGATTGTTTTTTTTAATGGCTGCAAAGCTGTATCTTCTTAAATCCTTAAAGCTTGGATAAACCTTGATGCATTCCTTCTTTGAAAAGGTAACCTGTTTTACGCACAAATTCAGTACGCCGGTATATCTTATATTTATGTTTTCGAGATAAAACTGCCCTCTTTTTTTGGGGATGACATTATAGCCCGCCTCACAAGAGATTTGTGGCAAAGCCTTTATTTTTACGGTATTTTCATTTGTCTCAAAAAATGAAGGCAAGTCATCTTTTATCGTCATATTGACAGAATACCTGCTTTTATTCCTGATCTTGAAGCTTATCCTGTTAATTGTTCCAAGTGAAAACTTGCTGTCGGCAATTCTCTCGACTTCAAACATTTTTTTCCCGGGAGTAATGACCATATCCGTCAGCAAAATCAATAAAAGCACAGCATTATAAATCAAAAGGGAAACAACACCATACCCAAGAAAACCAGCCACGCCTATCGGGATAATTCCTAAAAATATCAGTAATATAAATGTTTTACTAAATGGCATGTCTCAGCCTCCAGTCTATCTCGGTACTTCCACCTTTGAAAGGACATTCAAAATTGCATCGTCGCTGCTGATTCCATCAATTCCTGCTTCAGGCCGGATAATAATCCTATGCCTTAATACAGGTACCGCCAAGTCCTTGACATCCTCAGGAATTACAAAATCTCTTTCCTGCATTGCAGCATAGGTCTTGGAACAAAGTAAAAGGGCAATCTCGGCCCTTGGACTGGCACCGAGCATAATGGACGGTGAATTTCTTGTCAGTCTTGCTATGGTTGTTATGTAATTGATTATTTCAGGATTTACACGAACATTTCGGATTTCTTCCCTGCACCTTAGAATATCACTGTAATCGCAAACAGCGTTGAGTTCCATTTCCTCAATATTTGAGCTGTCAAATCCCATATTGAATTTTTCAAGCAGCATGTTTTCAAACCTCTGGGGTATATACCCTGCAACAAGCTTCATCATAAATCTGTCCAGCTGAGCTTCGGGCAATGGATAAGTACCTTCATACTCCAAAGGATTTTGTGTAGCAATTACCATATACGGTTTTTCAAGCACATGGGTTACCCCGTCAATTGTCACTGTACCTTCTTCCATCGATTCCAGGAGAGCAGACTGTGTTTTGGGCGGCGTCCTGTTTATTTCGTCAACCAGAAGAATATTTGTAAACAAGGGGCCTTTTTTGAAATAAAACTTGTTTGCACTGCTGTCATAAACCATCGTTCCTGTAATGTCCGCCGGCATAAGATCAGGAGTAAACTGTACTCTTTTAAAATCTGCTTTTATAACCTTTGCAAGGACTCTTGCCGCCAGGGTTTTGCCGATACCCGGAACTCCCTCAATCAGAATGTGCCCTCCGGATAATAATGCAATCACAATTTTTTCCAGAAAATCATATTGTCCCACAACCACCCGGGAAATTTCTTTGATAATGGCCTCCGCTTTCCGGGCTGTAAATCCGGTTGCCCCGGTTACTTCACTCATATTCTTATCTCCTTTCTTATCTTGTGTATTTGCTTTGCAAGGAATAATAATTTGCGTGTATTTATTCTACCGCCTTTGATATAGCTTTCACAAGTTTTGAGGATTTTGGCCGTATTTAAACTTTCAAGCATTTTGTTTTGAGATGCCGCCAGAATTATTTCGCTTGTATCTGCATTGTGTCCAAGCTCCAAAAACGATAACAGTTCCTTTTTTAAAATATTAAGCTGAGCTTTCAGTACTGTATTGTTTGACTTGAACCTGCTGTATAGGTTTGACAGTGCAAACACCCTTTCATTTTCTTCTCTTTTTGCAATTTCAAATACCTCCTGGGGTCTGCCAAACCTTACTGCGCCGGTCACAATGAGACAAATCAATGATAGCAGGATTTGAACAAAAACAACTTTTTCAATAGTCCCTAAAAGATCCCACACACCGTAATTCATCTTTTTATAACCATGACAATATTCATTGAAAAAAACCTTGTTGGCACCGGAAAAATCAAGAGCTTCTATGAAAACTATGCCAGGAGCCACATTTTCAAGGGATTTGTTTATATAATTATCAGCCCCGAAAAGCAATATTATTTTTCCTCTCCCGGCGGTGTAGTAATGTGCCACAAGGTCTCTATATTCATTGTTTACGGAAGGAAATGAAGTAGTAATATCAAGAATCAGACTGCTGTATAAATTATCCTCATCATCGATTAAAACAAGAGTATTTCCCCTGTAAATCCATTTTCTAAGGTCTTCCAGCTCAGTACCGGTACCTGGCCACTGGTACTGCGGCCTTATTGCCACCATTGTCGAATTATCCGGCAGATTCTTTACAGGCTCGTAAAACCTGTAAGTTTCGTACCCCATTCTTTCAGCAAGAAGAAACAGGGCTTTTACACCATCCTCCGCCGGACTGTGGGATGTATACGGAGGGTATTCCGCGTTCTTACGGGTAATAAATAACGCAATCATGAAAATGAATATAAAAGCAACCGTATATGAAATTATTTTCTTTAAGCGAACAGCTTTGTTCAAGTCGTACTTCCTTTCACAGCATTGCAGCTTGATTTTGCATTGCTTTTTCCATTGGTAATCTTGTAGTAATTATCCAGCCAAAATTCAAACCTGGCCTTGTCCACTTTCTTGTTCCCATACCAGCAGCGGTTAAAATCAAAAGTAAATTTTCTGATTGTATCATAAAACTGAAATCCGTTCGCAAGAATTTCACTCAGATACTGGCTGTTTGTCTTGTCTTTTTCTATTTTAATTATTTCCATCTCATTCAGGCAAAGCAGCAATGAAATATAAAGGTAGCGCAGCGCGGCTTTATAATCACCCTTGTCTGCGCACTCATAAATGATTCTTAAAACTTGGGATGGGTTTTTTATATAGCTTACAAGCTCGGTTCTATCATATTCTTCCATTTTCCTGGACCGTTTAAAGGTTTTGAAAAGATAAAGTGCAATAATGGCAATAAAAGCGACAACCAGCGTTATTCCAACAAGCTTAAGCAACATTGCCAACCCTGGAGACAAATTGTCGATTCCCAATGAAAAATTGGGAAGCTTTCTGTCCCGGAAGAAGTCCTGCAGGAATTCAGCAATAATATCAATTAATGACTTTCCTTTGGGTTTGTGCTTGAATTCCGGTAAAGAAAGTATATGCTCAATATTGCTTTTTATCTCAAGCTGCCTGTCAAATCCCATATTGAACAAAGCAAATAAGACATTCATTTTTCTAAAACTATTAGTAAAGGTTTTCGCCATTTCTTTGGTATTCATCCCGTCCAAATTCATTTGAGACCTCTGTTTAACACAATGTTTGCTCTTCATTTTCCAGGAGCCTGTCTATTTTTACTTCAAGGTCAAAACCCTCATTCCTGATTTTTTGATTTATGAATATCAGCGTCATCAGTATAACAATATATGGATTCAGTACCGAGTTCAGCAACTGCACCACAGTATTCAACACTGTGAAGAGACTCATGTTAAAAAAACTCAGAGCCTGAACACCTGTTGCCAATATTACCGGAAAAAAGAAAAACAATGCCATTCCCATTAAATACGGAATCATCAGCTTTAGAAAACTCTTTTTTGTTACCTCCCAGCTTCGGGTCAGTGCGTCAATTGCCTTTTTCTTCTCAATAATTATTGATTGCACCCCAAATCCAAATCTCAATGAAAAATAAACAATCACCAGGAGCAGTGCAATTCCCAATATTGTTAAAATCATTATTAAAGCAAATAATACAAAGGCGTTTGGCTCCGATCCCGGTGTGCTGATGGTGGCAGCCATGAAACCGAAAATGAAGGCGAATAAAAAAATATAAAAAACTATAAGTCCCACAAATGATATTGCACTGACAATCAGATAGCTTAATGCCCGGTTTCCCAAAAGCCGCGGAAACAACCTGAAACTGTTTTTTATTAATTCCTTTATGTTAACGGACTGTTTTTCAGTAATATCATCGTATACGGCAGTAACAACAGCGGCCTCCATTACAGGTCTCAACAAAATGCCATAAACCAGGTTTAAAGCACCAATTCCAAGAGACAACATGTAATAGGCAATATATTTATACGGTAACAAAAGCACTTCCTCAGGATCTGCAATCATGGTGCTGCTGACAAACTGGTTGTAAATATACCCTCCGGCCATTGTATAAATAATTGAGAAGGGCAGCACAAAAATAAACGACAATACACAGAGTTTTTTTAAATTACGCCTGTACAACTCAATTGAATAATCCAATATGTCACCGGTTGACATTTCTTTTAAGTTTCTTTTTTGTAAAATCATAAATCCCTCAATCAATTTTTAATTTATTCATCTTACAGAAAAGATGCCTGTTTGCCTTTATAAAACCAATATGTGCAAACACCCGGGAAGAATAATTTGCTGTAGTACTAAATACTACAGCAAACTGTAATTTCTTCATAAAAAATATCACATATAGCAATAATTTTCAATAGTCCATTATGAACCTCTTCCCATACGAAGCCAGCCGGTTGCCAATTTGAAAAATATCTTTATGAAGGAAGCCCGTTCAACATCACAGGCAGATACTATATCTACTTTCTCAACAATTTTGCCGTCAACGGTATATTGCACTTCCCCTACTTTTTGACCCTTTTTCAGTGGAGCCTCCACATTCTCCGGTATTTTAACCTCTTTTTTCAGCTTTTCCTTATCTCCGATATTGATCAGCAGGTTGACATCCTTAGGTATTACAAGTTCCGCTTTGTTCAAAAGTCCTTTTTTCACTTCTATTTCACCGGCAATATCTCCCTTTTTGTTTTCAGTTATAAGCTCAAAATTATGGAATCCATACTCCAGAATTTTTCTTGACTCGGCAAAACGCGTATTGGATGTAGGTTCACCTAAAACTACCGAAATCAAATGCATTCCATTCCTTTCGCAAGTCGCAACAAGGCAGTGTCCCGCTTTTTGTGTAAAACCGGTTTTTAGTCCCCTGGTACCTTCATAAAAATGAATCAGCCTGTTGGTGTTATCAAGGGAAAAAGTTCCGTTTCTGAAAGTATCATGCCATATTGAAGTGAAATCAAGTATTTGAGGATATCTCAAAATAAGCTCTCTGGACATTATAGCAATGTCATAAGCCGTGCTGTAATGGCCTTCATCTGTTAAACCAGTGGAGTCCAGAAATTTCGTATTCTTCATGCCAAATTCGGCAGCTCTTTCGTTCATCTTTTGAACAAATACTTCCTCGCTGCCCCACACCTTTTCAGCCAGCGCAACTGTAGCATCATTGGCAGAATGGATTGCCACGGCTTTCAGCATTTCTCTTACGGAAAAGACTTCACCGGGTTCCAGATAAACCTGTGAACCGCCAAATCCATAAGCATTTTCGCTAACTGTTACATCATCATCCATTGTAATCTTGCCCTTGGCAACCGCTTCCATTATCAAATACATAGACATTACTTTAGTGATGCTGGCAATAGGTAGCTTCTCATGCTCATTTTTTACAAGCAGAATCCTTCCTGTATTTGCCTCAACCAGTATGGCCGATTTTGCCTTTAAGTCAAAAACATTGGTTGTTTCATATATTTGTGCAGCTTCTATGGCATCCCAATCATAATCAGGGTCGTCAAATTCATTGGCAGCAGCCGGCAGGCAGAATATGTTCATAAATACAAAAACAAAAGCCAGACAGAAAATAACCGCTCTCTTCAACTTTTTCCCCTCCTGTATTTGCATCTAATTAATGTTATGCCACAGAAGGGTTGTATATTCAGAAAATAGAATTTCTTTTTGCAACGGATTTCATATTTTACTGCTTGTCACCGCCGGGGTATAATTGACCTATAGGAGGTGCGGACGAAAACCTGGACTTAAAATAAGAGTCCGGAGGAGGTACTCCCATGTATTCATATGAAGACAGAATGAAAGCAGTGGAGTTATACATAAAGTATGACTTAAGTGCTGCTGCTACCATTA
>DUMO01000052.1 GCA_012839865.1 Clostridiaceae bacterium
AAACATTTATAAATAGATATAATTGATGCTTAAAAACCGCAAAAATAAACAATAAAAACTGGGGTAAAATTTTATGCCGGAAAAACCTTTAATTACAGTAGTAGGCTTGGGTGGGTACTCTATTTTCATGAGTACTGCAACATTTCCTGAAAAGGGAGAAACCGTCAAAGCGAGAAATTGTTTTACCGAACCGGGGGGAAAGGGCTACAACCAGGCTGTGGCCTGTGCAAGATTAGGTGCCCGGACGGCCTTTATCGGCTCCTTTGGCAATGATCTATACGGAAAAGAATGCATTGATTTCTTAAAGAAAGAATCCATAGATACCTCCCATGTTAAAATTACCGGGGAAAAGGCCACGGCAACGGGTGTCATTTTGACGGATATGTATGGAGACAACAGGGTTACTGTTTATCCCGGAGCCGCTGAACTTTTAAGACCGGAGGATATCCTGGAGGCCGAGGAAATCATTTCACGCAGTGATGTCCTTCTTATTCAGCTCGAGGTGCCCTTTGACACGGTCAAATGTGCAATAGAAACTGCAAACAAGCACAACGTCAGGGTTATTTTGAATCCTGCTCCGGCATTTTTGCCTGAATACGATATTCTGAAAAAAGTATATCTTCTTACTCCCAACGAATTCGAAGCAACTTTGATCTCCGGTATTAAGGATGGGAATAGTATTTCTCCCGGCAGGATGGCGGAAAAACTAAAAGCTTCAGGCGCCAAAAACGTTATTATAACTCTTGGTGAAAAAGGTGCCTATTTGTCCTGCCCAGGCTACGACACCCAAATCGAACCCTTCAAAGTTGCAAAGGTGGTTGATACAACCGGCGCAGGGGATACATTCAACGCAGCCCTGGCTGTTTATATTGCAAAAGGTTTTGACATGATAAAAGCCGCACAATTTGCAACAACCGCCGCTGCTTTGAGTGTTGCAAAAAAAGGTGTTATGAACAGCATACCCTATCATGATGATGTGGTAAAAGCCCGGGACCAAGGCGACGGTTCTTCTGGTTCCCTTTAGGGGGTATTGGCTAGAGGACCAAGGAGATGGTTCTTCAGGTTCCTTAGGCGGTACAGGGGGTCAGGTACATTGTCCCACCGCGGTAAGACATAATAGGACAGGGGACAGTTATTGTATCTTATGGAGCATAAGACACAAAACCGTTCCCTGTCTTAGCCAGGAAAAAGCAGGTGTCGCACCCGCTTTTTTAACAATAGTATTGCTCAACTGCACAAAGGTACATTTTTTATACAATATTCAATATCATATTTCGAAGGCAATGCGGGAATTGCGCCTCTTGCTGTGGTAGTAAGCGCTCCGGCAGCATTTGAAAAATGTATTATATCCACAATTTCATCATCAGTTAATGAAGATATTTCCTTATTTATCGATAAAATCTTATAAAGAAAAGCTCCCCAGAAAGCATCCCCGGCGCCTGTAGTGTCCACTACTTTCACATCATACGTATTTGAGTGAAAATGCTTGCTTTTTGTATAAACACTACAGCCCTTCGGTCCAAGGGTCAGTGCAAGAAGTTTAAATGAATATTGCCCAAGGAGCTTTTCCACGCCTTGCTCCAGTGTGCCGGCATTGGTCAGGAAGAATAATTCTTCTTCAGACACCTTTACCAAATCAGCATATTCAAGGCCCCTATGAATAACCCGGTATGCTTCTTCCATACTGCTCCAAAGGGAAGGCCTCAGGTTCGGGTCATATGAAACAAGGCATCCTGCCTTCTTCGCATAAGCAGCAGCTGCTAAAGTTGCCGAGCGGGAAGGCTCCGCTGTCATTGATACCGAACCGAAATGAAAGATACGGCTTTTGTCTATAGCACTGAAATCAACATCTTCTTTATCCAGCATCACATCAGAGGTATTGTTACGATAAAAGGAAAAGCTGCGGTCCCCTTTTTCGTCCAGGGATACA
Organism: Clostridiaceae bacterium; assembly: GCA_012839865.1. Classification (GTDB taxonomy): domain Bacteria; phylum Bacillota; class Clostridia; order CAYPLH01; family DUMO01; genus DUMO01. Next base: position 1,931 of record DUMO01000052.1, read on the forward strand.
ATGGCTAAAGTGGTCGGGTATTTTGAAGTGACTGCAGCATGTCTGACACATACTCCGGCATCAACCAGGGTTTTCATTAGATATTTTCCCAGGGCGTCATTGCTCAGCATGCCTATGAATCCTGTTTTCAACCCTAGTTTTGATGCGCAGGCCAGCACATTGACAGGTGCGCCGCCGGCTCTTCCCTCAAAGTGAACCGAATCTTTTCCTGGCGGGTCTACAACCACATCAACAAGGCATTCGCCTAATCCTATAATATCGTATAAGTAATCCTTTGACATACACAACTCTCCTTTATTGCCACTTAGGATGGTTCTGGGGACCGGGAGGACTGCCCCCGGTCCCTTCACAAGCAGGGATGAGGCCGAAGCCTATAGCGCTTAATATATCCTTACTTCGAAAATTCTTGCATCCGGATCTCCGTTCGTTGCTGTAACACAAATCTGCACCTGGTCTCCGACTACAGCTTCAGGCAAATCGATAACATTGAGCCTCTGGTAATTTCCCCTTACCTGGTGTTCCCATACAACCTTGTCCCCATTTTTAACCACCAGATTATAATCCTTTACAAGCTCCTTATCAACACCAACCCGCTGTTTTTCAATAAAGGCCTTTGAAATCGTAATGCAGCGTTCCTCAGATAAGTTGGGGTCAAAGGTAAGGCGGATTTGCGAAATTTTTGAAGCTTCCTTCAATTTCAAACTCAGTGTCTCGCCACCGTCTCTGATACCGTCCGAACACCAGAGGTTCATGGTTTCTCCGATATTTCTGGCAACTCCGTTAATTACTTTTACAGCCTCACACCCTGCTTTTTCCGAAGTGGCGGTAACGGTTGCGGTCCTGGCCATGTCTTTTTCATCCATATTTTTTAATCCCATGATGTAGCAATCATTTTTCAATAACTCCTGCCGCAATTCCTGAATATATATCTGCCCGAATTCCCTGGGGGTGCAACCGGCCTTTACTGCCATCGCCGCAGCTGTTCCGACTGCTTCACCGCCAATGGCACAGGTCCCCATAACCCGGGTTGATCCCATGGCAATCTTTGATGCGCTGATGTTTCTTCCTGCCATCATCAGATTTTTAATATTTTTGGAGTAATAGCACCTGTAGGGTATTGAATAAAACCCGTCAAAGCTTCTAACCATGGAGGGAATTTCGCCTTTTGCCGCAAAACCGCCGGCAATATGCTCATCCATTGGCCATCCGCCATACGCAACTCCGTCCTCGTGAATTACGTTATTTACTATATCATGCTCGGTTAGAATATAATCTCCAACCAGTCTCCTGCTCTCTCTGGTGCCTGCAACGGTTCCTACCCATACAAGCTCATAATTTTCAGCCCCATGGTCCCCGCCGTTTTTAATATGATCCCATACTCCGTATACTATCTTGTATAGCTCATAACGGATATCTTCAGCCTGCTTTATTATATCGTCCCAGTCACCGCCCAGCTCAATCCACCAGTAACCTGACTGGACATCATATTTTTCAACAAGCTTGTCGGAATAGTTTTCATAATCGGCATCCTTGTCCAGGACTACTACATCGTCTGCATCATGATAAACGACGGTTTCTCCATGATACCTGTGCTTAAAGTGACTTTCATCAAAAGTATATGCCCATGAAGGTTTTACAAACTTAACAGGTTTCCCTGTATCTCTTGCAACAAAGTACAGTGTGTTGCCCATGGTCTTTCCGTCAGGCTTGTCAGGAGCGTATTTTTCATTGAATTCCTCCCTGCCTTCCCGGCCGACTCTGTATTCCGCACCGGCAAAGTAACCCAGTGTGCCATGACCTGTTGCATCCACAAAAATACCAGCTGTAAATTCATACCTTGTTTCAGTGGTCATCTGGTAACACTGAATTGACTTAATCTCAGCTCCGTCGGAAATAACCCTGTCCATGGTGGTATTCATATAGCTGTCAAGGTTTTCCGTATTCTTTACTTTTGACCATAGCACGCCGTCCCATATGGAAAAGTTGAAATTATAATTCAAGTATTTGTTATCCAACTGGAGTTCCATTAAAATACCGGTTTCAGCCGCATTCTTTTTGCCCCAGTGGCAAGATGCGCCTGAAACATGCAGCCTGACTTCCGAACTTGCATTTCCGCCATAAACACTCCGGTCATGAATCAAAGCTGTTTTTGCACCTTGTCTTGCTGAAGCAATTGCTGCACACAAACCGCTCATGCCGCCTCCGACAACAACAACATCGTAATGCTTTTTTACAGGCGGATTCTGAGAGCTCTTTGGTATTTCATGAATAAAATATTTCATAATAAACTTCCTCCCGGTCAATGTATTATCTATAAATTGATCTGAGTTTCACAAGATGCTGTTCATTGCAGCAACCATCCGGTCAATGCAATAACACCATTGATTGCTGCCTAAATGCTCCAACTCTCTTTATTCCCTTCTTCTTCCCATGATAAGCTAACGCTGTACATCAATTAATACCTTCATGCACTTTTCCTTGCTTTCCTCAATGAATTCATACGCCTTTTGATATTCAGTAAAAGGAAAGTTTTTGGATATAAGAGGCAGAAGGGATACTTTTTTAGCCTGGGCCAGCTTAACGGCATCCAGGTAATCCTCCTCCAGGTACATCATTGATGTACCAAGATCCAATTCATGGTCGTTAAGGGTGGCAAGGTCTACGGTTGCAGGACCTGCAAATACTGCAATCAGAATAATGGTGCTTCCCTTTCTGGCATACTTTATTGCCTGTCCCATGGAAGTATTGGTGCCTGCACAATCATAAATGACATCGGCCTTATCCGGACCAAAATTCGCTAATATAGCATCTCCCAGGTTGTTTTCAGCTGTGTTGATGCAAATATCTATACCGCATTCCCTGGCCTTCTTCAAACGCCAGTCAGCTATATCCGTAATCATGACCTTTTCTGCTCCCATACCCTTTGCAGTCTGGGCCACCAGGTTGCCAATGGGTCCTGCCCCCAGCACAACCACTTTCTTTCCGGTAATATCCCGTGCTTTCTTGATTGCATGAACTGCAACTGCAAGTGGTTCTATCAAGGCTCCCTCGTCAAAGCTCATTTCATCAGGCAGGGCTATTACATTTTCCTGCTCTGCTGCAAAATAACGGGATGCCGTACCGGTTGCCTGAAAACCGATAACCTTAAGTTTTTCACACAGGTTGTAGGAACCATGTGTACAGGGGTAACATTCACCACAAACAATCTGCGGCCTGACAGTAACTTTCTGTCCAACTCTGAATTTTTTTACGTTGCTTCCTACTGCTGCAACCTCCGCAGAAACTTCATGTCCCTGTGTTAAAGGGTAAGTTACAAATGGGTGTTTTCCATGAAAGACGTGAATGTCTGATCCGCAAATCCCGATCTTCATCATTTTTAATAATACTTGATTTTCCGTGATTTTTGGCACTTCCACCTCCCGGAAACTAATTGAAAATGGAGCTGTTATTAATTGCTGTAGCATACGGTTAATCCCCTTTGTTCAGAAATGGTGTGTAATGATTATGTTAATACTTTAATAAAATACTTTATCTAAGTCTAATTTAATTATATAATATTTAATATTTTTGTCAAGAAGATATTCTCCAAGAGAAATCCAGGTGATGGCAAAAATAGAGGGCGGTCCTGTTGCCCGTCCCCTCTCATCTGCTTACAGCGATAATAAATACTGTCCAAGTTTATATGCAAACTTCAAAAGGTCATCCCGAAATTCTCCGTCGGGAAGCACGTCAAAGAACCGGTGCACCTCGTATGCAAAATCTTCCTCGTAGTCAATATCCTTAAGAGCATTCATTACTTCACGCCAGTCGATACTTCCATAGAATGGCAGCAGGTGTTCATCAGTTTCGCCGTAGTTGACGTGCACATGTGTGGCTTTCAGCCTCTTCCCGATATACCTCGGAGCCTCAGGTTGATTGATTTTATTAACCTGGGCATGCCCCAAATAAACATGTATAACTGCTTAGTTTTCAAAAATGGTTGATAAAATCATTGATAGGCTGAAGAGCTGCACCAAAAGCGGAAGCCTTCTGCTTGCACTTGCACGCTTTCAGGAATGAAACCCCGTTTTCTCCAAAGGTGTCCAAGTTCCCGACCATTATTCTCAATTCAGGAAGATACGGTTCAATATATCCTCCTACGTATCCGCCCAGCATGATATCGCAGTCAAAAGCCATGCGCAAATTAATAACCGCTACAGCAAGGTTCTTTAAATAAGTCTCCCAGACTTTTTTCAATTCCGGATCTCCCTTGTTCAGCTTCTGGAAGAAACCATCAAGGGGTCCGCCGCATGCTTCAGACAAAACCAGGGCAGAGCAATAAGCATCCAGGCATCCAAGCTGTCCGCAGTAGCATTCCTTTCCATGGGGAATAAGCCTCATATGTCCAAACTCACAGGAACGCTGGTTGATCCCCTTATATAGCTCACCGTTGATTATTACCGCTCCACCGACACTGTTGCTAAGCGATAGATAAGCCATGGTGCTGTCATTGTCAATATAGTGGAGTTCTGCCATTATTGCCGCATTGGCGTCGTTTATAAAGTATGCAGGCCAGGGAATATATTGGGATAAAACCGAGCAATGCAGGTTTCTGAAACCGAGAGCATGGGAATAGGTAATAATCATTTTTTCTTCATCCACTATTCCAGGTACCGATATACCTACTCCATGAAGGCGGTCTTCAAGGTTTTTGTGGCCTTTTAATATATTCTTCGCCAGTTCCCCCAGCTTTTTATAATATGATTCCTCCCGGGCAAAGGGCATCTCTACATGTTTTACCTCTTTGATGGCGCCCGCCAGGTCTACCAGGAGCAAATCAACATAATTTTTGGTGATATCTATACCCAAAGAAAGCTTTGCATCGGGACAGCTTGTTATAATAGTAGCTTTTCTTCCGCCGGTTGATTCATATTGTCCAACCTCCTGAACATACCCGCTCTCACAAAGCTCCCTTACATTTTGCAGAACCGTCGGCATACTAATTCGCAGTGCATATGCAATTTCCTGCCGTGATGTTTCTTTACGTTCACATATAAAACTGAAAATTCGGCGCTTATAAAGCTGTCTGATCTCCAATTTTTTCTTTGATTCTCTTCCCATGTGTCCACTCCGTTTTAATACAGAATTATTAGCAATTTACTTGGTATTACCTTACATCCGGTACCGCATTCAATATTTTACCATACAAACACACGTTTTTGTTATATTAAATTTCACTTAAGGCATATCTCCCTGGCAGGTGGGGGCATGGGTGTGAGCTCTCCAGCGCCCGCCAAGGGTTGGCCTTGCCTGCAGCCTTAAGCTTTGCCGGCCAGGGACAAAAGGTAAAGGCCGACTTCATATATATGCTTTGCATGAAGCATCTGTATAAAATCCGGTTTGTTTCTATTAGTGCTGACCTCAAAGGTAAATGCCCTGTCATACCCGATTTCAGTCAGGGTCTCCATTATAGGCCTCCACTGGATGTTGCCAGTAAAGGGTATCATATGCGCATCCGTCGTACCGAAATTGTCATGCACATGAGTAGCTTTCAGGCGTTTCCCCAGTGTCCGGAGGGCTTCCCTTTGATCCTTGTAAATAATGTTGGCATGTCCAAAATCCCAGCAGGCACCAACATTCGGTGCATTGACCGTATCAATGAAGTCCGCAAGCTCCCAGGCAGTCAACATGTAGCGTATGACGCATTTATTCCCTGTAGTCGTATTTTCAAAGGCGATTCCTACATTTTCCTTCAAGGCTGCTTCGATAAAAGGTGTATAAAATTCAATTGCCTTTTTCTTTATGTCCGGGGCAAAACCCTGTTCCTCTGATTTATGGGCAACATGAACCACCGCCCACTTTACCCCCAGACTTCCGCAGGCATGAATGCCGCGATATAACGAATTCTTAAAGAATTCAATTTCCTCCTCATCCTCAAACCTTTTATCGTTTATGGTGAAGAACGGAAGATGTGCGGATTCAAAAGTTATGCCCAATTTTTCTTTTTCATTTGCAATTTTGTCAATCCATTTTTCCCAGTCGGGACTGCTAAGGGGATTATCCTTTTCCAATGCAGTATGCAAACTTGCATCCAGTACTTTAAATCCTACTTCCCTGCACATTTTCATGGATTCTTCCATAGGAAAGCTGGAACCATCCTCGCGGGTTCCGAATATGTTTGTCACTGTTGATAGATACATGCTCTATAACGCTTCCTTTCTACAACCTTTCGGTCATATCGCATACAAGATACTTTTTTAAAGTTATGGCATCCGGTTTTCTTTGCTCCTGCCTTGGCCAAACTGTGTACAAAGCACGCTTTCTTCCTGCCTTGCGTCCCTCTTGCCATAACCAGATTTTATAATCAAAACTGCCAGTTGAGGAATGGTCTTCTCCTTAATCTGAATGCTGCAGTTTTGCATCAATTATTTCAACCAGGTCTGCCAGGGCACCTTCCATCATGTCGCAGACCGTAACTTCACATGCGGCCTTGACCTTTTCTCCGGCATTTTCCGGGCATACGCCGGTTCCTGCCATTTTTATCATATCTATATCATTAGAGCTGTCCCCTATGCCATAGGTGTTTTCAACAGGAACATTCAGCATCCGGGCAATCTCCAGAAGGGCCGTACCCTTTGAAACGCCACAGGGCATCAGGCAGTGGGATATGCCTCCTGTACGTATTTCGTCAAACTTGTTTTCAGACCGTTCAGCGGTATATTCTGCCACTCTTCTTATTGTATCCTTGTCCCCGGCAAACAGGATACGTGAAATTGGTTGGTCAAATTCAAAAATGTCCACCATATCTCCCTGGGGGCGGGTGGATTGGGTAAGTTCGTCAAACACCGGGATGTCCCTGGCTATTGACACACCTGTGGCTGTAAACAGCTCAACACGAACATTTTCAAATTTGCTGTACACCTCCCGGGCAACAGTCAGTGCATGGGGGTCTATAAAGTGGCTTTTTAAAATTTGCTGCTTCTCGTAATCATAAATAATTGCTCCATTACATAGGGAGGCAGGTGCATTAATGGTAAACATGTGCAGAAACACCCCAAGAGAATCAACAGGTCTTGCGGTGTTGATTGTAAAATAACCGCCATTTTCCATGAAATATTTAAGTGCTGTCAAATTCCTCTCCGGAATGAATCCCGTTCTGAAAAAGGTATCATCAAAATCACTTGAAATCAAAATACCTTGAAATCTGCCTTGGCTGCCCAATATTTTTCCTCCTAACCCTAATTATGTACTTTTGTTATATTAAACTTTTTAAAAAAATTTAATAAAACATTTACTTAAATAATAGTTGAAAATTCAATCATTTTAAAGTTAATTTTTTAACATTTTTATAAATGATTCAAGCCAGTTTTTTAAATTCATTATTCAACCGGCCTTTAATAATAGTATTCACTGGTTCTATCCTTTTCGGTTATTACTTCCGGACCGCCGGTCTTATCCATTGTCACCTTCACGCATCCGTCGAAATAAGACTGGAACACTTCCGTTCCTGCATTTTTATACCTTGCATGATGAAACAAAGACATTTTCACTCCTCCGGTGGCCACTGCGACCTTAGCTGACACAGCCTTGACAAACTCTTCGGAGTGTGAAGTGCTTTCACCGTGATGTGGAATTTTCAGGCTCTGAACCAGGGGAAGGCAGCATGGCACAAACTTCAACGGGACCTGCCGGTTCCGAAGACAGTACCGGTTCCAATGAAGATACGGAATCCGGGGAAGAGGGATATGTATACCCACTTGAAGTTCGTACAAAAGAAATTGTCTCTTCCGAAGGCGAAGAAGGAAAGCTGGTTTTCCGGTTCCTAAATGACAACCAGATTATGGGAAAGTGGGGAGATGCCTGCTTTATCCGCTTCCCCAACGGAGAGACCATGATGATAGATGCCGGCCACTCCGCCGTCAGCAAGGCAGTTGTCATTCCCATTCTGGCAGCTGCTATTGCAGCAGGTATGCCCCCGGGACCTCCTCCTATTACCGCAACATCATACTTTAACTGCTTTGTGTCGTACATAACTTTTTGCACTCCTTGTATCTTTATTTTTATCGCTTCACCATGGGTCCTGCCATCGTAGAACCAAGTTCATCTTTTACTCTTATGTATCAGCTTATCCCGAACTCCCTCCCTAAATATTGGAACGGTCCAAATTTTAGTAAAAATAAATTGCCTAAATACTTCGGACAGAGTCCCGTTCAACAAGATTAACAGGTACAATAATGTTTTCCACTTCTTTTTTGGGATTCCTCAGCCTTTCCAGAAGAAGTCTTGCTGCCTGCCTTCCGATTTGATCTTTGTTTAACGCCACACTGGTAAGGGCAGGCACTGCATGGGTCGCCAGAATGGTGTCATCATAGGTCGCAATGGAGATTTGATCCGGTATGCGCACATTTTTTTCATAGAAATATCTCATGGCACCAACAGCCATGGCGTCACTGCTGGTAAAAACCGCAGTTGGTTTTATGTTCTGGTTGGTTAACGCATCCTTTACCGCAAGATAACCTCCAAGCGCTGTAAATTCACTCTTTGCAACCAACTCCTCCCGAAAAGGAATGCCGGCTTCAGTCAGAGCCAGATTGTATCCCTCCTTCTTCATCCTTGAAGAAGGTGTAAGTTCCGGGCCCTCTATAAAAAGAATTTCTTTATGTCCTTTGCTTATCAGGTATTGAACCCCGATATAGGTGGCAAACTTTGAATCGGTACTGACACTGTCTATATTCGGGTATGTACGGCCTAATATAACCATTGGGATTTTTACTTTCAGCAGGTTCTTTATAAAAGAATCGTCAAACAGCCCTCCAATAATAAACACCCCGTCAACTCTTTTTGTTTTAACTATATTCGGTAATTTGTCGGAATTGGCGGATGTTGCGGTAAACTGCTCGGTCAGGAGACCATAATTGTAGTTTTTCATTACATCATATATTCCCCGGGAAACATCATGGTAATAATTATCGTCAATAGAATCGAAATCTGTGCGCTTTGGAGAGTCATGATTTGTAACCGGTATCATTCCAAGATTAAGCCGGCGCTTGGTGGTAAGTTCTATCGCTGCAATATTTGGGGTGTAACCCAGCTTCTCAATTGCGGTAAGCACCTTGTATTTTGTTTCCGGCCTGATTTTGGGGCTATTATTAATCACCAGGGAGACCGTACTTTTAGAAACGCCGGCCTCTATTGCTACATCGTATATTGTAGGCATAGGATTCAACCTTTCAACCGGTCCAATTCTTGTATTTCAATTATATACCTGGTATGAGTGACATGTCAATATAAATATTATAAATTATAAACACAGGACAGGGGACGGTTCTGTGTCTTGAGGGGACCGGGGGGACCGGGGGGACCGGGGGGACCGGGGGGCGGCTCTTCTGGTTTCCCTTACCTGATTCAGACACTATAGCCGCCCCCTGGTCTCTGGTTTCGCAAATGAAAAAGGGACGGTTGCAAACCACAATAACCATCCCCCTTGGCTCTGTTATTTTGTCACTGCAATCCCTCTTGGGTGAGAATTGCAAGGAATCAAACCATTTATTCGTTCGAAGGGACCACAGGAACAGTCCCCCTGGTCCCATTTCACCTAATCCTTATAAATATATCTGCATCCATACCTGTTACAGATATGCCCTGTTCCCCTCCTGCAACCGTTCCATGCATATTGCCATAGGATACTAAAATATCAATTGCCTCTTCATGAATTGTATAAACCATGTCTTCATTTTCTATGTTGTACCGGTCGTTGCCATACTTTTCAATCAAGCTGTTTATATGTTCTTTCAAGTCAACCTTGCAAATTTGAACCCCGTCCCTTAATACAATAATGAACAGGTCTTTGTCAATAGTTACTCCTATCCTGCCTTTGGCACCCGAAAGTTCACTATTGAAATAATTGGCTTCCACGTTATCTTTATATGCCTGCACCTTAAGCATAAAATCATATCCGGATATCGGCAAAGGTTCATAATTAGCTCTTCCAAAACTGAAAAATCTATGGATATCCACTTGTTCAAACTCGGAGAAACCAAATACATCCTGCATGTCATTCATAGTAAAGCCTGAAGGGAGGTATTTTAAGTCGGAAAGCTGGTGAGACCTCTCAAAGTACGTAAGTATGCCCGCTATTTCCTTTTTGTCTTCTTTATCGGTAATGATGCCGCTTCTTACCTTCCCATCCTCAATCATGTCATACTTCGAAACTATATTGTAAAAACGCTGGTTCTGGCTTGCTATTGAAACGCTGAAAGCGCTTAAGGGGCCAAAAACAGCTATTATGGCTACTATTGCAAGGCTCACCGGAAGTACGATATTTTTCCTGGTCCCGACCAGATTCAAATAAATCATAATACCTGTGCTCCATAACCCAATAATCAGTATGAAGTACCTGTTTTCGGTAAACCCGAAATCGCCGATTCTTATTCCGATTGAAATAAACATCATTATAAGAAGCGGAAATATCAGCTTAGTGAACGCTGAAATAAACACCTCCACCCAACGGCTCTGTGAGCGGAAGGGCGAGACAAGAAAAATCGCAGCTATCCCTATGGCCGTATATGATACAACCAGATAGGAGACTATACCCGTAGGCCATGCCCATGTAATTATAATTTTAGCAAAGTAGATATATAAAACTGCAGTGTATACGGACATTATAGGCAAAACTATATACATCAGCAATATTTTCAATATCTTGTTGTATTCGTCCTCTGCAAAGGTTTCATCAACACGGGGCAGGCGGGACAGAAAATAAAAGGGGGCAAAGATTGTAGCTACCAAAATCCATGTGTGCATGTAGAGATCTTCATCCAACCCCGTAAAGAGCAAAGATTTTATGGCAAAGATGATAGCCATTATTCCCAATCCCAATACCACCGAGAAAAACCCTGTGACAACGACCCTTGAAATTATCCTTGTGATATATACCTCAAAATTCCCTTTACGGGGGAGGTAAGGTATGAACAAAAATCCAAGCAGCAGAGCACCGGTTAAAAGCATGAGCCTTACCATGGTGACCATGTTTATGTCAGGCATCAGGAACAGGTAGTATAATACAAGTGCTCCAAGCTCTACAATATAAAACATGAGCCTATATAAAAAGTGCAAATGCCTGCATGTCTTCTCCAGTGTCATCTCAACACATAAGGACAAAGGGATGCCCATTATGGCAACCGCCATCAGACGGTCAAGCATGGTGTTCAGATTAACCAGCCTTTCATACGGTGTCTCCACACGGTAAATCATCAGACCTGCCAAAAACACAAACAGCAGTATGGTAACCGGAAACCTATGGGCAGTCCTGTACACTGTTTCCGCACCTCTTACAACATATCCCGTGAACCTTGACTTATTTTTCGTGCCGACTTCATTGTGAGATTTGTTTTTGAATATACCCATAATTAAAACCTTCACTTTCCCGGAAATGGACGTATTTGATTCAATCTTATTATATGAAAAATTTTTTATTCATTCGGTTAAAACCATTATATATTTTTTTATTACATACTTCAATCATATTAATTACAGATGTATGTATATGTATCTGTTTATAGGCATTATTTCATAAAACCTATTTCCCCGTCAGCTATTTACAGCAATACCCCGGGAAGGTATCCAGGATTTTTTGCAAGCTTTATTTAAATTTTATTTCCATATCAAAACACTCATATTTTTCGCTATGAAAAATATTTTATAAATGATTATTAACCTTTATCGGGGGGATAGCCCAAAATGAAAGTTGCAATATTAACCATGTTTTTGAGGCTTGATACCACATATTCGCTGGTGAACATTGTGGCGGAGCAGTTGAAAATGCTCCTTGATGCCGGGATATCAACCAAACTTCTGGTTTGCGAGCAGTTTGACGAGAACAGCAAGTACGGAATTTACCTGGACAACCGCATAGAATGGGAAAAGGTTGTCAACACATATAACGGCAGGCAAATACGATGGTATGACTATAGCCAGCCAAAGGGGAAAGTCCATGAAAGTTTTTTCCAGGAAGCAGAAATAATATCTGAAGACCTTGTGAAAAAGCTCTCCGGTGTGGATGTCTGCATAATGCATGATATTCTTTATCAGGGCTGGCACTTGCTCCACAATGTAGCAATAAGAAAAGCACAGGAAAAGCTTGAGAATATCAGGTTCGTTTCTTTTTCCCATTCTGTGCCTGTCAACCGGCCAAAAAACCCAAAATGGCCCTTCTCCGCAAGATACACCCCAATGCCGGATACAATTTATGTTGCCCTGACATATTCAGCCATAAATGCACTAGCAAAACAATATGACGTACCCGAAGGAAGGTGCCGTGTGGTATATAACAGCCTGGACCTTTTGGCTGATTTAAGTGAAGATGTTAAAACTATTTCCCGGGAAATTGATATTTTATCTCCCGACATTCTCACCGTCTATGCAGGAAGGCTGACTCCCGGAAAGAAATTTGACAAGGTGGCAGCTTTTGCAGGTGCTATTAAGAGAAAGACAGAAAAAACTGTCAAAGTCGTCTTCTGTGATTTTCCCTGCATGGATGTGGATGCAAATACTTACAAAACCTCCGTCAGGCTCACTGGAAAGCACTTTGGGCTTGACGGGGAAGACATGGTTTTTACAACCGATCTGGGATATCCGAACGGATTCCCAAGAAAAGGTGTCCTGGACCTTTTCACCTTGTCCAATCTATATGTTTCACCATCCTATTCCGAGTCATTCTCCCTTACATTGTTGGAAGCTGCAAGCAGGGGCAATTTCCTGGTACTGAACCAGGCAGTGCCGGCCCTTGAGGAGATCGGCAAACAGCTTAATGCATACTTTATGCGCTGGGATGCAAGAAATTACGGCTACGACACCAAGGAAAAGTACTACCCATCCGAGCAGGCATACTATGAGGAGCATGGGGAAATAGTAGTCAATTTGATGAGGGAAAACCCGGTAATTCGCGCCAAAACCCTCGTCAGACAGCGTTATTCGCCCCAATGGGTATGGAAAAACCAGTTGGAACCATTGTTATCATAGAAGAGACAGTTTATCAATGTCGTACACATATACAATTTCCGGTTACAGAGTATCTTCCAACCGGGATAAAAATCCCTTTCTCCTTGCTATATCCCCGGCTATAGACCTAATTGAGCCAATAGACTTGAATTTCAACGGATTATTGTATATAATAGATGCAACAATATAAAGATTGTGTAAACTTCCTTATATTGTTGCAAAGAACCGTCATAGTATATTAAATCTATGAAAGGCTTTAAATTTCTTACGACAGGATGGATGTAGTAAAAAATGAAAGAGCCTTTTGTTTTTTTATGTTCAGAAATAACAAGAGATAATGCATTTACATTAATCAAATGGCTGAAAGACAAAGAAGTGACACAATACTTAAGCGATCCCCAGGATGTTTCAAACAGTATCGAGCGGGTGGTTTACAACACAAACCTTCCTGTTTTGACACATCTGTTTAATCGTAACGGTAGGTTTTATATGGTCTATAACAAGCACAACATGCCAATTGGATTTGTGAGGCTTGTGAAAAAGGGCAGCGACTATGAAATCGTTATTGTAATCGGAGACCGGAACAATTGGGGAAAAAAATTAGGTACGTCGGCTATCAGGGAGAGCATAAAAATTGCTTTCTTTGATTTCAGGGCACAAAAAGTTATTGCAAAAATACAAAAAGAAAATAAAAGATCAATCCGGGCATTTATTAATAACGGTTTTAAGGTTGAAAAGGAAAGCGATAATTTCAAAACCTTTTCAATAACGATGGATCAATATTTAATGTCAATAAAAGGGAAAACCGTTATGGCCACCAGAATTTATATAACTGAAATTGACCTGGAAAGACTTAAAAGGATTCTGGAATCTGATTTGCATATCGGTAAAGTGCCTGAAGAATGTATCCAGGATCTTGAACATGAAATCAACAGAGCAACAATAGTTGATCCAAAACAAATTTCCAGTGATATCATCACTATGAATTCACGGGTACTGCTGCATGTTGATGGTGATGAAATGGAAGTATCATTGGTTTACCATCAGGACGCCGACCCAAACAATAACAAACTGTCGGTATTTTCCCCCATAGGCACAGCCATACTTGGATATAGCGAAGGAAGTGTCATTGAGTGGGAAGTGTCTTCCGGTGTTAAAAAAATTCATATAAAAAAAGTCCTGTATCAACCTGAAGCCGCCGGAGACTTTCACATGTGAAATTCTCACCTCAATTGAGGAGAGATTCATTCACGATTTTTGAAAATATAAATTTAGCAGTTTTTTGGAGCACAACTACCAAGAGCTTGCCGTAGCCTGGCAAGCAAATTGATGCAGTTTTGGACCAGGATATTGATGAAATAAAAGCCCAAAAGCTGGCCGATATGCAGGCCTGCTTTTGAGCTTGTTTATTTTTTTCAGCTTATGCTTGAACTGGCCTTTACCTATATACCTAACCAATTCCTTACCTACCCTGTCCCAATTCCTGCGACCGTACAATTGCCGTGGCCACTTCCACTCCACCCAGATAAAAGCGGCCCTGCCCGAAGGCAATCGCTTCGTAATTGTTGGAGCTGCCATCCATGGAAGTTTGTCTCGTCCAGGTAGTGCCATTGTTTGAAGATACGAATACTCCATCAAGAAGTGTGCCTACAGGCGTAAAGGTCACAAAAAGACCAGCTCCGAAAGCAACTCTTCTGAGAATTGAGGCAGGTGTGGACAGCGGTGTCCATGTCACGCCATCAGTGGATCTTAATACAGTTGTCACCCCTACTATGATAAATGTTCCGTTGCCGAATGCGACACCCAAATGGTTAAATTGAGCCACAAGACTCCGATTGGTCCAGGTGATGGCGTCCGGAGAAGTGAATATGGTTCCGGCATTGCCCACCAATACATAAATGCCGTTGCCAAATGCCACATCATGCAGGTGGGCATTAGTGTCTATTTCTCTTTGGGTCCAGTTAATACCGTCCGGTGACGTGATAACTGTACCTTCATTCCCTACAGCTATATAAAGACCGTTCAGGAAAACAACCCCGTTGAGTGAGATAGTAACCGGAGATGTCCGTACAGTCCATGAAACACCATCATCGGAAGTAATAATTGTCCCGAAATTACCAACCGCCACAAACCGGTTGTTCCCAAAGGTTACAGCATTCAGTCCAATAACAAAGGGCACATTTTCAACAACTCTTCTCACCCAGGTAATCCCGTCTGCAGAGGTTAGAATACTGTCTGTTGTATTTACCGTTACAATTATATCATCACTTATTGCAATGCCTGCAACTCCGGCGCTGGCCGTGCGTGGAACCCAGTCGATGCCGTTGCCCGTTGTAATAACAATCCCATTAAACCCTGTTGCTATGCAGGTGTCTCCGCTTCCTGTCACCGACAAAAGGGTTCTGTCGGTATTGCCTTCTCTTCGTGTCCAGGTTATCCCGTCGGGAGATGTCAGGATTAATGACGCATCCGCAGGAGTAGACGGTTCTCCGACAGCTATATAAAGATTGTTGAAGAAAGTTACGTCATATAAAATTCCATCCAATGGTGTTGTTGCGGTATTCCATGCAATACCGTCTGAAGACCTTAATATAGTCACTGCTCCAAGGCCTCCGGCTCCAACGGCAATGTACTGGTTGCTTGCAAAAGTAACAGCAAAAAGCGGGCGTTCAGTACCGGTGTTTTGCGCTGTCCAGTTGATTCCGTCAGGAGAAGTCAATACGGTTCCTCCGTCCCCTACCACCATAAATTGATTATTTACAAATATAACATCGTGAAGCGTAACGGTGGTGCCTGAATTGCGGTCTGTCCAATTTACCAAATCAGGAGATGTCCGTATTGTTCCCACCGGTCCGACCACTACATAAAGACCGTTTCCAAAAGCTACTCCTTCCAGTGCACTTGTAGTCCCGGAATTCCTCTCTGTCCAGTTAAAACCGTCAGGAGAGGTGAAAAGAAGCCCGTTTTGCCCTACCAGCACAAACTGGTTGTTGGCAAAAGTCGATGCGAAAAAGTCCAGGTTTAAGTTGCCCAGCATCTGGTAATCCCAAAGTATTCCATCCTCAGAGGTCCCAACTATACCGTCGCCTCCTGCCATCACATATACCCCGTTGCCAAATGCCGATGTGTCCATTCTTACCCCGGAGTTGACAATCTCCCACTCCAGTTGCACACCTGCAGACGTAGTGGTTGTTGTGGTACTGGTGGTGCTGGTGGTCGTGGAGGTTGTGGTCGTGGTGGTTGTTGTTGTAGTAGTCGTTGTAGTTGTAGTTGTGGTTGTTGTAGTAGTTGATGTAGTAGTTGATGTAGTGGTTGATGTAGTGGTTGATGTAGTAGTCGTAGTCGTGGTTTTTGGACAAGGTATGGTCTCCCCGAGAATTTCCTTAATAAATTTAATAAGAACTTTCTTCAGCTTTTGCATTTTTTTCTTTTTCTTCTTATCATGACCGTGATAGCCCGCGCCTCCACTGCCAAATTCATCGTTCTTTTGCCTGTCATTATTATTTTCAGGGACTTCCTCCCCGGTATTGTTTTCCGTATTTATAAACCTTACAAAATCAGTCTTTTCCCTTCTTTCCCTTTCTTCATCAGTATTGCTCACCACATGATTCTGCCTTCTATTTTTAATCTCATGTATAAGACGCCTTCCGAAAATCCACAGACCCTTTTCGCCAATATCGTGTTTTACTATTTTTGTCCTGGTGCTTGTACGATAACTTTTCACGTTGGCATTTTGATTATAATTGATATTCCACGGATAAATGTATTTTAAAACATTTGCAAACGTCATGGCACGACCCCCTTTTCAGATTTACATCATTAAATTTTTTTCACTAATATTTTATGTAAATCCGAAAATAAGGTTACTGCATAAGGAAAGGCAGTAGAATAGAATACCGGACGTGAATCCGGGGTGCCATCCGGGCAGGCAGTTTTTTCCTCACCATAAACCAGATACCCCCGGTTTGATTGCTAAAACCAGAATAATGGCATCATAAACCTTAAGCTGAGCGTTCTAATAAATATTTCGACATCGAAACAATTAATTCTTCAAAGGCTTGCTTCTCGCCCTTCTTACATCGATTTATTAACTTTATGTCATCCAACATTTCACCACCCTTGACCAAAACCGCGCGGCAGTGTTTTTTACTTTTTTCTGTCTCATATTATATAACGAAAAATATTGGGAAAGGTTGGGTTCTTGAAAAGAAATATTTGAAACAAAAAGTTGAAACAGTGAATCTGCTGCAAAGAAAAAAGCTTGTTGTAAAGATACTCTGCAGAGTTTTTCTTTAAAACAAGCTCAATTTAGGGATAAGAAATGGTTCGTGTTTTTTATTGGACGGCTTGCACTCTTTCTGTTAATGTTTATATGGTTTGTACAGGGTTATCTTAAGCAATACCTATCACGTATTTCCTCCCGGTTTATATTAGTTCATGATTAACTCTTTAATTACCACATCATCAAAGATGGC
>DUMO01000053.1 GCA_012839865.1 Clostridiaceae bacterium
AGCCGGGATATTTCCGCATTGCTGACTCCCGACTTTTCTGCGAGATCACGCTGGGATAGGTGATTCTGTTCTCTTAAACTTTTGATATAGCTTCCGAAACTCATACATACATCTCCTCTTGGCTTCATTATACAATATGCGATACCGAATGGCAATATGAAATAAAAAATAGATTGACAAACGGTAGCTTTAATGGTAATATTAAGAAAATGCTACCGAACGGTAACAAACAAAAAATACGATAAGGAACAATCCTGGCTGAAAGAGGTGTCAATACAATGAATATGTTGATGCACAAAGCGGTTTCCCTGTCCAGGGAGCTGGATTTAAAAAGTTACAGGGGAAAAAACATTTACCATAATGCAAAGCTTTTGCTTAAGCTTTACAGCAAAGTGTTATGGCGGATTGAGCACTCCTTGAAGGAAATGAACACCGAATGTTTTTACCTGAATAGAATCAGTCTGGCAGAGGCTATCGAAAGCCTTCTGGACATGAACACCGACCTGGACAGGCTGAACCTTGAAAGCCGGCTGGAAAGCCTGGATGTGAGCAGGGTTATTCTTGAATTGATTAATAAAGCCCTTGTATTGCTGAAGGCATATCCGGAAAAGGGTGAGAGGTACTTTGACATTCTCAATAAAATGTACATTCTCAATAACCGGTATTCCGAAAACGAAATGCTGGAGTATCTCAACATTGGACGAACCACTTTTTACAAGGAAAAGAAGGATGCAATACATATGCTGGGTGTGATTCTCTGGGGCTTTCTTATCCCTGACCTGGAAGACAGACAGGAAAAATGCAGGGTTGCTGAAGAAGGTATTACTTATGGAACGCAGTCCGGCAGGAACAAAGAGGAACTCAGGAGTGTACTGAAAGTGAACTAATGTTGAACTGAAAATGAACCATATCGGAACCCAAACGGTACTGACAGCATATTCTGTACATGCTATGATGGGTATGCTGGGAGAATACAGGCTTTAGGCCCCGCGGCGGATTGAGTGCTACGGGGCTTTTTTCATGCCTTTTTTCCGGCTAAAAAAACATAATGCCCGGGAGTAAAAAGGGTCGCACGTTTTTACGTGCGGCCCTTTTTTGCGTTTCCGGCATAGAAAGGCGCTGACCGTATGAAAGGCTGGTTCTGGTATTATGCCCGCTATCCATAGATTCTTCCGTTTTGCCATTCAACCCAAAACGACGAAACGGAGGAATTTGAAAATGGATAACAATGAAATCCTGGACAAGCAGTACTGGGAAGAAATACTCTCTGATCTTGACAGAAAGGATAGCAATTCAGCCCGCAGATATCGGAGATATAACAGATCGCTGGAAGCAATGGGTGAGAAAACGGTTATAAAGGAAAGAAAGCAGCATCAGTTTGCAGTTGATGAGTATAAAGCTTTCGATGCACTACTCAGTTTTATGGACACCATTGAAAATGAAAAACTGCTCAAAGCACTTAAGAAGCTGAAGCCTGTTGAGCTTCAAATTATTATATACCGTTTTGAGCATAAAATGCAGGTCTCTGAAATCGCAAAGGTACTAAATAGGGGAGTGAGCACCGTGTCGGAGCGCCTTGGGAGGATTCTGGACAGGCTGATTTCAGAGATGGAGAAAAAATAAAAAATTTTTTATAAAATACGAAATTTGCCCTTGCAGCTGACCTAACTGTAAGGGCATTTTTTATGTTCTTCTCTGTGACGCTTATAAATTACAAATTTATAAGCGTCACAGATCTTCAAAACATGGAGGGAAAGAGATGGATGAAATTTCTAATGTTGATTTAGTAAACAGGATTTTCAGCAGACTAATAAAAACTGAATGAATAAATTAAGGCTTCCCATTTGACAGTGGAAGCCTTATATAGTATAGAATAAATTTGATTTTCTTATCACTTCTTTACAGTGTCTACAAGCTTTTGCAATGGTTCCTTAAGTGTGCTGAATTCAAGCCCTTTGGCGGATGAATAGTCCTTTATTGTTTTACCGGGGTCGGGAATTTTATCATTGATGATTTTTTCAATAGCTTCTTTTTTTACTCCCCAATCCATCAAATCTTTAAAGGTTGTGCTTCCTTTTATTATCCTGTCAGCCGTTGCATTTTCTGGTGAAGATGCAGATACAGAGAATGCTGCCGATACTTCCGGTAAAGCTACGGAGTATTTTTCGATGGATTTTATTTGCTCTTCGGTGAGCTTCGCTTTTGCTTTCAATATTTCTACAGCCGTTTTCGGAAGATAGGTGTCTTCTTCCACCTCTATCGGAAGCCCTTTATACAATGCGACAAAATAGCGGACAGAACCCGTGCCTACTTCTTTTCCTTCTGCAGCAAGCAGCGCATACATGCTTTCAAGTTCCTTGCATTGGAAAGAAGCATATTTAGCGGGGTCCTCTACGCCAAAGGCCTTTCCAAGATCTTCAATAGGAATTTCAAAAGCATTGGATATATCATTGAAGGTATAGGAGCCGCGGATATCTGCAGGGTTATACTGGCCTGCAAATTCCCCGTCTTTATATTTGGCAGGAATTTTGTCATTAGTAGTTTTCCACATACCCAGCAAGGATGTTAGCGCAATACCGCCGAAAATAAATACCAATGTGATAACGGCGACATGTATGGATTTTAGTTTCATACATTCTTTCCCTCCCTTATTGATAATTCTACAGTGCCTTCAACAGGACACGTATTTTCGGAAGTACACTTCATGCAGCTGATGCATTGATGGTTAAGCACTGCTGCACCGGTAGAGACAGAAATGTTCATGGGACAGGCTCTGTCGCATGCCTTGCAATTGATACAGGTGGATGAATTCCTCCGGATTTTGAACACTCTGAACAGGTTGAAAATTCCGAGAACAGCTCCGTAGGGGCAGGCATACTTGCACCACGGCCTCTCAACAAACAAAGAAAGCAAAATAGTAACTCCAAGCACAATCAAAGCGGTTACAGATACTTCATCCGACCAGAAATTGAACAGTGCGTAGTAAGGATCTACATCCTGGAACATCAATTTAGCAGTTGCAGCTGTTTTATAGATCACCAGCAATAATATAATGTAGCGGATAAACCTTAAATATTTGTCAAAATTATTTGGAATAAGTTGGTTGTACTTCTTTTTGAATATTTTTTTCCCCAGCTTTCCAACCCATTCTTGAAATGTTCCGAAAGGGCAGACCCAACCACAGATTACCGGACCAAACAAGACAGCAAGCATAAAAGCAATAAACATGAGAATAAAAGAGGATTCGTGAATTTTCTGTACGAATGTTCCTACCGTAGCAAACTTATAAATAGAAACCACTCCCCCAAAAGGACAGATAGCGTGAAGTGAAGCTTCAGACAGGAACGGGATTGCCAGACCTGCCTCTTTTAAAATTTGATTGAGGCTGATGAGTGCTACCAATATGAAGAAAAAGCTTTGCACAGCGGTGCGGTACCATGGTCTTGTCTTTTTGCGAGTTCTTGCTGTTGGGGTTGAGCTTTTATTAAGCATTTCCTGCGGCATAGATATGGCTCCTTTCAATAACTATTTTTTCAAACTGTTTTCAAAAGCACTTAGATGATTTTTAGACGCATCTCTAAGTTCGACAAAAACAGATTTTATATCTTCCGGAAGCTTTTCTTTGAGAAAGCTTTCGTACATGGCAATATTGTCTATTTCTGACTGCACCCCGGTTTTTAAAGCTTCCTCAATACTTTTTGGATGCACCAGATAATTATTGGCCGTATTATCGGGAAGGGAAACATTATATTTTTCGAATAAAGGCTTTAAAAGCTCAATGTGCTTTTCTTCCGCCTTGATAATATTGCTAAAGGGCCTTTGATCTCCAAAGTTTTTGAGAATATAATCATATTCTGCATGCGCAAGATATTCATCCTGAATAGCATAGGTCAGCATATTCTCAAGTGTTAAGGCTTGATCCTCTTTTGCTCCTTTTGAACCGAAGTTTACAGTTTCCTTTTTTACACTGTCTTCGGTAGAAGGTGTGGTTTCTTTATTGACAGTAGAATTTTGAGAAGAACATGCAACAGTTGACATAACTAACAGGGAAAGAATTATAAACATAGATAATTTGATGCTTTTTATCATTTTCTTCAACTCCTTTATGTTTTTGGTTTATTTTAATGATATGGCTAAATTGTGATAAAAGTTTGATGAGACAATGAAATAACAATGAAAATCTGATTGCTATCTATATGCCACAATTATACAATATTAGTTAATATACTTTAGTAAACTGTTTGATGTATTGAGAATTATCATAATTTTGTCACATTTTAAGGTTAGAATACTATAAAAATAGAAGGGTTTACATGATTAAAAAAGGGAATGAATGAAAGGAAAGAAGGCGGATGGATTGGAGAAGGAAAAAATATTAATTGCAGATGATGAAGAAAGAATACGAGATATGATTAAAGAATATGTCAGTCTGGAGGGCTATGACATTGAGGAAGCATCGGATGGCGTTGAAGCACTGAATCTTTTCAGGGAAAATAAATACTCGCTAATAATCCTGGATGTTATGATGCCGAAAATGGATGGCTGGAGTGTGTGCAGGGAAATCCGCAAAGTCTCTCATGTGCCTGTAATCATGCTGACAGCAAGGGGAGAAGAATACGATAAATTGTTCGGGTTTGAACTGGGGGTGGACGACTATATTGTAAAGCCTTTTAGCCCGAAGGAGCTGCTTGCCCGTATGAAAGCTATTATAAGAAGGAGCACTTTGCCGTTTCAGGACGCTCAAAAGGAGAATAAAGCTGTCTTTGAAGGTCTTGTCATTGAGTTTGATTCACGGAATGTATATGTCGATGGGAATATCGTCAGCCTAACACCAAAAGAGTATGAACTGCTGAATTTTTTTGTCAGGCATCCCAATAGGGTATTTTCAAGGGAACAGCTTCTCACAGAGGTTTGGGGCTATGATTTTACCGGAGATGATAGAACTGTGGATACCCATGTGAAAATGCTCCGCGAAAGCCTGGGCCATTACAGGAAATTTATTGTGACTGTTTGGGGAACAGGATATAAGTTTGAAGCTGGAGGCAGAAAATGAGAAGTATAGGTTTAAAGCTCTGGGCTGGAATGATGGTGCTTGTTATGATTGTACTGGCACTTTTATGGCTTTTCCAGATTGTATTTCTTGAAAGCTTTTATACCGGCATGAGAGTATCGGATATAAAAAATGAAGGTGCTTCCATAGCAAAATTACTTGATGAGGGAAGTAAAGCCGAGTTTGAAAATAAGGCGGATGCTTTTGCATTTAATAACAACTTGAGCATCGAGCTTGTAGACTTGGGTGGGAATATTGTATATACGACAGGATCGACAGGCTTCGGCGGACAAATGCCCATGATGAGAAACAGAGAAAGGGTTGAGGCTTTTAAGGAAGTTCTTTCCGGAAAGGAAGTAACCGTCCCCTTATCTCATCCTCGCTTTGGAAATAAGTTCATGCTGATTGGCCTCCCGGTAAAAATATCCGGAGAATTAACGGGCGTGCTTTTTATAAACATGCCGTTGGCTCCAGTTGAGGATACTGCCTCAATATTAAAAAAACAGCTTATATTTATAACATTGATTTTGCTTGTTGCAGCAGTGATGATTTCATACATGATTTCCAGAACATTTACAAAGCCGATACTTGAGATTAAGAAGATATCTGAAAAGATGGCTTCCGGCGATTTTTCCGACAGGATAAAATCCAGGAGCAAGGATGAAATCGGCAAACTGGCAGAAACAATCAATTATATGGGACAGGAGCTTTCTAAAATCGAGCAGCTTCGCAAAGACTTGATTGCCAACGTATCTCATGAGCTTCGGACACCGTTAAGCCTGATCCGCGGCTATGCCGAGACCATAAGGGATGTCAGTGGAAACGTTCCCGAAAAACGTGAAAGACAGCTTGATATTATTATTGAAGAATCAGAACGGCTAAGTAAGATTGTGGATGATATTCTTAACCTTTCACAGATGCAGGCAGGATACCTGAATTTAAACCCAGGACGGTTTATAATCAACAAAACAGTAGAGGATGCAGTTAAAAGATATGATATTTTAAGTGAGAAGACAGGTATTAAGATTATATTCGAAAATACCGGGGATATAATGGTAACAGCTGATGAGCCGAGAATAGAACAGGTATTGTATAATCTTATCAATAACGCTTTCAACCACACACCGGAAGGAGGAAGCATAACGGTTAAAGTAATTGACGGTCAACACACTGTTAAAGTCGAGGTGTCGGATACCGGAACGGGCATCTCGGATGAGGACATCAAACATGTGTGGGACAGGTATTATAAAGCAGACAAAACAAGTGGAAGGAAGATGGTGGGTACAGGACTTGGACTTGCTATTGTAAAAAGCATACTTGATGCCCATAAAGCTTTATATGGTGTTGAAAGCAAAAAAGGAACCGGAACTACATTTTGGTTTGAGCTCCAGAAATAAATCGGCGCTCACATTGTTTTAATCAATATTTCACCATTCTTTTAATGTTCTATCATACTTCTATCACAATTGCTCCTTATAATGAAAACATAATCTAAATCAAACAAAACAAAATTATAAGGAGTGTGGATTTTATGAAAAATTTAAAGAAAATGATTGCAGCAGTAACAGTAGTAGGTATGCTTGGAGCAGCCGGTGCTGCTTATGCAGCAACAGTAAAGACACCTGCAGAAATTGCATCCGAATTGACAGGGAAAACCATTGAGGACCTCTACAAGGAGCGTGCTTCAGGAAAGACTTACGGTACCATTGCAAAAGATGCCGGAAAACTTGAAGAATTCAAGGCACAAATGCTGGAACAGAAGAAAGCAATCCTTGACCAGCGTGTAAAGGATGGAAAGCTTACGCAGGAACAGGCCGATGAAATATACAATGCAATTAAGAACAACCAGACGAACTGTGATGGAACCGGTAGTGCCGCAATTGGCAGAAAATATGGTGCAGGCTTTGGACTGGGAAGCGGCATGGGTAATGGACAAGGTGCCGGCAGAGGTGCAGGAATGCGTAATGGCTATGGAATGGGAGCAGGAATGGGAGCAGGAAGAGGTATGAACAGATAGACACCCCTCTATAAGATACCCATTACCGGGAGAGCGGATGATGAATTCTCTCCTGGTAATGGGTATCAATTTATCTACTCTTTTTCTTTTTAATGACATTATAGCTTCAAAGATTTGCAATATCGGAATGATCATGGTAGTTCAGGCTAGTTTTCCACAGCTAATTGATCAAGAATTGGTGCTACAGCACGGCAGGGACCGCACCATGGTGCCCAGAAATCAGCAAGCACAGGGACTGAAGAATTTTCTACTTCCTGTTGAAAGTTATTTGAGTCAACATGGATGATATTTGTAGATGTCATTGTGAATTTTCCTCTTTTAAAATGTTATAAGGATCTTTCTTCACTGCCCAAAGGTACCTGAGGTAATTGATATGGTGGTTTCTCCTAAAAGAGGGAAGCCAATACTGGAAGAAGTAGCACAGCTGGGCATCTGGTATATTTGGCTTCAGCCAGGAACTTATGATGATGAACTGTTAAAGCGGATTGCCGAACTTGAATTTGAAGCGGTTCAAGCATGTGTGCTTGTAGCCACAAGATAGCTCACGTGGGCGAAAACCCAAGCTCTATTGGTTTATGAAGAAAGACTTTTGAAATTGTTTCTAAAATAGATTTATTATTTCAGAATGTGCTGAATCTTCACCATTAATCCTTTACTGATATATTGACTTGTTAAATAGATCAACTTTTTGTGCTATTTTATAAAGGGAATTAAAACCAATAAGGTTTTAGAAAAAGCATTAAACAATTAGAAACAAACCATGAAGGGATGCTGTGCAGAACAGATCTTTTTGTGGTTTTATTTTTAAAATGTTTAGGATGTTTTGGAAATGGAATTACCAGTTAATTCTTGTGAACGCATTATGACATGCTGAAAGTTTTAATTATATCCATTGATTACCACAAAAGGGTATTAATTGTTAATATAATATAACCGGTCAAGACAATTAGCGGATGAGCCTTGCAACAGTATAAAAAAAGAGTGGTTTTAATGCTGATGTTATCATGCGTTATTAAGCAGACAAGATTGTAGAATACTGTATCAGCAGATTTTGTGGCACTAATGTGCTTATGAACAATGCTGAGATTTCTACAATATTAATACTTGTAGATATGTCTAACTTGTTAGCCTTTCGCGTTCAGCGCGTCAATGATCGCACTGTACCCTTTCCCATCAGCGAACATTTCAAAGATCATCCGGACGGCTTCTGCTTCCCATTCATTGATCACATATGATTTATCAGGGCCGACATCGAAACCCAGCGGAGGGATCCCGCCGGTGTGCTTGCACTGGTACGCTGTTTCTTTCATGCCCTTCATTACTTCACGGGAAAGGTTCTTGCTGTAATATTCGGCCATGCCTTCCAGGACACTTTCCAGGATAATCGATTCTGGACTGTCATCCAGGTTTTCAAGGACCGATATCAACCGGACGCCGCACTTCTTCAAATGGCGCTTATAGTATGCACTGTCAAAGCGATCCCTGCTGAACCGGTCCAGTTTATGGACGATCACGGCCTGGAACATTCCTGTTTCTGCGTCCTTCATCATGTCCAGGAACTGCGGCCGCTGGTCCGTCGTGGCCGACTTCGCTTCATCGGCGTATATCCTTATTATGTTTATTCCTTCCCTGGCAGCGAAATCTTTTATGGCCCTGACCTGGGCGTCGATCGATTCTTCACGCTGGTTGTCGCTGCTGTATCTTGCGTATATTACGGCATTCAATAGATCACCCCCGGATTATTCTTCTGGATCATAATAGACAGTAGTACACCTGCACCCGTCATGGAGCGGAGGATAGTTTTTGCCTGGAACTGCTTTATTGATCCGGAAGTGTCTTCCGTCCAGTTTACGGCACACAGGGCAGCATTTATCATCCAGTGTGGCCATAAACTCATATTGTTTATAACCGGATCTCTTATAAGATTCAAGAATACTGTCTGTATAAGCAGGCTGGACACACGGATCGGCTTTACTAACTGACATACACACCATCCTTTCATTGGTTTATTTCCTGGGTGTCTGCCTTTAGTGACTTATTTTTCCGGCGATCACACGGAAGATAACAATATTCCAGGTTCTTTCTTCCGATAAACCACTTATGACACATTTTACAGCGTTTAACGGAGTTATGTCCTTCCTTTGGGTTTGAAACAATAGAAGCTAATAATTGCATTCGTGCTAAGGCCAGAATTGAGCTATAGGATAATTCGAGGTAAGGTACTCCATTCCTAACGTCTATATAATAAACGGCATTCCCAGCAAAATTATAACGCTGTAGCGACAATGGTCTTTCGCGTTCTACATCATCGCGCCACTGCCAGAAACGATTACTAATTGTATGGAATTTCGAACGCATAATCACAGATAATGGAATCAATTTCATTAAAAAGACTTTGTGGGACTGCAGCTTCAATGATTTTCCTTGTTTCATGGTCAAGGACTGCAGCAGAACTGCTGTAATCAGGATCCTGGGTGTGACCAAGGAATAACCTGGTGATCGTTTCGGTGGATCCCATAAAGAGATCCCAATTTGATACAGCTAACTTTGAGAAGGATTCAACGATTAGCCTTGTTGCTTCTTTGAAACCATCAATAAAACCGCGTTTTTCCACTTCGTAGAAATAGTCATTCAGGATCGGATCTATTTTAAGAGCATGATCCTTTGGAACCAGGCTGTATATGCTGTCAAAGACTTTGTTATTGGCTTCCTTTACAGCTTCGCAATACTCCGGGTTGTTAATGTGGGCACTGAACATGTTTTCAAGTACATTTTTCATTTCCATAGGTAAATCTCCTTTCTTTTAACCATAGCTTTTTTATTTGTTGAAGTAACTTTCAAGCGGGTTAACGGTACCAATAGATTTTTTCTTAATTACACCCATACGTTCCAGGTATATAATGGCGTCTTTTATCCCTTGCTTGTAAAAATACTTTGCAGCTTCCTGGACTGCTGTGTTTGCTGATTCTCTTATATCTTCTGCTTCTTTAGTAAGACCAGACGCCTTAATGGTCTCCATGCTTCGACTAAAGCTGACTATATGATCATTAAGATCACATCGCGAAGTCTTCACATAGTTGTTATAAGTACCATCGAACCAACCTTCAAAAAGCATATCAGCAACGAAGCGCTCAAGGGATGGTGGATCTGGAAGCTGTCTGGGCGTTTTTGCATTGACTATATCCATTGGCTGAAACCTCCTTTCTGTGATAACAAAATTTTTATTGAATACGCAAAAATATTTTGTAATCACATTATAAATCATCAATTTTGCGATGTCAATTATAAATTTTGAATTCGCGAAATAAATTTTATATAGCTTTACAAAATTCGTAATCACATATATAATTGATTTAATGGGAGGTGTTAAAATGTCGATAGTTTACAAAAAGTTATTTCATATACTCCTTGATAGAGGGATGAAGGATAGTGAGTTTGCAAAGAAGGCCGGTATTGCTGCAAGCACTATGACAAAACTCCGCCAGGGGAAGACTGTTCAAACAGACATTATTGATAAGATCTGCAAGGCTTTGGACTGCCAACCAGGGAACATCATGGAACGTATTCCGGATGATGACGATATAATTGACTTTGGATAGGTGATTTTATGGTTTTATTATCAGAATATAGTGATTACTTGATCATCAATGAGAAGGGAATCGTGCTGGATCCTGGTGCACCGGATGAGATAAAAAATGAGGTTACAGACATTGACAATGAATACTTTAAGACCTATGGCCAGCACCTTATAAATGGCATTGCAGTTCCTAATCCTTTGGAATAAACCTGACAAAACCTGACCTTCGCGCGCGTATAAGATAAAGGTGTATAGGATAAATGTTAGTAAATGTTAGCCTTCGCGCGCGTATATGATAGGCCGCTAAAAGGTTAAATCCTTGATCCCGGTTTAGTAAAAAAAGATGGAGTAAAAAAAGGATTAAGTAAAAAATGTCTAAACCCTAAATTAAGAGTTTAGACATCAATTTTTTTCGGCCAAAACACAGCAAAAACAGTGTTTTAGGAAAATAAATATACCAGATGCATAAAGCCATGCAGAGGATCAGCACAGGCCGAAAGAAAAATAAGAATGCCCTTCGGCTAATTAACCGAGGGGCAATTCATTATTTTTTGGTGTTGTGCCGGTATTCTTTTAATGCGATCTCCAACTTCATCCTGAAGGGGATCTCCTGGAATTCTACACTGTTGCACCTTGACAGGTGTCTGGTCGCCTCCACCAGTTTTACCCCTTTCCGTATCAGGAGAGGATAACATAGATACTTTTATATTTGAATCTATCCTATTTGGGTAGATTTTTATTTTGTCTATAAATGTCTCATTGACCTTGCGTTTTA
>DUMO01000054.1 GCA_012839865.1 Clostridiaceae bacterium
ACAAAAACCCCATTTTACGATAATCTTATCACCGAAAATGGAGTTACTTTTTGAGTAATCAGCTCAAACCAAAACATATATGCTAATTTGGGTATAAATAACAGCACGACTAATGACAAGCAGAACGAATACAGCTAAGTAATCCAAATTCCGACAACACAACAAAGCCCGTACAATCGGACCATTAAATCAATTATCAGTTAGTTTGAGATTACTTTAAAATCATCGCCGCGCCTCATTTCAATAATAATATATATTATTATTTCATATCTCTTCCTTTTTGTCAATTATTTAGAATATCAAGCTGCTTTATAACTTCGGAACAATAATCTTTCAGTTTCGGAATATCGCTTGTAATAGTTTCCCACAAAATCTCATCATCTATTTTGCCATAGTTATGTGCAACCACATTGCGTAATGCCTTAATTTGTGTCCATGGTATTCCAGTATAGGTTTGTTTGAAATCATCGGTTAGACGTGTGGTTAATTCTCCAATTTGCAGCACACAAAGAGCAGTAGCATTCTTATAAACTGAATCTCGTGAAAACACTGAATAATCTTCTCCAAAACGCTGGATTGTCGCTGAAATTTCGTCGCAATAAGAAATAATACGACGCAGTACATCGGCGTTTCGGTTAGCCCCCATATAAAAGGACCTCCTCCTTCTGTATTTTTCGAAGAAAGTCATCTTCCAAACTACCTGTTGTCAGAATATCAACTTTCATTTGCAAAGCATTTTCGATTTCCGTATACAGCCCGCATAGTGCGAACATCCCTTTAAGGTATCCTTTATCAATCCTTAAATCAACATCACTGTCTTCGCTAACATCTCCACGAGCATAAGAGCCAAACAAATATACACGTTCTACACCGTATTTCCGTGCAATCGGTTCTATAATGTCCTTTATTTCTTTTATAGTATACTTTTTCGCTGACATAGCTCTTGTCTCCTTTGAACCTTGTAGTATCTATGCTACTTAATATATTATATCACAGCCTTTTACCAAAAATCCACTTGAATACCATGACAAAATTACCGAAAACACTTTAAGAAGTACTCTAAAGTATCCATTTCTTTTTTATATTCCTCTGGCATAAGTAAAATAATAATGCAGCAAAGGCCAACATGACAATGATGTTGAATATTATGTCAAATATAGAGTTCCCTGCAATTGTTGCATTAAGTATATCCGTCCCATAGGTTAGAGGCAGGCAAAATGATATTGGTTTTAATAATTGGGGCAAATTGTTGATTGGTATATACAGGCCGCACAAAAACAGCATCGGAAATCTGAAGAAGTTTGAAAAGGTTTGGGCTTCGAATACCTCCCTGGCGGATATAGCTATCAGCAAACCCAGCAAGGCAGAGGTAATTGCTATCAAAACAGCTGCAATAACTGCAATGCCCCAGTCAACTCCGCTTAAGTCCGTGAAGAATGATGCAAAAACAACCGGTACAAAGGCATTGAAGATTCCAAACAAAATCGCTCCCAGGATTTTGGCAAAGACTAATGTACTTATGCTGACAGGTGCCAATAATAATCTGTCAAATGAGCGGCCTCTCCTTTCAAATGTAATTGTAACTGCAAGCATTGATGTAGTCCCGAACAATACGCTCATGGCCATTAAACCCGGCAGCAGCCCTAAAATTCCTATGCTGCCCTGTGACCGGACAAGCTGCATCAAGGTCCAGGAAAGCGGGAAAATAATACCCCAACTTATGTTTGGCGGTTTTAGATAGTAATTTTTAATATCCTTTTTTAATATATTCCAAAATGCAATTGAAGCATGCATCTATTTTCCCACCTTTTCTTTTTCCTTTATCAGCTTTGAGGCTTTAATGCCTGTTACCTTAACAAATACGTCTTCCAGTGACGGTTTTATTTCCTTTGCTTCGTAAACGGAAATCCCTTTGTTATCCAATAATTGAAGAATAGGGGACAGGGCAATACGTTCTTTGGATATAATCAGGCATGAATTTTCATCCGGAATTTCAATTCTGCAATTTGAGAAATTGTCTTCCAATTCTTTCTTTATGCCTTCTATGCCATTATCAAGCTGCAATTTGATTTTATGCTCATGATCCACGCTTTCCATCAATTCAGTTACAGTGCCGATCTTTACAATCCTGCCGTTTACAATAAAAGCAATCCTGTCGCAGATTCGTTCAGCCTCCTCAATATAGTGGGTGGTGATAAAAATGGTCTTGCCTTGCTTTTTCAAGTCCAATACAAGCTCCCTAATCTGCCTTGCACTTTCAATATCTATTCCTGTTGTCGGTTCATCTAAAAACAATATCTTTGGATTGTGTATAATTCCGGCGGCAATTGTAAGTTTGCGCTTCATTCCCTTTGAATAGGCTTTAAAAGGGCGTTTCCCGGTTTTGGTTAAATTGAACTGTTCCAACAATTCCAGTGCCTGTTTTTCACGTTCTTTTTTGCGCATTCCATATAATGAAGCACAAAAGCAGAGGTTGTCGAAGCCATCCATTTCATCATATAAATTATTTTCATCAGGAATGACTCCTATGATTTTCTGGACTTTTTTAACATCCTTTATGGCATCAATTCTATCAATCGTTATCTGGCCGCCGGCAGGTCTGGATAATCCGGTCATCATATTGATTGTTGAAGTTTTTCCTGCCCCGTTTGGCCCCAGAAAGCCAAACACCTCGCCCTGCTTTATACTGAAGGAAACTTCATTTACCGCCGGGAATTCACCATATAGCTTTTTAAGATTTGTGACATTGACAATTTCCATGACTGCCTGAACATCCTTCCTCTCTATTTTCGCCAGGGCAGAAGGGTTGGACCTTGTTAAAACACTGGGCATTACTTTGTGCGTGACACCTTCTCTTTTCAGAAGATTCACACTCTGTATTTTCATGATCACAAACTTCCCGCTCAATTGCAGCAAGTTCTTCAATTTTAGAAGAAATTGCCCGCAAAGTGCTCCGGTCAACATCATAATGCATGTAATATCCCTTCTTTACCCCTATAAGCAGGCCTGCTTCCTTTAGAACTCTTATGTGTTGCGATACAGCCGATTCTGACAAGTCTAGTTTTCTGGACAATGCTCTGACGCAATAGTTTTGCTGCAAAAGCAATGTTACCATTTTCAGTCGCGTATCATCAGCTATGGCTTTAAGTGCCTTTGATATCTCCATAAATATCCCCCCTCAAATCATCTAATTTAGTAGTTACTTAATCAGATGATATATTTATTTTTTGATTAAGTCAATACTTAATTAAAAAATAATTCTTATAGGAATTTCAGTACACGTAACTTTAAAAATATTATAAATACTTGACGGGTGGATAAGAAGAGCTTAAAGTTGATTCGTATCCGGAGAATTATCACTTATCCAAAAAAGTATCATAATTAAAGGAAAGGATCATCATATAAACCGGTTTTATTCCCGACACCTATTCACATGCCTTAAAATTATATACCGGCTTTATAATATCGACAATTTCAACGGTGTCTTGTATGTTGTTGATGATTTCATCCATGGGCTTGTAGGCCAGGGCACATTCGTCGAGGGTGGACCTGTTAACGGTGGTGGTATATATTCCT
The DNA here is from genome assembly GCA_012839865.1 of Clostridiaceae bacterium. Lineage (GTDB taxonomy): Bacteria > Bacillota > Clostridia > CAYPLH01 > DUMO01 > DUMO01. The sequence continues at coordinate 3,577 of DUMO01000054.1, forward strand.
TCCATAGTTTTTTGAAACTCTTCCAGGCTGATGGTTTCCCTGGCCTTTCTCCTGCTCATGAGCCTTCCGGCACCGTGGGGTGCAGAGTAGTTCCAGTCTTTGTTGCCTTTACCGATGCAAATAAGACTTCCGTCCCTCATGCTTATGGGGATTAACACCTTTTCGCCCTCTCTGGCGGAAATGGCGCCTTTTCGTAAAATCATGCAGTCTAAGTCAATATAGTTATGTATAGTCGTGAAATGCTCCTTTATTTCAAGCCCCATTCTGGTTATAATCTCATCAACAATAGCTTTGCGGTTGTACACGGCATACTGCTGGACTATTTTCATGTCGTGAAGGTAGTTGTAATAGCTTTCTCCCTTAAGGTAGGCTAATTGCTTGCTGATTTTGACGGGATGGATTTTTTCAATTTCCTCCTGTATTTCATTTTCACGTCCTTCCGCTTTCAGCTTTTTGATTATTTCATTCCTTTGCCTGTTTATATCGGTAAGCTCCTTGTAAGCCAAATCCTGATAATATTCTGCAACCTGTTTTCCCAGGTGCCTGCTTCCGGAGTGGACAACCAGGTACAATGTCCCGTCGCTGTCCCTGTTCACTTCTATAAAGTGGTTTCCGCCACCCAGGGTACCAACGCTTAATCTTGCCCTTTTAAGGTCAACGTGATTTCTGCAAATTAGGTTGTCAATATCAACGTTTTCAGTATAAGGATGCTTCTTTCTCCTGATGTCAAAGCCTGAAGGGATATGGTCATAGATAATCCTGTCCAGTTTTCCAAAATCAATATCCTTCTGCGAAAGTTTAATGGTTTCCATGCCACAGCCTATATCCACGCCAACCAGATTGGGCACAATTTTATCAGATACCGTCATGGTGGTGCCAATGGTACACCCTGCGCCGGCATGGGTATCAGGCATAATCCTGATAATACTGTCCTTTACGAACTCCTGATTGCACAATTCCATGATTTGGGCCAATGCTTCACTTTCTGCATTATCTGTAAATACCTTTGCGGTATTATACTTTCCTGCAACCTCAATCATGATTTCACCCTTTTTTACTTATCAACTTTCGGAAGCTTTTTCTTGAGTTCTTTAATCTTTACTCCAAGTTCAAAGTCGAAATGACCTGCAAGGTAACCCAGCATCGCCGCAACCGGGACTGAAATGCCCGCCAGAATATATCCTGCCGCACCGTTGCCCGCCAAAGGTATAAAGAAGTATACCGGGCCTAAGACTCCTTTTATTATTGTTGGCTTCAGAATTTCATAAAATTCTCCAAGAGTGATTAATGAAGTGATAAGTATTACAACTCCGATCGGTAATATACCTATAGAACCAAGTATTATTCCTTTAAAAGGGTAGGGATGCATTCCGGTGTATTGCGGCCGTTTTTCCTTATGGGCAAGGGCTTTCATATCGACATATATCAGCAGGGACATCAGAAAAAAAATGAATAATGAAAAAAGAGGAAGCCACTTTGTAAAGCCTTCACCGGTTAAGCTGATGAAAGGATACAGAAAAATAAGGAACAACAATAGTGATACTAAATAATCAGTGAAAACTTTTAAACCGCCTTTTATATGATTAAGCAAGAAATCCACCCCTTTTAAAGCATGGAGCACAGAAGAGATACAATAAGGCACCCATGCCATAATTATTAAAATTTATGCTGTCTCTTACGAACCTGCCTTACTCCTTATTGTATTATACTATAACTGGAACTTTTTGAAAAGGCAGTCTAAGCAAAGACTGTAAACAGCTGTATCGGAATGTTGCCGTCCAAAGGTTCCCGGCCAGTCATAGGATACACTATAAGTATACAAAGCAGCGGTTCAATGAAAAAACAAGTGCTGGTGCAGGGGTAGATGATAGAATAAGGCTCCTGTTCCCATATAATAAAAAAGTCAGCTCTAATATAGCCATTTAAGGCGAATAGAGCTGATTGCACATGAAAAAAGCATTTATATATATATAATAATATATTTTAGAGTTGATTGCACCTGAAATTATAAGTTTTTAAAAAAACCAATATTATAAATTTATAATTCCTCCGTGCGGTGATAGGGAACCCGCGCTTTTGCAATCATGGTTCCAATTCCCTTATTGGTGAATATCTCCAATAGTATGCAATGAGGTATGCGCCCGTCTAAAATGTGAGTCCTGTTTACTCCTTTTTCGAGGGCTTCAATGCAACCCTTTACTTTCGGTATCATACCGCCGCCTATTACTTTCTTCTCAATAAGTTCATAAACTTCGGCAATGGTAAGGACAGAATAGATTTCATTGCTGTCCTTTGACTTTTTAATACCTTCAACATCGGTAAGCAGCATTAGTTTTTCTGCTTTAAGAGCTGCAGCAATTTCTCCGGCAACGGTATCAGCGTTGATATTGTAACTTTGTCCGTCCTTCCCAACGCCAACCGGTGCAATGACTGGAATATATTCATCTTTTGCTATGATATCAATTACTTTTGCATTGATATTTGTAATTTTACCCACATAGCCCAGGTCGCACTTCTTGCCGTCAATTTCCGTTGTATACTGCTCGCATTCAATCAGATTGCCGTCCAGACCGGAAAGGCCTATGGCTTTCCCGCCTTTTAGGTTCAGCATGGACACGATTTCTTTGTTGGTCTTGCCAACCAGTACCATCTGCACAACTCTCATCGTTTCTTCGTCGGTGACCCTCAGCCCGTTAATAAACTGGCTTGTTACGTTGAACTTTGAAAGGGCATGGTTGATATCCGGACCGCCGCCATGTACTACAACGGGGTTCATGCCTATGTATTTCAAAAGAGTGATATCTTCCATGACCGAATGCTTCAATTCATCGTTAATCATGGCGTTTCCACCGTATTTTATAACTACTGTTTTTCCATACAGTCTTTGGATATATGGCAGTGCTTCTATCAGTATGCCTGCTTTTTTAATTATTGATTGCATTTGATCCGACATAAAAACCTTCCTTTTTTTAATTTTTATATCAATAGAATTATCATCCGGCAATAATCAAATATATAAACCGGTTGAAGCTTGACTCCTGTTTTTTAACTGTCTCCAACCAGGCACAAACTTAATGCATATTCCTGATTAATTTTCGTTTGAAAGCTTCCACCCAGGCAAAAACCAGTTATATTATCCGGGTGAATTTTGCTTAACAGATCCCATCCAGGAATAAATCAAATATATAATCCTGGTGATGCAAGCCCTGTACTCTCCGGCAACCCTGCAAGTATGTTCAAAACCTGAACAGCCTGACCTGCAGCACCTTTGCCCAGATTATCAATAGCCGACAAAATAATGACTTTGTTCAGCCTCTTATCCACCACAAGACCGATATCAATGAAATTTGAGCCTGCTACAAACTTGACTTCCGGCAGTTTGCCTTCGTCCAGTATTCGTACAAAAAACTCATTCTTGTAGTAGTCCTTGTAAAGGCCAATTAATTCCGATGCAGCAAAATCATTCTTCAAATCTGCATATATTGTACACAGCATTCCTCTTTTCAAGGGAGCAAGATGAGGTGTGAACGAAACAACAACCTCTTCATTTACAAGCATGCTTATTTCCTGCTCTATTTCAGAGGTATGCCGGTGGGTTGCCACACCATAAGCTTTGAAGTTTTCGTCCAATTCACAAAACTGGTATGGCAAGTCGGTTTTTCTGCCGGCTCCGGACACTCCTGACACAGCATCAATGACAATGCCCTTTGTAGAAATCATTTTCTGTGAAATCAGAGGAGCAAGGGCAAGAATCGAGCATGTAGGATAGCATCCCGGGTTTGCAACAAGGGTGGCATTTGAAATTTCTTTTCTATGGATTTCCGGCAGCCCGTATACAGCCTTTTCATTCAGGTCCGGCAAAACATGCTTTGTTTTATACCATTCTTCATATACTTCAACTTTCTTATATCTGAATAAACCGCTATGGTCTATAACTCTTTTTCCCTGACCAATAAGAGCAGGAATTATATCCTTTGAAACATCATCCGCCAAAGCTGTTACGTAAAAATCTGCTTCGGGAATGTTGCCGGCATCGAACTCTTCACATTTAATATCGGTCAGACCTCTGAAATTGGGGTATACATCGGATAAATATTTCCCGACAAAACTGTGGCTTCCTGCAAAAGTGAGCTTAAAATCAGGATGGCCCTGCAATAATCTTACAATTTCAATTCCTACATAACCTGTAGCTCCAAGTACAGCTACACTGAACATGTAAACTCATCTCCTTTGGTTTTTTCAGCATATTATTGCAACACCGAATGCTGCTATTATAAAATCCGGCATATTGTTTTGCTTGCTATAACTTTGCCAGTCTTTACAAATTCCATCATTACCAAAGCAGGTTATATAAAGCATTGTTTGCTATAACTTTGCACCGCTATCATTTGCTCAGGCAGTTTACATAACGCTGCCTGGCAAAGATCCCTGCTTACTATAAACTGTTTGATTTAATAATTATACATTTTGATGCATAAAGATTCAATATGTTTTTGGGAATTTAGATATTTTCATTTATATACTTAAAGTGGTATAATATAAGTCCAGGCATATTATGCTCAACCTATAATGTAAAACCATATATGGCTTTATTGCATGTTTTTCCTGAGGCAGGAGACACCACAGGGGAATGCGGGGGCTAGAAATAATGTTTATGCAAAGTTACTAAATAGAAAATTTTAATTTTGTATAAAAGTATACTAGCTCATTAAATGTCTCAAGTGATATAGTTATATAGAGGTTTTACGTATAGAATATTTTAGGAGGGGAAAAAATGGCAAGTGTTAAGTTGAAAAATGTTTATAAAAAATACCCCGGTGGGGTCACGGCTGTCAGCGATTTCAGTCTGGATATTGAAGATAAAGAGTTTATAGTACTTGTTGGTCCTTCTGGTTGTGGCAAAACTACTACTCTGAGAATGATTGCAGGACTTGAAGAAATTACCGAAGGTGAGGTTTATATCGGTGACAAGTTCGTAAATGATGTAGCTCCGAAGGATAGAGATATAGCGATGGTTTTCCAGAGCTACGCATTGTATCCTCACATGACCGTTTTTGATAACATGGCTTTTGGATTGAAGCTCAGAAAGACTCCGAAAGATCAGATTAAGAAGAGAGTTCATGAAGCTGCAAGGATTTTGGAAATAGAACATCTGCTTGACAGAAAACCGAAAGCATTGTCGGGTGGACAAAGACAGAGGGTTGCGTTAGGACGTGCAATAGTTCGTGAACCGAAAGTTTTCTTGATGGACGAGCCACTTTCAAACCTTGACGCAAAATTGAGGGTTCAGATGAGAACTGAGATCAGCAAGCTGCATCAGAAACTGCAAACAACTATTATCTACGTTACACACGACCAGACAGAAGCTTTGACAATGGCTAGCAGGATTGTTGTTATGAAAGATGGTTTCATTCAGCAAGTTGACTCACCTCAAGCTCTGTACGAAAGACCTGATAATCTGTTTGTTGCAGGATTTATCGGAAGCCCGCAGATGAACTTCATCAATGTGGTAGCTGAGAAACAGGGCAATGATATTTACCTGAAGTTCGGTGGCAATTCTGTAAAACTTACAGAAGGAAAAGCCAAGAAACTCGAATCAACCGACTATGTTGGCAAAGAAATGATTATGGGTATCAGACCTGAAGATATACATGATGAGGCTGCATATATCGAAACAATGCCTGACGCAGTTATCGACGCAGAAGTAGAAGTTGTTGAAATGCTTGGTTCAGAAACATTGTTATACATGACAATCGACGGTTCAACTTCCAACCTGATTGCTAAAGTTAATCCGAGAACAAAAGCCAGAACCGGCGATAAGATTAAGATTGCATTTGATGCAAACAAGATTCATTTGTTCGATAAGGATACTGAAAGGACAATAATGAACTAATGAGCGGCATTTGAGCAACCGATGGAACGGGATTCGGTGTGAACACTTAAATTAAGCAAAGTTTTAAAGGGCTGTCTAATAAAAGGCAGCCTTTTCTTATCTACAAAATTATCCTTTTAAATAAGTAGAAAAAGTGTTAAAATACTGTATAGTTAAGCAGAAATATCTTTAATTAAAGGTTTTTTTGGTTTATTGCAGAATATTATTGCTAATACCTTATACCTGGCGGGGGAGGGGATTATTTGCCTTTCAGAAAATTTCAGCAATTGGCTTATCAAGTGAAGGAAATTACCGGACTTGATGCCGGGGTGATGGATATAAACGGTGATATACTGGCCAGCACTATTGTTTCAGAAGCAGGCAAGACCAGCCCTGTTATTCAGCAGATTCTTGAGTCCAGGAAAAAGATCCAGAGCATTGATGGGATGGCTTATCAGAAGGTTTATATAAAAAATAAAGTGCAGTATATAGTTTTTATTGAGGATAAAGACGAATTTTCTCTCAAGTACCTTGCGCTTATCGCGTTAAACATTTCCAATCTGAAAGAGTTCTATGAAGATAAATACGACAAAGCAAGCTTCATGAAAGATGTGGTTTTCGGGAATACCTCACCCGGTGAAATACTTCAAAAATCAAAAGAATTGCACATGGACTATCAGGCATATCGTGTAGTATTCATGATTAAAACCAACAAATCAAAAGAGATATTTACCTATGAAGTAGTACAAAGTTTGTTCCCGAATAAACTTAAGGATTTTGTCCTTGTTGCGGACGAGGAAACCACACTACTGATAAAGGAAGTCAAGTCTGATAAGGATCAGAAGGGCATATTGAAGCTTGGACAGGTGATACTGGACACCCTGAACACTGAACTTATGGTGCAGGCATTTATAAGCGTGGGAACCGTTGTTGACAATATTGCAGATGTGAGGCGTTCTTATCAGGAGGCCCTGACAGCGCTAACAATAGGAAGGATATTTGAAAGAGACAAGACGTTTTATGATTACAGCAACCTTGGCATCGCCAGGTTGATTTATGAGCTGCCCAAACCTTTGTGCAGGCTTTTTCTTGAGGAAGTATTCAAGGATAATGCTTTTGAAGGATTCGATACGGAGACAAACCTTACAATTCAGAAGTTTTTTGACAACAGTCTGAACATAAGCGAGACTTCAAGGCAGCTTTATATACACAGAAATACGTTGGTATACAGGCTTGACAAGATACAGAAAATGACTGGCCTTGACTTGAGAAAATTTGACGATGCAATTATCTTAAAGATAAGCATGCTGGTAAAAATGTATCTTGAAAATGATAATGAAAATCTCCACCTGTCTCCGAAACATATAACGGAGTAGACATTGCAGGGGGAAGCAAAACACAAAAGAATAATCAAAATACATAAGGAAGTGTAGAGTTGGTAGAGTTTTCAGGCGTAACCAAAAAGTATGACAATGGCACCCTGGCGTTGTCTGATGTCAGCTTTACGATAAATGACGGTGAATTTGTTTTTATAGTGGGACCCAGTGGGTCAGGCAAGTCAACAATTATCAAGCTTATGCTGAGGGAAGAGGTTGCAACATCAGGCAAGGTGTGCGTTGACGACCAGGACCTTATGTCAATGGAAAAAGAAAAGATACCGTATTTTAGAAGAAGACTTGGAGTAGTTTTCCAGGACTTCAGACTGCTGCCCAAAAAAACGGTTTATGAAAATGTAGCTTTTGCAATGGAGATTACCGAAGCCTTGCCCAAGGAAATAAGAAGAAGGGTGCCTATGGCTCTTGGATTGGTGGGTTTGAGCCGAAAAGCACCTGTTTATCCGAACCAATTGTCAGGTGGGGAACAGCAGAGGGTTTCATTGGCAAGAGCCATTGTGAATGACCCTGTTCTGCTGCTTGCCGATGAGCCTACCGGGAACCTGGATCCTGAAATTTCGTGGGAAATCATGCAACTTCTTGAGTCAATAAATAATCGGGGGACTACCGTTGTGGTGGCAACCCATGATAAAAACATAGTTGACCGGATGCAAAAGAGAGTTATTGAAATTAATAAAGGCAAAATTATCAGGGATCAGCAGAAAGGACTTTACAGCAATGACACTAAGAACGATTAGATTTATGATAAAGGAAGGCGCAGTCAATACATATAAGAACAAATTGATGTCCCTTGCGTCAATTTGCATTGTGTCTGCCTCCCTTGTTATATTTGGGATATTTTTTCTGATTTCTCTCAATATATCGGCTAATATGAAGATTTTCGGGGAGCAGCCAGAGGTGGTTGTTTTTTGCGAACCGGATATGGATGAAGCACAGGCATCTTTGGTGGGAGAAAAAATATCTGATCTTGACGAAGTCTCTTCTGTCAGGATGGTTACCAGAAAAGAATATTTTGAGACAGTAAAGGAAATGTTTGAAGGCAACACAGGTTTGCTGGAAAACCTCGACGAGACGTTTTTACCTGTCAAGTTCAATTTGATGCTGGGAGATTATGAAAAATGTGATGATATAGAAGAGAGCCTGAAGAATATTGACGGAGTCTGGGATGTGCAGTATCCTAAAAAAGTAGTCGAGTTTATCAGAAGTATTTCATATTGGCTGAGATTTTTAAGTATACTTTTAATAATCGTTTTATTACTGATAGCGACTTTTATAATGGAGAATACGATAAAATTAACGGTACATGCAAGAGAAAAGGAAATCAGCATAATGCAGTATATTGGTGCTACAGACGGGTACATCCGCTGGCCTTTTATCGTGGAAGGGGTAATTATCGGGTTTGCTGGCGCAATTATTGCATATGCATTTGTAGCGTACGGTTATACCATAATTGCAGACAGTTTCAACAACGACATTTTACAAATCGGAATTGAGTTTATAAGGCTGATTGATATTCGAGACATTAGTTTTCTTCTTGTACTGTTGTTCATAATGATGGGTACTTTGGTTGGTGCCATGGGCAGTTGGATGTCCATCAGAAAATACCTTAAGGTGTAACCTTTTATATAGATATAAAATTGGCAATACAGATTATAATATCATGAAAGGTTTGAACAAAATGAAAAAATTCTGTTTTTTGCTAATGGCAATACTTATAATTTTGGTTTCAATCATGCCGGTTTTTGCAAATGAGCTGACTGACGCAATTAACAGCAAGGACTCAACCGAGGATAAAATTGAGGACGTGAAAAAAGAGCGGGAAGAAAACCAAAGCAAGTTGAACCAGGCCCAACAGGAGAAAAAGTACATACTGCATCTTGAAGAAGAAGCAGAAAAAGCTTACAACGAAAAACTTGAAGAAATAAAGATGTATGATGAAGAAATCAGAAAATACGAAGAATCCATAAATGAAGCCTCTGAAAGATACGAAGAGAAATTGGAGCTTTTCAAATCCAGGTTCAGGGTTATGTGCAAAAACACCATGGTATCTTATTTGCAAATGCTCATTGAATCAAAGAGTTTTGCAGAATTTTTTGAGAGGCTTCAGGTAATCAAGATTATAGTAAAGAATGACAATGAATTGCTGGAAGAGATGCTTGCGATTCAAAAGGACTACGAGTTTAAGCAAAATATTATTGCAACCGACAGGCTTGTTGTGCAAAATGAATTAAACGACATTTTGAGGTCCCTTGATTCAATTAAAGTTTCAAGAGCTGATATTGACAGCAGGATAGATGATATAAACAGCAAGCTCAACCAATTGGAATGGCAGCTGGATGAACTCAACCGGCAGGCGGAAGAGCTCAAAGGTACAATTAACAAGCTTATAAAGACAAAGGGGATATATGTGGGTGGCAACATGTCCTGGCCGCTGCCAGCATGCCATACCATTGTATCTGATTATGGAAACCGCCTGCATCCGATATACAAGGTTTACAAAATGCATACAGGCATTGATATAGACGGAAACTATGGAGACAATATAAAAGCTGCCAACACAGGTACGGTGATTCTGGCAGAATGGCAGTCGGGTTATGGAAATACAGTAGTTATAAACCATGGAGGTGGAATCACCACACTTTATGGTCATTGTGAGAAGCTTCTGGTAAAGGCAGGAGACTTTGTTGAAAAAGGGCAAACTATTGCAAAGGTTGGGAGCACGGGATTATCCACGGGTCCTCATTTGCATTTTGAAGTAAGGGAAAACGGTCAAACCGTGAATCCTCTAAATTACGTAAGTCCTTAACTAAAAGTCTGACATTGCACAAAAATAGTGATATATGACTGTAATGCCTGCATTATTTTAAAACCCGGAATTTACTCCGGGTTTATTTGTTTGGACATGGGCATATGATATAATAGCAAGGAAGGGGTGTTTAGTTTGAATAAAAAACGCAGGCAAATATTAGGCATAATAATTTTAATGGTTGTCACATCAGTGGTTACCTTTGCAGCAACAACCTCTGTAATTTTCGGGTGGGATTTTTTGAGGCCTCAGACTGCAATATACTTTAATCCGAAGGAAATCAACCCTGAAAACATAGCCAAGTTTAACCGGGTTCGAAGCATATTGAAGAATTCGTTTTATGAGTCGGTGGACGAGGATGTATTACTGGAAGGCGCCATATCGGGAATGGCAGATTCCCTTAAAGATCCTTATACAGTGTACCTGACCAGAGAACAGATGAGCGACTTTATGGAAAAATCCAAGGGAAGCTTTTATGGTATCGGTGTCCTGGTGACAATGGACAAAGACGGCTTGTTGACCGTTGTGGAAACATACGAGGATACACCGGCAAAAAAGGCGGGCATAATGCACGGCGATAAAATAACCAAGGTTGATGGCGAGGATGTTACCGTAATTAAGGATATAAACGTAATAGTAAGCAAAATTAAAGGAGAAAAGGGAACAAAGGTAAAATTAACCGTATACCGTTCATCTGAGAATAGATTTATTGATTTCGAAATAATCAGGGACAAGATAAAAAGTACCAATATTGAAAGCAAGGTATTGGAAAATGATATCGGATATATAAGGCTAATTGAGTTTGACAGTGAGATAGCTGCATACTTTAATGAGCATCTTGACAAGCTTTTGGGAAATGGCATAAAAGGTTTGATTATTGATGTCAGAAACAACCCGGGCGGATCATATGACCAGGTTATCAAGGTGGCGGACAGACTGCTTCCGGAAGGTGTTATTGTATCAGTGAAGGACAGATATGGAGAAGAGGTTTTTGAAAAATCCGATGCAAGAGAACTGGATATGCCGATTGTGGTTTTAGTAAACGGCAACAGTGCCAGTGCTTCGGAGATTTTGGCCGGGTCCATCAAGGACCATAATAAAGGTATTCTGGTGGGAACAAGAACCTTTGGCAAGGGGCTGGTTCAAAGCCTTATAGAACTGGAGGACGGTTCCGGGATAAAGGTGACCATAGCCAGGTATTATACTCCATCCGGAGTATGTATTCATGGACTGGGAATTGACCCCGATGTAGAGGTGGAATTGCCGGAAGAATACAGGAACATTCATATAACCCAGATACCTGAAGGCCAGGATGTTCAGATGGAAAAAGCAATAAGTATCGTACGTGAAGAGATAGAAAAGCGGCAATGAAATAATGCAGGGTTAATACCTCCTAAATATGGCAACAATTAATGTATACCATATTAAATGTGCTTATTTTCGAGCCTAGGAGGGAAAGCATGGCAGATGTCAATGAAAAGTTGAAATATGAAATTGCTGCTGAACTTGGTCTGTCTGAAAAGGTAAAAAAATATGGGTGGAAAAGCCTGACACCCAAGGAAACCGGGCGAATTGGCGGGTTGATTACAAAAAGGAAAAAGCTTATGGAAGAGCAAAAAAGCCGGCAAAATTAGAGCCGGCTTTAATGCAGTGTAACAGAGCAATGTTCGCAGGAGTTGACATGCGGCCGTTGGCTCTACTGATTCCAGGACTCAATGCGTATTGGAGCATTGCCTGCCTTCAGTTTAAACATTGTTATAAAACAAAGGGGCTGTCAGGCTGCCTGAAAGTTAAAAAAATACGGGAATGAAGTCAAAATGTATGATAATTTTGCCTATATATACGACAGGTTAATGAACGATGTTGATTACTCCAATCTGGCAGGTTATATTGAGAGTATTTTTAGAAGGTATGATCTGAAACCCGGGCTTGTTCTTGATTTAGGGTGCGGCACCGGCAGCCTGTGCATCGAGTTGTCCAAAAAAGGATATGAAATGATAGGTATTGATTTATCTTTGGACATGCTTGCCTGTGCGCGTCAAAAAGCACTGGAATGCGAAGAGGATATTCTCTTTTTAAATCAGGACATAACAAATTTTGAGTTGTATGGCACCGTGGGCGCAGTAGTAAGCCTGATGGATACCATCAACTATATAACCAACAAACGCTCTTTGGAAAGAACCTTCAAGTTGGTTAAGAATTATCTGGACCCCGGAGGTATTTTTATTTTTGATATAAATACAGCCTATAAGTTTGAAAATGTGCTGGCGGACAATGTTTTTTACGATATTGGCGATGACGTTTCATATATATGGAAGAATGCGTACAACAGGAAGAGTAAAATCTGCCGGTTTGACCTGACCTTTTTTGTCAGGGAAGGCGGGCTGTACAGGAAATTTGATGAGGTACATTCTGAACGCTGCTATTCCATTGATGAGTTGAAGGAAATGATTGCGGCTTCAGGACTTGATGTCCTTGATGTTTTTGATGACAAAACATTCAATGCTCCAAAGAAGAATAGCGAAAGAGTATTTTTCATATGCAGGAAGGGTATTGATGAAGGCCGGGGGGAATAGAGTACTCTTTTTTTTTACACATTGTCTTGAATTATTTGCTGAAGGAAGGGAATTGTACTGTAGAAGCAGGTAAGTGTGTTAGCGTACTGAAAAAGCCGGTAATATGCGAAAAAACAGGAAGCATGCTAAAAAGAAGCGGGGAAGCCGGACTGCTTTGTACAGTTTGGAAATGTCAGGTTTTTTCAAAAAGCAGGGGGGGGAACAGGATACCATGGGTTTATTTGAAGAGGTATACGAAGTTGTAAAGAAAATACCGGAAGGAAAGGTTGCAACGTATGGGCAGATCGCCAAAATTATTAAAAGGCCCCGTTCTGCAAAAATTGTAGGATGGGCTCTGCACTCCAATCCTTATCCGGGAATAGTTCCCTGTCACAGGGTTGTAAACAGAAACGGGGAATTAAGCGGTGGCTTTGCTTTTGGGGGTAAAGAAATTCAAAGAAAAATGCTTGAAAATGAAAGAATAAAATTCGAAGAAGATGGGATAATAAATCTGAAAAAATATTTATGGAATCCTGAAACAGATAATAACCAAAATGAGTACGTTGACATAAAATCACATGTGTGATAAACTTAGCTGGTATTGACTGTGACATGTTGATTTGACAAGTCAAGTATTTTTTAGTCTTAGGAGGATTTTCAATGGAAAGAGGAAAAGTTAAATGGTTTAATGCTGAAAAGGGCTTTGGTTTTATTGAAAGAGAAGGCGGAAGTGACGTTTTCGTTCATTTTTCAGCAATAAACATGGAAGGTTACAAAACTTTGGAAGAAGGAACAAATGTAGAGTTTGAAGTTGTTGAAGGAGAAAAAGGACCCCAGGCAGTAAATGTTATCCGAGTTTAATTTGAATTCAATATAAACTTCGCCAATTGCCCCGATTATCCTGGATAGTCGGGGTTTCTCAATTTCATGGGATGTTAAAAAATTTATCCGGGAAATAAGGCAGCTTTTTTGGACTGGTGAAGATTGTTGCAACCTGCCTTATGCTGCTTAATCATACAAGAAGCATTAATGCTGTATCGGGAGGGCTTGTATTTGCTGCAATTTATCTGCTGTTCAAAAAGAAAATTTTTTCGCTGCTGGAACAGCAGATATGACATGTACAGTGGGAAAATGTCGGCAGGGCATCCTGAAACAACGTATACTGGCGGGATTGAGAGCAACATGAAGCTTTTATGAGCTGTATCAAGCAATATTAATTTAATATTTTAAAAAAGAAGAATTTGTTATTGACTTTGAGATTTTATTTTTGTATACTATTAAATGTTCGTACCGGAAAGAACAATAGAAGGGCGCTTAGCTCAGCTGGGAGAGCACCTGCCTTACAAGCAGGGGGTCATAGGTTCGATCCCTATAGTGCCCACCATTTAAAATGGCCCGGTAGTTCAGTCGGTTTAGAATGCCAGCCTGTCACGCTGGAGGTCGAGGGTTCGAGCCCCTTCCGGGTCGCCATTTTTAATCTTAAATATATAGTGTGGGAGCTCGGTAGAATCCGGTATCCACAAGCCCAGATAGCTCAGTTGGTAGAGCAGTGGACTGAAAATCCTCGTGTGGCTGGTTCGATTCCGGCTCTGGGCACCAAAATGCGGGTTTAACTCAGCGGTAGAGTGTCACCTTGCCAAGGTGAAAGTCGCGAGTTCAAATCTCGTAACCCGCTCCAATAGAAAAAGACTGTTGGCTTTCTGCTAACAGTCGTTTTTGGCGCCATAGCCAAGTGGTAAGGCAGAGGTCTGCAAAACCTTTACTCCCCAGTTCAAATCTGGGTGGCGCCTCCAAATAAGAACCTCAACTTTAATACAATAGTATTGGAGTTGGGGTTTTTGCTATTTGTGGTGGAGTTGGCACGTTCTTTTTTCTTCACCGAAATTGTGATGTGAAAATTCCGGCGCACTCAAAGTAGCAGATAATTCGATATAAACATATTATGTAGCATAGTCTGAATATTTTTTAGGAGGTATAGACATGCTTACAAGCTTCGATTTTGTGCGCCAGTCACTTGATATACATTTGTTCTTTGCAAGAATAATGAAGGAGCACTCGTTTTTTCTTGAAGCAGGATTTACACCAAAGGATGCAAACTTTACCCAACAGGCAGATATGTTCAGGAGAGAGTTTGACAAGCTTCTTGCTGAAGTTGTATCAATTTCCAACGGTGTTGCAAGCCCGGAGGTGCTTCAGTCAGGGGAGGTAATAACTCCCTTCACACAGAAGGCTGAAATGGCAACCACTTTTTTTACAGGGGTACAGATACCCACCGGCATTACACAGGCGGAAGCAGCATTAAGGGGCGGAGGAATGACGGTAATCAATCCAGGACTGGAGCAGAGGGTTTTTGCGCTTAATCAGGCGGCCATACGGCTGATTGCCGATTTAATCAGGTTTAAGGAAACAATTTTATCTAATGTATTGTCATGTAAAATGTTTACGGTAAATTATCCGCTGCTAATTCTCCATATCATCCGTGAGGCAAAATTATATCTTGAAACGATACAGAGGCTTCAGCGAAGAATGCCCATTAATCTTGAGAAGGAAGCCCGGGAGCAGGTATTTTTCTGGAACAGGCAAATGGCGGAACATGCGAAGTTCATTAGGGGATTGCTTGATCCTACGGAAAATGAATTAATCAGTAAAGCCAACGATTTCGGAAATGAATTTGACCAGCTCACTGCCAAGGCAAAAGCTGCCATGGATTCGACAGCACAGCTGGCAAAAGTTACAGATGCCAGTTTGAAGGCAACCAGGGACTTGAGGGATTTCAAAGCCCAGGGCACAGAGGGAATACTGGCATGCAAAATCAGATCAATCATTATTCCTCTGCTGGGTGACCACGTGCTGCGCGAAGCGAACCATTTTATAAGACTGCTGAGAAGCTTTGAAAGGAAGGCATGAGGACTCTCCAGGATTTATGGATAAAATAACAGGGAAATATTATATAATTCATTCATAATCCATAAATCTTTTCTTGTGTAAAGAGGGTTTTGCATGCTTGGGGGTAAAAAAAAGAAGACTCACAGGAATGGCTCATCTTCAGAAGAAGCTTATAAATTGCTTCAAATGCGGTTGGAATCTGCAACGCAATTGGGTTTTTTGAAAGTGATTTCATTTACCAGTGTGGAACAATGCGAAGAGAAGTGGGCATATGTAAGCAGCATAGCAAAAATTATTGCCCGGGAAGGCAGGAAGATTCTTGTCGTTGACTGTAATATTGATAATTTCAGAATAAAGAAATATTTTGGAATGGAGTTGGAAGGCATACTGGATGAATTAATTCAGCATAACGGCAAGAATATATTTGAAGCATCCGGGACGCCAAATCTGCATTTTATCCCCAAAGGCCTGGGACTAAGCGATTTGGACGGAAACCTTGATTTTGAGAAAATAGTAAAATTGATTGAAAAAGCAAGAGAAGAATATGATCTTATATTAATTGACTCTCCGATAAAATCCCATACTCTTAATATTATTAATATCGAAGCGGAAAAGAAACAGGGCAATGAGGCAAAATCCGGCAAGGACAATTGGCAGCCCCCTGACCCCCTTAACAAAAACACAACCTGAGGAAGTCAACGAAAGATGGCTGCAGCAGCATTTTGGCATAATGGTTTATATCGTGGGAGTGTACCTAGGGTTCCGCCGGTGCATGCCGGGCAGGTCCAAGCGGTGCAGGCGAAAGCCACACTACCGGGGATAAAAGCCCCATGAAGGAGTCTCACTGAACTGCTTCAAGGGGCTTTTTTATACCTGTATGGTGCTTAATCATTATCGAAAGGAGAGATCATGAAATGAATGTAATTGAAGTCAAGGGACTTAGTAAGACTTTCAAGGTAAAAACCAAGGAAGCAGGCTTAAGAGGAAGCATTTCCACGCTTTTCAGGCCGGATTACAAGACTGTGGAAGCGGTTTAGGGTATTGATTTCACAGTCAGTAAAGGTGAAATTCTTGCATTTATAGGGCCAAACGGTGCAGGGAAGTCCACTACCATTAAAATGTTGACCGGCATTTTGCACCCGACTTCAGGATACATGAGTGTTCTTGGTCTTGACCCAGGCAAGCAGAGAAAAAAACTTTCGTATAAAATTGGTAGTGTGTTCGGCCAGAAGTCTCAGTTGTGGTTTCATCTGCCTCCCCTTGATACATTCAAGCTTTTGGGTGTCATATATGAACTGCCTGAGGCAAAATTGAAAAAAAGAATAGATTATCTTGTTGAACTGTTTGAAATAGAAGACCTGATGAACATACCCGTGAGAAAGTTGTCTTTAGGGCAGAGGATACGCTGCGAAATAGCTGCATCATTGCTGCATGAGCCTGAAGTTATTTTCCTGGATGAGCCCACCATTGGCCTGGACATAATAGTAAAAAAGAAAATCCGGGATTTAATTAAGAAGCTTGCCGGTGAGGAGGAAACCACCATATTCCTGACCAGCCATGATATTGGGGACATCGAGCAGATTTGCCGGCGTGCAATCATCATCAACTACGGGGAAATAGTATTGGATGAGTCGATAAAAAACTTAAAGTACAATTATCTGCACAAAAAGGTGATCGATGTAAGATTTAATGATATCACCACAGTCCGGATACCAGACGTTGAAGTCTTGAAACAGGCCGACTATTCCGCCAAAATTCAGGTGGACACGAGAAAATGCAACCTGCATGATGTCATGGAGCAATTAATGAAAAGCGGTAATTAAAAGGCGGGCTTGACGCATATCTTGTGCAGCCAAAGAATGTGTATATAAACCTGATGTGCTCAAGAACAAGCATCTCGGCATGGGGGGACTTGATTTACGGTTATATTTTATTTATAGCCGCCTTTGGATGGAACAAGGTGTTGATATTTACTTTCTTTACGGTATTCGGGGGGCTTCTTATGGGCAGTGTCTTTGCATCCGCCCATACCATCACATTCTTCACAGGCAGTGCCAATGCTTTTGCCAGAATAGTGTTAAACTTTACCACTACCTTTGCGACATATCCTGAAGGCATTTATAAAGGTGCTCTGAGATGGATTGTTTATTCCATCATACCTGCCGGGTTTATTGTGTTTTTACCCCGCCGGATATTCAGTGCCTTCACCTTCAAAAATGCAGCTTTGCTTGTGGCTATAGATATTATATATATATTATTTGGATATTGGTTTTTCCAGGCAGGTCTCAAAAGGTATGAGTCAGGGAATCTGATTGTTACGAAATTATGAAAGATTGGTGTGACGGTTTGCCATGATTGACGAGCTCAAAAGAAAACTGAGACAGTTGAAAAAATTCGAGCACAAATTAAGGTTTGAAAATTTTGAACCTTCCGGGCATAAGAAATACATATGGAATGATTTTTTTTCAACGAAGGATGAGAATGACAGTACCGTAAAATATAACCTGAGCAAATTGCTGAGAATGAACCGCCAGGAAATAAGAGAGGTATTCGATGAGTATTTTTGCAATGTTTATTTTCAGTATTACAAGGAGAACGGAATTATAGAAAAAAGCATATATGACCCGAAACTGCTTTCAAGCCTGGGACTTCCCCCGGATGCCACCATAAGCTCTATAAAGAGCAGGTTCAGGGAGCTGGCAAAAATACATCACCCTGACCACGGCGGCGACAGCAGCAAATTTATAGAGCTGTTTGAAACATACAAAAAGCTGATGGATGGCAGGTGAGGGAAAGGCTTTCTGATATACTGGCATTGACAGGGATTGCAAACCGCGAATAAAGAAATGTATGCAGAACATAACAAGGCTCTTATTTTGAGAAAACCGACGGTTCGCTGAAGGCAAAAATGCTACCGCTTTTTACTCGCCCTCACAGGCTTAAAAAAAGCTAAAAAAACATCCTGTTTTTTTCACGTATTTTTGCCTTCATCTCACCTGGTTTTCTAACAAAATAAAGCCAATTGTTATTGTTCTTCATACATTTCTTTTTCAATGGTTTTCTGCCTCTCCTGCCCAAATAAGCCTTCATCCTGTGTGTGGTATGATCACTCGGCCAAGCCCTTGTAAAAAATGCACAAAAAATACATTTGACACGTACAAGCAGTATGGAATATACTATACTATAATAATTAAATAGCTTACTCTATTGGGGTAGATTTTACAGAGCAGGCGATGCATTTTAAAATGCGTGGGGCTGGGCCGTTTGGCAGCAGGATTATTACCTGTGGGACTATGATTTAGGTTATAGTTTCACAGGTTTTTGAATATTTGGGGATTAGTGAATTCAAGCTATGAGAGGAAATGTATTATGAGCGATAATTACAGGAAAGTTAAAAGGGTGCTGTGGGCGATACTTTTTGCGAATCTTGCCGTTGCAATACTTAAGATTGTCATGGGGGCTGCAATTAAAAGCACCGGTCTTTTGGCAGACGGGTTCCATTCGTTAACAGATGGTTCCTCAAACATAGTAGGGCTTATCGGAATTTGGTTTGCCTCAAAGCCTGTTGACAAGGACCATCCTTACGGACATACCAAGTTTGAGATACTGGCCGGATTGATCATTGCCGGCATGCTGTTTTTTGCTTGCGGAAAAATTGCAACCAATGCTGTTGAAAAGCTTCGAAACCCGGTGGCTCCAAACTTGTCGCCATTGAGTTTTTCAGTCATGCTGCTGACTATGATTATTAACATTTTTGTAAGCGTGTTTGAACGCAATGCAGGAAAGAAGCTTGACAGCCTGGTTTTGATATCCGACTCCATGCACACAAGAAGTGACATTTATGTAACAATAGGAATATTGGCAATTCTTATAGGGATTAAACTCGGGCTCCCGCCAATAATAGACCCTATTGCCTCCTTTATAGTATGTGGTATTATTTTTTGGGCGGCATATAAGATTTTTAAGGATAATAGCGATATACTGCTTGACAAGGCCGTTGTGGATACCGATAAAATAAAAAGGATTGCTTTTAGTTTTGAACAGGTTAAGGATGCCCACGATATAAGGAGCAGGGGAACTGAAAATGATTTGTATATTGATATGCATATAATGACCGAACCCTGCATGAGTGTGGAAGAATCCCATGAACTGATTCACCTTATTGAAGATAAAATTCGGGAAGAAATTAATCAAAATGTGCAGGTTATAGCCCACATCGAGCCTTACACCGGAAACGGAAACAGCCATTGAAAGAACATGGCTGTTGATAAGTAAAAAATTTGAAGCATCTGCCTGAAGAACCAAAATGGATTAAAGACGAAAACAGGCAATATGCAGGCGATATACAAAGGAGGGAGGTTGCACAAGGCCATGGAAAATAAAATCTTATACAAAAAGAAATACAACATAAGTTTCAGTGATGTGGACTTTTCCAGAAGATTAAAGCTTAGTGCGCTTTTTGAGTATTTTCAGGATATTGCAAGTCTTGCGGCCGACAGTCTCGGGGTCGGAATAGAATTACTGGAGAAAAAATATGGTGTTGCATGGGTGCTGATGCGAATATATGTTGAAATTATCAGAACCCCTGCATGGGAAGAGGAAATTACAATAGAAACATGGCCTCAGCCTCCTGAAAGGCTGGAATTCCAAAGAGACTTTATCGTAAGGGATTCCAATGGGAATATTATTATTAAAGCCATATCAACCTGGATAATTTTGGATACAAATTCCCGCAAGATAAAAAGGGCGGATTTTATAGCTGAGGATTATCCTGCAATAGTGCACGAATCAGGCAAAAGCGAGAGAGCTATGGATTGCGGCCTGCCAAAACTAAAGGCACCTGAACAGCCGGAGGTTGCATATAGAAAGACTGTTGGGTACAGTGATATCGACTCAAATGAGCATTTGAACAATTCCAGATATGTGGACTTTATAATGGATTGCTTTGATCTTGCAAGCCACAAAAAGTATGAGGTTAAGAGTATAGATGTCAATTACATAAATGAAGCTTTGCCCGGGGATACTATAATCCTTTTAAAAGATGTATCAAAAGCTGAATCCGGGCTTGTGCATATTGAAGGAATTAAAGAAAATGACGGCAAGGTTGTTTTCAGGTCACAGGTGGGAATTCGGGAAAAACAGCTTTAAATTTCTTTGCCGCCGCTTTTATTAATTATCCTGAAGGTTTTAATATTTTACGTTTTCTCTTTTTTCCAGTTCCTCAAGAGAATAGGTAATGCATTTTGATGCCCTGCGCTTTTTTGCAGGCTTGTTTTTTTCTGTATCGGGCTTTTCAGCAGCCGGGGGAGACTGGTTCTTTTTCTTTTCACTTTCAGCCTTTTTTGTCCCTATAGGCGCGTTTATTGCTTCTTTGCAGCTTTTGTTTGAACACTTTCCGTTAATAATAATGGATCCGCATTTGCAAAACTGTGGCAATCATAATCAACTCCTTTTAAAGATAATTATATCACAGGAGATTTGATTTTATGATTCTAACTGTCAGCAGAATATGTACAACCTGTCTTTGAATATCTTATATATGATTGTATTTTACGGGCATTATCAAAAAAAGTTAAAAAAGTCTGCAAAAAAATGAAACTGTTAAGAACGTTTTTGGAGAGTGATTTTATGATTATTGTTATCAGGAAAAGCAATATTTTGCTTGTAATACTTGCTTTCATACTGGCGCTGCTGGTGTATAGCATTGACTTCAGCAAGAATCCGGATGTACCGGTTGTAACCAATCCTTACATGGACGGTGAACTCTCCGTTTTGATTGATCCGGGCCATGGAGGAGAGGACCCGGGTGCGATAAGTGATTATAGCGGTCTTAAGGAAAAGGATTTAAATCTTGATATATCTTTTAAACTGAAAGCTTTGCTCGAAAATGAAAATGTAAAAGTCATCATGACCAGACAGGACGATATTTTGCAATATAATCCCGGCACATCGGGTATTTCAAACAAGCGGGCCCAGGACCTGAGAAACAGGAAAAAGATGATGGATACCGCCGGGGCGGATATAGTTGTCAGTATTCATTTCAACAAGTTTCAGCAAACCCAATATTATGGAGCCCAGGTTTTCTATCCTCCTGAGTGCCCTGACGGGAAGAAACTTGCCGAATTCATCCAGTCTGAATTGAGAGCTACGGTTGACCCTGCAAACAAGAGGGAAGCCCTGGTGAAGAAAGACGGCCTTATTATTATAAAAAACTGGAAAACTCCAACGGTTATAGTCGAATGCGGGTTTCTTTCAAATAAGAATGAGGAATTGAAAATACGGGATGAGCAGTTCAGGCTTAAAATTGCTGTTGCCATAAAAGATGGTATTATGAAATATTTCAAGGATAAGAGCGGAGCTTCCTTTGAGGACCATGTGGCCAGTATAATTGAACCATAAAAAGAGCTGCCCGAAATGGTTTTTAATAACCGCTATTCTTTGCCGGTAATAGACCGGCTTTTGTGTTGCAATACAAGTGAAAGCAAAATAGAGGCTGTTATTCCAGTTTGCCTGCCAAAAGTTCGCTCCATAAGGCGTACAGGGAATTCAACTTATTGGCCAGCTCTTGTTTTTGTTCATATAAATCCGTCAAGGCTACATGGTCGGCCTGTATTGCCGGGTCCATCATTTTTTCCGATATGCTTTCAATTTCCTTCTCTGTCAGATAGATATCAGCTTCGGTATCGCTGAGCCTTTTTTCAAGTTTTCTCTGCCTTGCGCGCTCCTCCTTTGTTTTTTGATATTCAAGCCTGGAATCGGACAATTTTACCTGAGATTGGCTGTTTTCTGAAAGTTTTAAGTTTTTCCTGTATGAAACATAATCGGAATAGTTGCCAAAATAATCAATTATTCCTGAGTTGTTCATCTCCATTATTCTTGTACCCAGTTTGTTAATGAAATACCTGTCGTGGGATACTGCAAGTATGGTACCGTCAAACTCCTTTAAAGCCGATTCCAGTGCTTCCTTTGACATAATGTCAAGGTGGTTTGTAGGCTCATCCAGCAATAGGAAATTAGATCCCGACAGCATGAGTTTTGCCAAAGCCACCCGGGATTTTTCTCCTCCGCTTAAAACGGACACTTTCTTGAACACATCTTCTCCAGTGAAAAGGAATAATGCAAGGGTATCCCGGATTTGTGTATGTGTTAGCTTTTCATTGGTGTTCCACACTTCTTCCAGAATGGTGTTTTCTTCATTCAAGTTCTCCTGTTCCTGGTCATAATATCCGACTTTTACATTGTGCCCGTATTCGACATTGCCGGCTGTTGCATCAAGGACCCCTGCCAATATTTTAAGAAGTGTGGATTTGCCGCAGCCGTTTGGCCCTATCAGGAAAACACGTTCATTTTTCCTGATTGTAAAATTAATATCCTTAAACAGAAGCAATGACGGGTACTCCTTGGCAAGACTATTTACAAAAAGAACATCTTTTCCGCTTGATACACCGCTTTTAAATTTTATTTTTATTTTATCGGGAGCCTGCCTGGGTTTATCAATCTTCTCCATCCTGTCCAGAACCTTTTGCCTGCTTCGTGCCGCAATCAAATTCCGCTCCCTGTTCCATTGTTTCTGCTGCTCGATAAAGGCTTCAATTCTGGCAATTTCCTTTTGCTGCTGTTCATAGTGCTTTTGCTGGATTTCACGGGTCTCGGTTTTCTTTTTTATAAATGCGCTGTAATTACCGGTGTATTCAGTACATTCGCAACCTTCAAGCTCAATGGTTTTATTGGTGACGGAATCGAGAAAATACCGGTCATGGGAAATAATCAGCAAAGACTTTTTATAGTTCAGCAGAAATTCCTCAAGCCACTCTATGGCGCTTATATCAAGATGGTTGGTGGGTTCATCCAACAGAAGCAAATCCGGTTCCGTAAGAAGCAATTTTGCAAGGGCAAGGCGCGTCTTCTGGCCTCCACTAAGATTTCCGCAGGGCAGATTAAACTGGTTTTCAGAAAATCCCAGCCCCTTTAAAACACCCTTTGCCCGGCTCATGTATTCGTAGCCGCCATTCCTTGCAAAATTGTAAGAAATGGCATCATATTGCTTTATTAGTGCGTTTAACTCTACCTGATTCTTTTCATTGCTTATCTGAAGCTCCAACTCACGCATCTTTTTTTCGGTATCGATTAAATCCCTGAATACGGTAAGTATTTCTTCCAATACGGCATTTTCATTTGAGATGCCGTTATCCTGTTCCAGATACCCTATTTTGCAGCCTTTTGAAATGAATAGGGTACCGTTGTCAGGCTTGTACTTCCCGGTGATTATATTCAGCATTGTAGTTTTACCTGCGCCGTTTACGCCCACAAAACCGGCCTTGTCGGTATCATTCAGGCTGAATGTGGCATTGTCAAGCACCTTGTTGGTTCCAAAACTAAAGGATATATTACTGCATTTTAAGACAATCAATTTTCTGCACCCTCTGTTGGATTTTGTTTTATTGTAGCAGACATATGGTTTTACGGCAATATTGACAATAAAATCACAAAGATGGTATAATACAAAAGCATAGAATGTGTCTTGTTTCACGGTAACTTTAGGCAAAACCTGAAAAGTCGGAGCAGAAGCCTTAATAAAACCTGGGAGTGCCGTTGTCCGGATTATTATTAATGAAGGCTTAACATGTTATCCCAATTGTTTGGTTATACCCGATTCTAAAAAGGCAGGAACCCATATGGGCTTTAGATAGATGTTATGGTGTAAGACAACAGTAGTTACATACCATTCGTGTTAAACCTGAAATTATTAAAATGAGGTGTATCTTATGAATCCAAAGAAAAAAATATCAATGGCGGTTGTTAAACGGTTGCCCAGATATTACAGATACCTTTCGGACCTGTTGAAACTCGGAATAATAAGGATTTCTTCAAAGGAGTTAAGCGACCGGATGGGAATAACCTCATCGCAAATAAGGCAGGATTTGAACTGCTTTGGCGGCTTTGGACAGCAGGGTTATGGATATAATGTTGAAATACTATATAATGAGATTGGGAAAATTTTGGGGCTGGGAAACAACTATAAGACTGTAATAATTGGTGCAGGAAATATGGGACAAGCCCTTGCCAACTATACCAACTTTGAAAAACGCGGTTACAAACTGGTGGGGATATTTGATGTAAGACCTGAAATTATCGGTAAAAAGATAAGAGATATTGAAGTTATGCATATGGACGAGTTTGATGATTTTGTTAAGAAAAACAAGGTCCATATAGCAATGATCACAGTTCCCTATGAAAAAACCCCTGAAGTGGCCACAAGAGCTGCCCGGGCCGGGATAAAAGGTCTATGGAATTTTTCTCCCATGGATCTAAAAATACCATATGATGTGATTATCGAGAATGTTCATCTTAGTGACGGATTGATGGTTTTAGGGTACAGGTTGAATGAAAAGCTGCGGGAGCAAAAGGAAAATAAAGAAAAAAATTAATTCCAGGACATTTTAACTGAGTTTTCCCTGTGACCAGGGGGCGGTTCTTGTGGTCTTGATTCGCTTCCCTGGTCACTGCATGTCAGGGCTGATGGATTGAAACAGCCACTAAAATTTTTGAACGGCAACAGGGAGAGCGACATCCTCTCTTCAACGAATTGAGGAGCTTACTTGTGGAAGTCCGGTGGTTTCCATCTCCAGCGTGTAAAAAATTGAAAAAAATAATAATAATAATGCTGTTCAACAATGAGGGTTTAATGTTATAATATGATTATCTTGCGGGAAGATGCCTTCCAATTTTTTGTGTGTTTTGCATGGAAAAGCCCTTGCAGCCTATAGAACTCGCAATGAAATATTATTTATTTGTTCTGATTACTCCAGCCGGATAAAAGAGCATTCAAAAGCTATTTTTATGTTTGGCAGGTTATAAATAAATTATTGAAAAATTTTGAATTATTTTTCTAAATTTTAGGTAAAATAATATGAGCAAACAGTATCTGGAAAGGAAAACTTATTAAGGGGGAATTTTTATGAAAGCTTATACTACGGATAAAATCCGCAACATATGCTTGATGTCCCATGGAGGAGCCGGTAAAACCACTTTGGCCGAAGCGATGTTGTATAACTGCGGAGCAATAGAAAGGATGGGTAAAGTAACTGACGGAAATACGGTATCCGACTATGACCCGGAAGAAATAAAAAGAAGCATATCCATAAGTACTTCGATAATGCCTTGCGAATGGAAAGGGTACAAGATTAATGTAATTGACACACCGGGGTACTTTGATTTTGTTGGGGAAGTTATGCAAGGTATTCGTGTTGCCGACGGAGCAGTTATTCTTGTTCACGCCAAAGGCGGAGTTCAGGTTGGTACTGAAAAGGCATGGGCTTATGCAAACCAGTATGGCATGCCCAGAATGTTTTATATAAACAAGATGGATGAAGAGCACGCTGACTTTGATGCAACTTACAATCAGTTAAAAGAAATGTTTGGAGTAGGTGTTGTTGCATTTCAGCTTCCTATCATGGAAAATGGCAAATTCACAGGTGTAGTTGACGTACTTAACATGAAGGCGAAAAAGTTTGACAGCAGGGGTAATGCCATAGATGCAGAGATTCCTGCGTCATTATTCGATAAAGTGCAGGAAATTAAAGACTCTCTCAATGAAGCAATTGCAGAGAATGATGAAGAGCTTATGGAAAAGTTCTTCGGCGGCGAGGAATTCACACCTGAAGAAATAAGCAGAGGCTTGAAAATCGGTTTGAGTGACGGTTCCCTTGTTCCTGTATTTTGCGGTGCTGCTTTCAACAATCAGGGTGTACAGACTTTGCTGGACGGAATTATAGATTTCATGCCCGCGCCCGATGCCAAAGGCAGTGTAAAGGCAAAGAAAGCCGGCAGCGGCGAAGATATTGAAGTTAAAGTCGCTGAGAGCGAACCTCTTTCCGCTCTTGTGTTCAAGACAATTGCCGATCCTTTTGTGGGAAAGATATCTTTATTCAAGGTATACTCAGGAGCACTGAAAGCCGATTCCACCGTGTATAACACAGATAAGGAAAAGACTGAAAAGATTGCCCAGATCTTTTACCTGCAAGGCAAGGAAAAGATTTCTGCAGCTAAGATTGTGGCCGGAGATATCGCAGCAGTTGCCAAGCTTCAGTTGACAGGCACCAATGATACATTATGCGACCAGGCAAATCCGGTTGTTCTTGAAAAGATTTCATTCCCGGAACCTGCAATATCACTTGCAGTTGAACCCAAGGCAAAGGGAGATGAAGAAAAGATCAGCTCCGGACTTCAAAAATTGCAGGATGAAGACCCAACCTTCAAGGTTGAAGTCAATGCCGAAACAAAGCAGATTTTGATATCCGGTGTTGGAGAACAGCATCTTGACGTAGTTGTAAGCAAGCTTAAAGCAAAATTTAACGTGTCGGTTGACCTTAAAGACCCGAAGGTTCCCTATCGCGAAACCATCAGGAGAAAGGTCAAGGTTGAAGGAAAGCATAAGAAGCAATCCGGCGGACACGGGCAATATGGACATGTATTTATTGAGTTTGAACCGGGAGAACAGGAAGACCTTACATTTGAAGAAAAAATATTTGGCGGTGCGGTTCCCAGGCAGTATTTCCCTGCCGTTGAAAAAGGTTTGCGTGAAAGCATACAAAAAGGTGTACTTGCAGGTTATCCTGTAGTTAACCTTAAGGCAACCCTGGTGGATGGTTCATTCCATCCTGTAGACTCCTCTGAAATGGCATTTAAAATTGCAGCCAGCCTTGCTTATAAGAAAGGTATGGAAGAAGCCAATCCCGTGCTGCTTGAACCTATAGCCCATGTTGAAGTATATGTGCCCGACAGCTACATGGGAGATATTATCGGAGACCTTAACAAACGCCGTGGAAGAATTCTTGGAATGAATCCTCAGGGTGGAGGAATCCAGCAGGTTGTAGCCGAGGTTCCGCAGGCTGAAATGTTCAAATACGCAACTGATTTGCGGTCAATGACCCAGGGAAGGGGCCATTTCAAACTCTGGTTTGAAAGATATGAGGAGGCTCCGCCGAACGTTGCCCAGAAGGTTATTGAAACAGCCAAGAAGGAGAAAGAGGACGAAGCTGAATAAAAGCAGCCTGACTGATGAAAACCGGAAATTTAAATTAAAGTTCAGCATAAAAAAGAGACGAAAGTCTCTTTTTTTTGTCAGGTTTGCCGAATAAACCCTGAGGACTCTGCTCAAAAAACACCCGAGGTTTACCTGCCTGGGACATTTCGCCTTTATTACTCTTACATGCCGGGTTTATATGTTTGTTATCCAATTACGTTTGTTATTAAATATCTACAATTACCACAAATCTTATGGGAAGACCCATACCCTGCATGCTGAAAGTAAGGGCAATCATCGAAGCTATGATATTGATTACTTAAAAATTCATCGTCAGGCGCCATCTCGCAAGAACAGTGAAGGGTTTTTGTTCTTGTAATGACACC
Source organism: Clostridiaceae bacterium (assembly GCA_012839865.1). Lineage (GTDB taxonomy): Bacteria > Bacillota > Clostridia > CAYPLH01 > DUMO01 > DUMO01. Next base: position 31,501 of record DUMO01000054.1, read on the forward strand.
AAATACAAGCTCCTTTTGAATGACAAGCTGGCCCCTGCACCCTACGGCATATTTTTTCAAAATTGTTGGAATATTTTATATTTATGTTAACTGCAACCGGGAAATAGCTTTTGAACAAAAATGCATATACGCTTTTTTTATGACGGCATACTACAATATATTGTCAAAAACTTGCCTGATAAATTGCTTAATTTAATTTTTCGCAAACCTTTGCATACAGGATATTGGTAATTATTTGGTGATAATTGTCTGGAAAATAACAACGTGCTCTGCGGAAAATGACAAACTTTTTCCGGGCTCTCCCTTATAATCTAGATTGCCGTACGAATAGCAGCTTTACAGATGACAAACAAACAGGAGGGTTACGAAAGATGAAAGGGCAGACATTGCCGGATACCAATTTTAAAAATATTGCGGAAAGCTATGGGAAAATCAAAGCAAGCAGCATATTAAAAGCAATACTCACCAGGAAAAATTTTTTGCTTGTACTTATCTCATTTTTAATGGGGAGGGCATCTTTACTTGATGGACTTATGCCCTTCGGCTTTGCATTATTTGCGGCGGCAACAGGCCTTGGCCTGAACAGGCTGGTTATTGCCATGGGTCTGGTGCTGGGAATGCTTACAGTACAAGCAGGGGAGCAATTATACATCTCTATGTTTGCAATGATTCTCTTTATTGCATTTGGGTTTGTATTTAATCTTAATGACAGCAAGGCAAAATTGAAACATGCTATTGCAGCCTTTTTTTCTGTTGCTGTCCCGGGAATTGCAACAGTATACCTGGAAGGTTTTCTGATGTATGATTTAATGAGGTTGGTGCTGTATGACTCCCTGGTTTTCTGTCTGGTATTTATATTTAAGTATTCTTTGAGAGCCCTGACGGACATTTCAGGTTACGGGCTCTTTACAAGCGAAGAGCTCATAAGTATGGCAATTACGGTGGCCCTTTTATTATCAGGGGTTAACAACATTTCAATAGCAGGCATATCGGTAAGAAACGCATTGAGTATTTTTATAATACTGGTATTGAGCAACAAGTGCGGTGCCGGAGCCGGTGCATCAATAGGAGTGGCAATTGGTCTCATTATCAGCATTTCATCCCCTGCTGCACCGGTAATTATTGGAGTATATGCTTTTTGCGGGCTTCTTTCGGGCATTTTCAGAAACATGGGGAAAATTGGATCCATTCTTGGATTTGTTTTCGGAAACGCAATTCTCACATTTCACATAAATGGCTCAACAGAAGTGCTGATTCATATAAAGGAAATACTGGCGGGGGCTTTTCTGTTTCTTATAATACCCCAAAAATATCTTGAAGTTTTTTCGGGTTTATATAGAAAAACAGCAGCGGATTTCGGAGAGGATAAACGGGATGGTGGAAAAAGAATCAAGGAAATGACCGTGCACAAGCTGAGAAACTTTTCCAGGGCGTTTAAATGCCTTGCCAAAACATATGAGGAAGTGGCCGAGACAAAAACTGTTTCAAGCAAACAAAACATATCCATATTGCTTGACAACATTGCCGCCAAAGTATGCAAAGGATGCAATTCCTGCAAGTACTGCTGGGACAGTAATTTTTACAGTACATATCAATCTTTTTTTCAAATGGTTGAAAAGCTTGAAGCCAGTGGATGGGTTGGCATTGAAGATATGCCGGAAACCTTATCGAAAAACTGTGAACGCCTCAATACCCTGTTGAATGAAGCCAACAGTTGTTACGAGGTTTTTAAAGTTGATGCGGTGTGGAAGAATAAAGTCAATGAAATACGTGAGATAATATCACAGCAACTGAATGGCTTATCGGGGCTGATTAAGGGATTGGCAACCGAAGTAAACAGTGATGAAGTTTTCAGAGGAGACCTTGAGTGCCTGATAAGTGAAAACCTGTCCGAAGCCGGAATAATTGTTGATGAGGTTGTTGTGTTAATCAATAAAACAAACAGGTATGAGGTGCGAATCACCCATAAGGGATGCAAGGGAAGAAGAGACTGCATTAATATCATTGAAAAAAATGTCACAAAAATACTGGGAAGCAAAATGAAAAAGGAACAGTCAAAATGCTACCGGAAGGATGGAAAATGCTTTCTTAAACTGGTGGAAGAGGAGTTGTTAAATATTACGGTGGGTGTGGCGGCAATACCGAAGGATGGGAAATTGCAGTCCGGGGATTGCTATACTTTTTTGAATACAGGAGAAGGGAAATTCATCGCTGCGTTGAGTGACGGCATGGGAACCGGATATGGTGCAGAGACTGAAAGCAATATTGTAATCAACCTTCTTGAAGAGCTTGTAGATTCCGGATTTGATGTGGACACAACCGTAAACATGATAAATTCCATACTTCTTGTAAAGTCCGATAAAGACAATTTTGCCACAATTGACCTTACCGTAGTTGATTTGCATAGCGGAGAAACGGAATTTGTCAAAGTCGGAGCTGCACCGACCTTTGTGAAGAAAAATGAAAATGTGAGGATAATCAGAAGAGTTTCACTTCCTGCAGGTATTTTAAGCAATGTGGAGACAGAGCTTATGCGGCATACTGTTAAAAGCGGGGATTTCATAATTATGATGACTGACGGCGTTTATGATTCTTTTGATGAAGCGGAGAATAACAGTACCACAATTATGGATTACCTGTCCATGATAAGCACCCGTAACCCCCAGGAAATGGCTGATAATATACTGAATAAAGCCATCCACAACAATCAGGACAGGCCCCGGGATGATATGCTGGTGCTTGTTGCCAAGGTGTGGTCCAGGTTGGGATAAAAAACCATGTATAATTTGCAAAAAATTAACATAAACTACCTTGGAAAAACTAATACTGTTGTGCGAAAGAAAAGTACTGTTGTCATAATTTCGTGCGGAGGCTTTATATGGTTAACGGGATTTCCAAAAAAATAGTTGTAATAAAAAATGTGCCGTCCAATATAATAGAGGAAGCAATTTTGATACTCAAAAATGATAACGACAAGTACGAAGCAGCAGCCATAAACAGTGAAGCGGCCAGGAAGAGAAGAAAATGGAAGAATGAATATCTTCTGAAGGAGGCGGAAGATATAATAAGCGCCTTTATTAAAGAGCATAACATAATGGATGGCAGTACCATGAAAAAATTAGATAAAAATGAAACCCAGAATAAAAACAAGAGTTTCATTACCAATACAGTTATCAATTCCGCTTTGGTATGCAGTATTTTGCTTTTATTATACGTCATAACCAGGATTATATAACCGGTGGCTGCATTTATGCATTTTGCCGGTCTGAGTGCTCTCAACTGTTTATATAGGTAGTCGCATTATATTTTAATTTATAAGCTCAGAACAAGCCTGTCCATTCATTTTTTTCCGTGAACCGAAATACTATTATTATCATGGCAAGCTTTTTGTCTGCAAGATTATATCTCCAGCCTTCTAAACTTTTTTATTCTTGCTGAAGCTGCACAGGTTATACCCTGTTCTATGGTTGGGATAGGCTATGCCAATTGAAGCTTGTGTAAACAATATGTTATAATTTATAGAGGATCAGGAAATACAATAATAAGATTCCGTATACCATATTTTAAATTTTATGGGGCATTTAAATTAAGTATTTTAGAGGTCAAAATGAAAAGTCCGATTATTGAAGTTAAAAACCTGACAAAAAAATATGGTAAGTTCATTGCTCTCAACGATATCAATCTTGAGATTGAAAAAGGCGAAATATTCGGTCTTGTCGGCCCGAATGCGGCAGGCAAATCCACTTTCATTTCTATCCTTACAGGACTTATCAAGCCTACCGGTGGTGACATTTTTGTAAAGGGATTCAGTGTTTTGAAGAACAGTTCAAAAATCAAAAGCCTTCTGGGGTATGTTCCCCAGGATGTTGCCCTTTATCCCATGCTGTCAGGGCTTGACAACCTAAACTTTTGGGCTGGCATATATGGCTTAAAGGGACAGGAGAAGAAGAAGAGAATCAATGATGTTCTTTCCATAGTTCAACTGGAAGACAGGGCAAGACAAAAGGTGGATGAATATTCGGGCGGCATGAAACGCCGGTTGAACATTGCTGTGGCATTGATTCACAATCCTGAAATCATAATCATGGATGAGCCGGTTGTAGGGGTGGATGTCCTGTCCAAAAAATTCATCCTGGATGCCCTTAAAGATTTGAAAAAAAGTGGCCGCACCATTTTGATTACAAGCCATTATATAAATGAACTGGCGGAGCTGTGTGACAGAATTGCGCTGCTGGACAGGGGCAGGATAAAAATGTCGGGCCAGGTTAAGGATATTTTAAAACACTATGGAACTGAAAACCTTGAGGAAGTCATGATATCAGTCTTCGGGGGATATCATGATGAAGGGTAGTTTATTTCTGAATTCTGGATAAATAACAGGGTAAACAGGAGAGAGCGGATATGAAAAAGAAAGTATTAATTATAATTGTTCTTGTTTTGGCTATAGCTGCCGGGGGAGCGGCTTTATTGCGGACCCTTTTGTATAAGCACCCGATGGAGCTTTATATTGAAGCTGAAGGAAACTACCTCAATTCTTACATAAATGAGTTGAAGAGTTTATATAAAAATTTCCATGAATACAGTTTGCCGTACCTGTCCGGAAAATACAATACCGAATATGAGATTTGGGCTGAAGTGAATCCCGAGGGGCTTCCCGGGGAGTTTCAGAACATGGTTTCCCTTTTGAAAAATTTAAGAATCAAAGTAAACGCCAATACTGATATGGACCTGGAGGGAGGTTCGGTTCTGGCTTCCCTTTTAATAGGGAATACACCTTTAGCGGACATTCATGCCTATTACGACCGTCGGAACCTGTATTTTTCGATACCTGTCATCATGCCTGATACATGGTTTAAAGTGGACAGGGAACATGTTGGTGAAGTTTACCAATTGGTATCTGAAAGATATGGCATTGAGTTTATAAGGCCCAAATCTGCACCTGCCAAAGCAGGCTTTCACAATGCCTTTTATTTTTCGGAAAGTGATATGGACAGTTTGGCAAGGGATTACGGTTCTTTCCTCAAATCCTTCCTGAAGGAAGATAATTTAAGTTATGGAAGTACAGCTTCCTACATTGTAAATGATGAAAAAGTAAATGTCAGGGAAGTGGTTATAAGGCTTAGCCCCGATGAGATTGGCGGGCTGGTGGGGCAGCTTGCAGACAAGCTTGCAAATGACGAAGCTTTTTTGAAAGTTACCTTTGGGAACCTTTCCTCACTCGTCAATTATCTGGATAACACAGGGATTTTGCAAGCTTTGAAGTTTGTTGATATAAATGACTATAAGAAAACCCTGAACGGGGCAAATGATCCTGAGACTTTGAAAAAAATGCTGCTTTGGTTCAAAGATGTTTCTTTTAAAGGCGATGCAACAATGAGTGTACTGATTGGACCTAATGGAAATATTTTAAACAGGACAATTGAAATGCCTGTCAGGATACCGGGCGGAAGTGAATATACCATAAAGCTTGTTTCCGGGAAAAGCAGCATTAAAGAGGAAGGCAACAGATTTTTTGAGGTCGAGGTTGCAAGCGGGAAGACCGTCAGGTTTGGGGTGAATGAAAGCACCAATAATGCAACCGGGCAGGATGGCCGGGAAAAAGTTATAAAATTTTGGTATGATGATGGCTTCGTTGAAGAAAACGGCATTATAGAGATAATCGACAATATTGATGAGCTTACGTTGGTGAAAAACAAACGCATAAGCTATGAACTTTCAGGTATAGACAAAAGGACAGGCAAAGCTGAAAGCATTAAGGGCTCAATTGAGATTCAGAGGATTGAAAATGACAAGTACAAAACCCGGGATGAAAATTTACGTATAACAGCTGACATTGATTTATTTTCAAGAAATCTTGATATTTCTGGACTAGGTTTGAATATTAAGAGCAAAGATACCTTTGGAATTGAAAAGATTGAACCCTTGGACATAGCCGGAAAAGAAATAATTGTCCTTGACGATTTGACGGAAGAAGGTATAAGCCAGCTTGAAGGCCGGGTTCTAATGTCCTTCGGCATGTTTTATCTCAAAAACAAGGAACTTTTGGACAGCATAACGGTTTTTTCGGGGCAATAGCTTTATGGCTGCATAACTTTGCTGCAAATTTATGATGCAAGTCACTTGGATGAAGGCTATCCTGACCGTAGATCAGGTTGCCGGACGGTAAAACAAGTTTTACCGGGGCAATAGTTTAGAAATATAAGGAGCATATAGGGGCAATGTCTGCTTTCGTTTCACTGTTTAAAAACGATCTGAAGCTTTTTATGAAGGACTGGAAGGCGGTACTGCTTTTAATCAGCCTGCCGGTTCTTTTCATCATGCTTTTTTCATACACTCTTTCGGGTTATATCAACGAAAATGAATTTATAGAGCCCTTTGACATTGCCATTGTGGACAACGAGAACACCACCCAGACAAGGATGCTTATACGACAGCTTGAGGAAATGGATATATTTCGTAAAATTCTGCTATTGACTGAGGATGCAGCAAAGGAAAAGCTTGAGGAAAACCTGATTTCATCAATAATCATAATCCCGGAGGATTTTACAACCAGTATATCCCAGGGAATAAACAAGCCAATTAAGGTTATCGGAAACAAGCTTGCACCTCTGGACTCATATATAGTCCGCAACCTGGTGCAGAGCGCCTGCAACATGGTGTCTTCCGGGCAGAGCGCAATTAATGCGATTTATTACTACAACAAGGCGGCGGGGCTTCCAGAAAGTGAACTTATACAGGAATATAATGCTTCTACTGCTTCAATTCTCATGGATGCCCTGGCAAGGGGCAATATTTTCAACCGGTATGAAATGGCGGCAGGGCTTGACTTGACGGCCTTTGAGTATTTCACAGCGGCACTGATGACGGTATTTTTAATGCTTGCGGGGCTGCCGGGGTTGAAAATGCTTGTGACCGAAAGAGATCTTGGGCTATTTGACAGGTTGAAGGTGTCCCCTGTGAAGACATGGCAGATCATAATTTCAAAGTTTCTTGTAACTTTCATTTTATCTGCGATACAATTTTCAGCGACGCTATTTATTACGCTTTTTGTGTTTAAAAACTATTGGGGCACCAATGTAAAAAACATTATTTTCATTTTTGCCGCGACGCTGTTTTCAGTGTCCTGCTGGTCAATGTTGGTTTCTTCAATATCACGCACCCCAAAGGCCGCCGACCTGATTGGCAGTCTGGGGATACTGCTTATGGCTATAATAGGGGGGAATATTTATCCCCTGTCTTCCATGCCTGAAATCATACAGTATTTAAGCAAATTTACCGTCAACCGCTGGGCCATGGAGGGATTCATGGCAATATTTTCGGGAAATCCTGCTCTTAAGGTTGGCAACTATGTTCTTCCGCTTTTGTTGTTGGGTGTCTCCATGCTAAGCATTGCTTTTGTGATATATTATGCCGGCAGGACTGTTAGGGAGTGATTCTGTGACGCTTTTGACCGCTGTGTTTTACAAACTGAAAATGATGATAAGTGACAAGATTTTCTTTATTTCAATGATTGTCCTTCCTGTTTTTATTATTCTGGCAACAGGATATGCCTTAAGGCATGAAAAGCTTGGAACAATACCCGTTATTATAGTGGATGAGGATGTTTCGGCAGACTCCATGCTTTTGATAGACAGGTTAAAAGACAAAGAAGGTATTGAACTTGAAATTTCTGACAGAAGTACGGCATCCCAAAAGCTAAGACAAAACAAAGTGGAAGCGGTATTCGTTATTAGAGAAGGTTTTTCAAAAGAACTTCAAAAAAATAACTATACGGGGCTTATTGATTTTATCAAATCACCGGCATCGTACTCTTCCGATTATGTTTCAGAAATCATTGCAGGAGAAGTCCTCAGAATTTATTCAAGCTATGTGGCTGCCGGAAAGGTTGTCTTAAAATATAACCAGATTGGCAAAACCACCGGAGAAGACCTTTTTAACGAAGTACGGAATTTTACAGATACTTTCTGGGAGCCTGAGCCCCTGATGAAAATGGAGTATTATGAGCTGTCCGGGAAGGAGTATGACAGGGAAGCTTTCTACATGCCCGCCGCAACAGCCACCTCCGCCGGGATAATTATGGTTTTTATCATGCTGTACATACTTTTTTGCAGCGGGTGGCTTGTTGAAGAAAGGACAAACGGGACCCTTAAAAGGCTGGTTGCAGGTGCCAATGCCTTGCTCCTTACTTATGGTGCAAACATTATATCCATGTTTATTTCCGGAATGCTTCAGATTTTCATTTTTGCCTGCACCATAAAATTGGTTTTCGGAGTAGTGCTGTTTACGGGCATCCTGTCATATATGGTTATGGCGGCATACCTTTTGTCGGTTATATCCATCAGCATGCTGATGTCCTCTGTTTTCAGGACTTCAGCCCAGCTGCAATCCGCAGCCCCTGCCTTTGCACTTATTACTGGATTTCTGGGCGGGTGTTTCTGGAATTTTGTAAACATTCCTGAAAACATGAAAGCCCTTGCCGCCCTCACACCCCAGGGATGGGCGCTTTCCGCAATAAACAGGCTTATTGCCAATCCTGATGCAGCCTTAGGAATACAATTGGAATTGATGGTGCTGTTAATTATTCCATTGATTTTACTTCCATTAAGTTATATTATTATAAGGACAGGCATGAGGTTTGAGAAAATCAATGCCTGACAAATATTTGCAGCAACTAACAACCATACAGCAAATTTAAGATTTGACATATAATATACAAAGGATTTGCCCTATGAGGGTGCTTGTGCAGTACAAGAGAAGGAGATACAAAAAATACGCTGAATATGGAAAAGACGAGGTGTGCTTAAGATACTGATGAAGCTTATTGATGTTTTACTTTTGCCAAAGAAACTTTTTGCCAACCTGAGCGATAAAAAATGGACCCTCTATTTAGGCATTTTTTTTGTAGGGGCAGTTGATATTTATGTGTATATATACGAAAATTATAAAGTCTTGTTTCTGGACAAATCCACAGCCGGTTTAATTTCGGTACTGGCAGCCGCTTTGATAATGCTGGTTGTAGTTGGAGTTTTGGACGTATTTTTGTTTTCGTATCCGATTTATGATTTTTGCGAATTTCTTAAAAAGAAATTTTCAAAGGATGACAGTGAAAGGGATGGAATTTTCCCGGATTCGGGCAATGCGTCGGTAATAAAAGTCATGAAGGTTTATATTATTGCGCATATACCAATATTGCCGCTTGGACTGTTTTCCAACTATATTTATTTCAAAATATCACCTGAGGAACTTACCCCCATGATTATCATGTTTCTTATAATAATTTATGGGATTATTCAGATATGGTTCAACGGCATCATTGCCTACGGAGTAAGTACTATGTATAATGCCAGATTTGATTTTTCCATTGTTTTGTTTTTGACTATTTTTGTATGGTCGTACCTTGAAGGCATTGCAATTGAATATATAATAAACAACTGGCTTTTAAAGCTGATATTACAATTTTCGGGTGTCTGACATGAGCAGTTCCGTGTCATTTTTCCTATACCCTTAAGGTATGGGGCTGTCAACTGCTGCACCCACATAAATAACAAAACGTCACCTGTCATACCAGTGAACGAACTATCCAAACCCAGAAACGCCTGGCCTCAAAATTACCATTTTGGGCGCCCTTGACTAATATTATGGCCTGTGCTAGTATTATCTTACGATTTAAGTTTATATAAGCTTTGTCCCAGTGGCCTAATGGATAAGGTAGTGGATTCCGGTTCCACTGATGCGGGTTCGATTCCTGCCTGGGACGCCAGGATAATTAACAAAAGTGCGGTATTTTATTACCGCACTTTTGTTATGCACAAGTTGTTTAATCGCTGTTACCGGATTGCGGCTTATAAGCCGCTTTTTCATATAAGGTTCAGATCTGCTTTCCGCCCCGCAATTATTTTTCTGTTCTTATTGACGAGGTGAGCAATCTTTCTATTCTATCGGTAGCGCCTTCAAAATTATAGAAAAATGGGCTGTAATTTCTGTCAAGGACCAAAAGATAAGGCTCCTCGTTCATAGGGAAAATGACAAACACTTCGTTAACCTGGGTTATCCCGTAATCGTTAAGCAGAGCATGCTGCACTTTTGCCGGAGGGTCTATGGGTATTTTAATAATGTAACCTTTATCAGGAAAGGCATTGACTTTCACATACAGGTTTTTTAAATTGTTCAGGTATGAAATGGCAAGGCTTTTTATATCAGGTGTTACTGCTGATGTTTTTACCACCTCACCTTTAACAATGTCAAATATCTCAATGTTTTTCTGAATGTTACCCGAAGAGGCCAGGAACCTGACAAAGCTGCTGTTGTCAAGGTTTGCATTGCAGGATATGGCTTTCCGGTCTTCCCTGGAACCCGAACCTGTTAATAAATATATTAAAACCGCCAAAAAAAGGGCAACTGCAAAAATCAACAAGACGGCAACTCTTATCTGCTTCCGGCTTATGGTAATTATAAACATAAAAACACACCCCATAAAGATATATGAAACGGGTGTGTTTTTTATTACATGAAATTTCTATTAGCTTTTTAAGAGTTTCACATACTTGTTCTTATTCTGAAATCGCAACAAAAAAGATAATTGTTTATCAATAACCAGCTTTCTTTTCAAACCTGCCAGGGGCTTGTTTTTCAATTATTTCCTCCAACTCTTCGTCGGTAATGGATACAATACGTCCACCCTCAAATTCAGAATCAACCCATTCCTTGATTGCAGCCACAAGAGGATCTTTTTTATCAACCTTGGATTCATCATCCAGTTCATAATATGTATTGATCCAATGTGCTATTCCTGCCAGTCCTGAAAGGTTTGTAATGGCAACCTTCGGCGGACGTTTAAGAATTTTGGTAGTGTCGAATATATTGTATATTTCCTCATCCTTTAACAGACCGTCAGCATGAACACCTGCCCTGGTGACATTGAAGTTTTTGCCCACAAAAGGTGTCATGGGAGGTATTTCATAACCTATTTCCTCTTCGAAATATTCTGCAATTTCAGTTATAACTGTTGTATCCATTCCGTTTGTGGTTCCCCTGAGGCTTGCATATTCAAAGACCATGGCTTCTGTCGGAACGTTGCCTGTACGCTCTCCTATTCCCAGCAGTGAGCAGTTGACGGCTGAAGCACCGTAAAGCCATGCTGTAGTGGCATTGACGACACCCTTGTAAAAATCGTTATGGCCATGCCATTCAAGCTGTTCAGCAGGAACGTCAGAGTAATGCCTGAGCCCGTAAATAATTCCCGGCACGCTTCTTGGCAGTGCAACACCGGGATATGGAACACCATAACCCATAGTATCACAAGCACGAATTTTTATCGGAATATTGGCTTCCCTGGACAAAGCCATAAGGTCGTTTACAAAGGGAACAACAAACCCATAGAAGTCGGCTCTTGTCAAGTCTTCCAGATGGCATCTTGGTTTTATCCCATAAGACAGGGCTTCCTTAACAACCGAAAGGTAATGGTCGTGGGCCTGCTTACGGGTAATGTTAAGTTTCTTGAAAATATGGTAGTCTGAGCAGCTTACCAGAATGCCTGTTTCGTCAATGCCAATTTCCTTAACCAGTTGGAAATCGCTTTTGGTGGCGCGTATCCAAGTGGTCACTTCAGGATATCTGTAGCCTTTTTCCTTACACTTGTATAAGGCGTTCCTGTCCTTTTTGCTGTAAATGAAGAATTCTGTCTGGCGGATGACTCCATTTTCCCCGCCAAGCCTGTGAAGCATATCATACAAGTCAACTATTTGTTTTTCTGTATAAGGCACCCGGGATTGCTGGCCATCCCGAAATGTAGTATCTGTAATCCAGATTTCATCAGGAACACTCATAGGCACCCTGCGATGGTTGAATGGAACTTTTGGCACCTCACTGTAAGGATAAAGGTCCCTATATAAATTTGGGTTTTTTATGTCCTGAAGACTGTATTTGTAAGCTTTTTGCTCCAAAGTGTTTGACTTCTTGCTGAATTCCAGCATATTTCATACCCCCTAAAAAATAAACAGCAGTGTATGGTGTTATTAAATTATGCGCCTATATGTAACTTTAGATATAATATTTATTAATTAATTTAAACCGGACCGGATTTTTGAATACTTGAAACAGCTCAAAAATGGACCTTGCACCATACGTGCATTATTGTATAATTGTATACAATTGTACAAGGTGAGTCAATATTTTTTGAATAACTTTTTTTACACCTGCCTTTTTAGCGGTGATGTTCTGTGGTATCATTATTGATATCTGAAAAGCTCACTTTGGAATGCGGAGGATGACGAGTTTTAAACATGCAAATCGGCAGTGTAACTATTGACAACAGAGTGTTTCTTGCCCCTATGGCAGGGGTGACCGACATGCCCTTCAGGGTGCTGTGCAAAGAACAGGGGGCAGGGCTTGTTTATACCGAAATGGTAAGTGCAAAGGGAATGCATTACAACAGCGAGAGGACCTATAGGATAGCTGAAATAAATCCGGAGGAGAAGCCCTGTGCAATACAGATTTTCGGTTCAGACCCGGGAATCATGGCGGAAATTGCAGCAGAACTTAACAACTCTGAAGCTGATATAATTGATATAAATATGGGTTGTCCCACTCCCAAAATCACAAAAAACGGCGAAGGCAGCGCATTAATGAAAACCCCGGACCTTGCCGGGAAAATTGTGAAATCAGTTGTAAATGCTACTTCGAAACCTGTTACGGTAAAAATCAGAATGGGTTGGGATGAAGAGAATATAAACGCTGTTGAAATCGGAAATATTGCCGAGGAAAACGGAGCAAGGGCGGTAACAATACACGGGCGCACCCGACAGCAATTTTACAGCGGAAAGGCAGATTGGAGCATTATCAAAAAACTGAAGCAGGCCCTTTCAATTCCGGTTATTGGAAACGGAGATATTTTCAGCCCTGAGGACGCAGCAAGGATGTTTAATGAAACCGGGTGTGATGCTGTAATGATTGGCAGGGGTGCAAGGGGGAATCCATGGATATTTAAGAGAACCCTTCATTTTTTGAATACCGGTGTTCTTTTGCCTGAACCTTCCTTTGAAGAAAAAATCAAAACAATCATCCGGCATATGGAGATGCTGATTGATTCTACAGATGAACGGTTCGGTGTGCTGGAAATGCGAAAGCATATTGCATGGTACCTTAAGGGAATGAGAAATTCATCCTATGTAAAGGACAGGATTTTCAAATTGACAAACAAGGATGATATAACAGCTGTCCTCAATGATTATGCGGAAAGTTTAAGATAATCCTCCGGCAGTCAGAAAAACACTTTGATGTGCTTTAAGATGTTTTTTCATCACTGAGGCTTTTATTCCATTTATACGAAAAGGGCTATGCCTGAAAGGACCTTGAAAGTGCCGCTCTGAAAATGGCGCAAATAAATTGGCCAAAAGGGAAATATTCCGAAGAATCCTTGACAGAAGCGACATTATGTGTAGCCCTACGCCTTTCTATTCTGTTATGGCTGAAAGAGACCTTTTTATGCCCTCTGCAAGGGCGGTGGCTGCTTTTAATCTGAATTCGTCGGTTTTTAATAATTCCACATCTTTTTTATTTGATAAGAACCCCATTTCAACTATTACAGAAGGCATTTTTGCAAATTTAAGCACCGCCAGATCCGTACGGTCATTTATTTTTCTGTCGTTTGTTTCAATGGATTTCATAAGCTCTTCCTGAATAATGCTTGCATATTCAATTTCATCCAGATTTCCCTTTTTTAATGCTTTTGAAGGGTAATAAAGAGTTTGTGTGCCTCCTATGCTTGCATCATCATACCAATCGCAATGTATGCTTAAAAAGAGTGCTGCATTTTTCTCGTTTGCTATTTCAATTCTTTTTACATGATCTACAAACTCGTCTTTTTCTCTGATCATGTAAATATTAATGTTTTCTTCCCTTAAAATATCACGGAGTTTAAGGGCAATATCAAGTGCAATATCTTTTTCAACCGCGCCATTGTCCGAGCATCCCGGGTCAATGCCCCCATGTCCTGCATCTATTACCACCAGCAACGAATCTTTCTCCGAAGAGTCTGTCCCGGATGTTTCTTCCTGTCCCTCCATGGGTCCGCTGTGATTTTCCTGCAAATTATCTTCCTGATTTTGACCGGAAAGCCCGTCAAGATTCAGCAGGCTGTTTTCCTGGCTGCACCGTGTAATAAAAACGGAAGAAAAAATAAACATGGATAAAATTAAATTAAAAAAAACTTTTTTTATCATTGGTGAACTCCATTCGGTTGATTTAATAAAACAGCTCTGCCAAGTTGAAAGTCTAAGATGCTTTTTTATCCGGCTGCCTGCGAAAGGTACCGACCATATGTAAACAGCTACAGGTCAATTATAAAAAACTTTTTCCAAAACCACAAGCAGAACATTAATTTTAAATGGGATTTGAGACACGAAGAACCATCCTCCCAGGTCGCCCCAGGCCACATTAAATGCTTTACTTTTCAAATAATTTAATATAAAATAGGAATATATGTTCGGTATTTAGGAGAGAATTGCTAAAATGAATTTGGAGCAAGTTCTGGACAGTTTCAGATATAACGAAAACATTATTAAAAATATAACCCACTGGCATGAGACCCTTCCCAAAGAAGCCTCTTATGAAGAAATTCCCGATTCTATCGATACTAGGCTCAAAACTGCCTTGCAAAAAAGGGGCATAACGAAACTGTATTCCCACCAGGCGGAGGCTATTAGACTGGTTAATGAAAATAAGGACATAGTTGTAGTTACGCCTACTGCGTCAGGGAAGACCATGTGTTATAACGTACCTGTGTTGAATGCCATACTTCAAAATGACGAATCAAGGGCTTTGTTTATTTTTCCCACCAAAGCCCTGTCCAATGATCAGACTTCAGAGCTTCATGAGATAATAACTGAAGCGGGGATCGACGTAAAGACTTATACATATGACGGGGATACTCCCCAGACAGCCAGAAAAGCAATCCGCCAGGCGGGCCATATTGTTGTAACCAATCCGGATATGCTTCATGGCGGGATACTGCCTCATCATACCAAGTGGACAAAGCTTTTTGAAAACCTCAAATTTATTGTGCTGGACGAGGTCCACCAATACAGGGGTGTATTTGGCAGCCACCTGGCTAATGTACTGAGAAGGGTTGAGAGGATATGCAGATTTTACGGGTCGAACCCGCAGTATATATGCTGCTCCGCTACCATTGCGAATCCGGGGGAGCTGGCTTCACGGCTTACGGGCAGGAGTGTCGAAGTGGTGGATAACAATGGTGCACCTACGGGGGAGAAGCACTTTATATTTTACAATCCGCCGGTAATAAACAAGGAACTTGGAATAAGAAAAAGCTCCACCCTGGAAGCCCAAAGGTTTGCTGAAACCTTTATAAAAAATGACGTTCAAACTATTGTTTTTGCACGGAGCAGGCTTAAGGTGGAGGTTTTGGTTACCTACCTCAAGGAAATACTTAAAAAGAAAATGAAGAACACTGACAGCATTAGAGGTTACCGTGGCGGTTACCTGCCCGGTTTAAGGCGCAGCATAGAAAAAGGCCTCAGGGAAGGAAGCATAAAGGGTGTGGTGAGTACCAATGCTCTGGAGCTAGGGATAGATATTGGAAGTCTGGAAGCCTGCGTAATGTGCGGTTACCCGGGAAATATTGCCAGCACGTGGCAGCAGGCGGGCAGGGCGGGAAGAAAAAATGGGACTTCGGCAGCTGTGCTGGTTGCAAGCAGCAGCCCTCTGGACCAGTTTATTATAAACAATCCGGATTACTTTTTTAACCGGAACCCGGAATATGGACTAATCAATCCGGATAATCTGGTTATATTGTATAATCATATCAAATGTGCGGCATTTGAACTTCCTTTTGAAGAGGGAGAGAAGTTTGGGGTTGAAACAACAGAGGAAATACTGGGATATATGGAGGAGGCCAAGATATTAAGACGGGTTGGAAAGCGCTGGCACTGGATGTCGGATGCTTTTCCGGCGGCGGATATCAGCCTCAGGAGTGCTGCAAATGAAAATTTCATTATTATTGATATAACCGACCCGCAGCGGAAGGTTATTGGTGAGATGGACAGGTTTACTGCCTCGATGCTTTTGCATGAACAGGCAATATATTTACATGAGGGAATCCAGTATCAGGTTGAAAAGCTGGACTTTGACGACAAGAAGGCTTACGTCAGGCAGGTGGATGTTGATTATTATACGGATGCCGATTTGGCAGTGGATCTTAAGGTTTTGGATGTTTTCAAAGAAGAAAAAAACGGAGATGTGCTAAGATCCTCAGGGGAGGTAATGGTAACCAGCAAGGTCAACATGTTCAAAAAAATAAAATTCCATACCCATGAAAATATAGGATACGGTCCTGTAAGACTGCCTGAATTGGAGATGCACACTTCGTCATACTGGGTTGGCCTTCCTTCCGACATGCAGAATTACATGTCCAGGGAAGAAGCGCAAAACGGACTTCTGGGGCTTTCAAACATTCTCGCCAACTGTGCCCCCATTTATCTGATGTGCGACCCTGCCGACATCAATGTGGTTCCACAAGTTCGCTCAACATTTACTCAAAGACCGACCGTATACATTTACGACAGCTATCCTGGAGGCGTTGGGTTTAGTGAAAAGCTGTATGAATTGCACTCGGAGCTTTTCAAGACAGCCCGGGGGCTAATCGAAAAGTGCGGGTGCGAAGCCGGTTGCCCATCCTGTGTAGGACCCCTTAATGAGTTTTCCGGTGACGCAAACCCGAAAAAAACCACCCTCAGGTTGATAGATATTGTATTGCAGAGTGAAAGCGGGGCATGAAAGCTTGGATCTTATAAGAAAGCTTCAGATTTACAAGGAGAGCAATAAAATATCGAGGACCTTTGAAGACCGGGCAGACAGGGATGTCCCGGAAAAGCTGGGAGGTAAGGTTTGCTCCAATTTTCAGGGGAGTTGTGTTGTCATTGAAAATACTTATCCATTAAGCTATATTCACGGGGGATACCGGCTGGAGGATTTACTCTCGGTGGATACCTCCCTCTTGGGTAAAATAAATCATGAGGCCGCCAACAGGCAGATAGATGACTTCCTGTTTTTGGATACCGAAACTACAGGCCTGGGTGGAGCGGGAACCGTGGCATTTCTGGTTGGAACAGGTTTTTTCCGGCAGGATTCTTTTGTGATAAGACAATATTTCATGCGGGACTATGATGAGGAACCTGCGGTTTTGGAGGACCTGAATTCTCTTCTTGGAGAATTCGGAGGCTTTGTGACATTTAACGGCAAGTCCTTTGACTGGAACCTTATAGAATCCAGATTTATCTTCAACAGAATGAAAATGAATCTGAAAAATCCTGTGCATCTCGACCTTTTATACCCCGCCAGAAAAATCTGGAGGTTAAAACTTGAAAGCTGCAGGCTGGTTTCCCTGGAGGAGAACATACTTGGAGAGTACAGGGTAAATGACATTCCCGGGGAGCAGATACCCGGGGTGTATTTCAAGTTTTTGAATGATGGTGATGTAACCGACATTTTAAGGGTGATAGAGCATAATCGTCTGGATATCATTTCAATGGTTTCTTTGCTTGCCAAAATACTTTCGATTGTTGAAAATCCCGTAAATCAAACAGACGGCCTGGCAGAGCTCCTTGGAGTTGCACGAATTTTTGAATCATGCGAAGAAAAGGAAATGGTTATCAGGTGTTATGAAGAATGCATGAAAAATGACAACGGTTTCTACGGGGAGACTGCAGCAAAAAAGCTTGGCGGCATGCATAAAAGAGATAAGGATTATGAAAAAGCAGTTGAGTGCTGGGAATATGTGCTGAACAGCAAAGGCGGACACAGGATTTCCGCTTTGATTGAGCTTGCCAAGTATTATGAACACAAAGCCCGGGACTATGAAAAGGCTCTTGAGACAGTCCAAAAAGCCCTTGATATCTGTTTTGAATCAGTATACAGAAATGACAGGATTTTTGAAGACTTGAGGAAAAGAACCGTAAGGTTGAAAAATAAAATAGAGCGGGCTAAAAATGCATAGATTAAGGTCATCTGCGGGTTTCTGGCCGATTGCCTTAAGTTGCCACTTCATAAGCAATCAAATTTGGTGTTTCAATATTGCAACAATAAATCTCAACAAGTTTATCGTTTTCTTAACACAGCGCGAAGTACAAGCTTTCCTTTCTTTATAAAGTAACGCAGCCTGGAGAAGAGCTGGAGTCCTTTATATACTCTTGCAGCCAGTTTTCTCATCAATCCGGAGTCGCTTCTTTTGGCCAAAAATTTGGATATTGGCCTTGCAAATCTGAACTGTGTCATGTAGATGAGGGCATACCAGAAATTGGACACTGGACTGTCGTTTTTATAGCCCCAATACATGTTGTATTGCTCCTGAATTGAACTGTACATGATTTTGTCAAGCTCTTCCCGTGATAAAACATTCATGTCAATAGCCATATCAACTATATCGGTACCCGGAAGAAAATTCAGGCCGTGAAGCTGAAGCTCGTATGGCAGCTTGAGTTGCAGGCACAACTCATAGGTTTGCTTTATATCCTCATCCGTTTCAAAGGGATGCTGGAGCATAAAATCGTAAATAACCTGAGGGACCTTGCATTTTTTCAGGACTTCGCCTGCTTTGATTATTTCATCCTGTGTTTCCAGGCGGTGAAAAATTACCTTCCGGACTTTTGGTGAACCGCTTTGTATACCCATTACAACCTTGTACAAACCTGCGGAGACCAATTTGCTTATAAGCTCCTCGTTTACTTTCAGGGGATGTCCCCAGATTTCAAAGGGAAGCCCGATTTCTTTTTTGTACCTGCTGCTGAATTCGTCAATCCATTCCGGGTCGTCGGAAAAAATTTCATCCCAGAAATGAATTACCTTAAGGCCTTTTATCCTGGCTTTTGCATCCTTAAGTTCAGCCATTACACTGTTAACGCTTCTGAAACGGACATAATTTCCTTTTCCTTTGTATACACGTTTCAAATTAACCGATGAACAGTATGAGCAAACAAAGGGGCAACCTCTTGAAGCGGTCAGCTCATAGCTTACCGATTTTAACTGAGGGTCACCCGTAGCTATTGTATTGTTATGAATGAAATATTTATTGTTTCCTCCGACTTCAGGATAACCGTACTTGTCGATATTTTCGCATAATGGACGGATATCGTTTATATATGTTGCATCGTTTTTTTTGTAAGCAAGATTAAGAATGGAGTTAACTGCTTTATTGGAGTAAACTGCATGGACAAGTTCGCAAATTGCCTGCTCGCCTTCTCCACGGATTACATAATCGGCGTATTTCAGGCATTTTTCAGGGAAAAGAGTCGGGAATACACCACCCCACACAAGAGGTATTTTGAAATTTGAAGTTATCATGTCATTGACCTTGTACACTGTCTCCAGGTAAAGAGAGGCCATGACACTCAATCCGATGATTCCCGGATTTACCTTCAATATAAGCTCCTTAAGCAGATCAAGTTCTTTTTCTGTGGCAGGTTGGGGCTTTACGCTGTTGAAATCCTTGAAAAACACCAATACAGTGTCATATCCCGCAGCTGTAAGCGCTTGCTCCAAATATCTGACACCCAGAGCCTTTTTATTATAAAAACCAATCAATAGCACCGGCCTATCCATTAATTTGTTCCCCCACCCTTTTTCATATCAAAAAAACTCAAACCAACACTACTTTATTTTACTATACTGTTTGGTTATTTACAACTGTCCCGGAGACCAGGCGGTTCCTGTGGTTCCAGGCCGGGTTGAGGTTTTTCTTGATTCCCCATACATGACCGGGGCGGCTGAACCGGGACGAGGGGGACGGTTCCATTCTCTATCTCATAGCTCGCAGCAGAAGGCGCCCTTTTTTGTAATAATAGCGCAGGCGGCTTAAAGGCCTGGCCATTTTGCAGAGTTCAATTGCAGGCCGCATCATTGAATATTTGTCTGCCATGAACCTGGCAACAGGCCTCATGGGGGCAAACTGGGATAAATAAATCAGTGAGTACCAGAAGTTGGATTGTGGTGTTTTATTGTTAAGGTGCCAATATTTTCTATACTGTTCGTTCATTGGACTGTACATTATTTTCTCCAGTTCTGCTCTGCTCATGATTCCTCTTTCCACAACCATTTCCGATATGCCGGTGCCCGGAAAATAATTGAGGGCATGGAGCTGAAGCTCAAAAGGAGGCTCAAGTTTGCTGCACAGAATGTAACTCTCCCTTATGTCTTGCTCTGTTTCAAAGGGGTGCTGCAATATAAAATCATATATAACCTGTGGTACTTTGCACTCATTTAAGATTTTACTTGCGTTGAATATGTCTTCCTGGGACTCGGGCCTGTGGAATATTTCCTTTCTTATTCTTTCTGAACCGCTTTGTATTCCCATTACCGCTTTAAACAGTCCTGCCTTTACCAATTTTTGAATTAAATCTTTGCGGACAGTGAGGGGGTGCACCCAGATTTCAAAAGGAAGATCAATTTCCTTTGCATACCTTGATACGAATTCATCCACCCATTCGTCATCGGAGGGGAATATCTCATCCCAGAAATGAATGAATTTCAAATTGGGAAGCTTGACCCTGGCTTCATTAAGTTCATCCATAATACTTTCGACACTCCGAAAGCGTATGTAACGCCCCTTGCCTTTGTATATTCTTTTTAAATTGACTGATGAACAGAAGGAACAGGAAAAGGGGCACCCCCTTGATGCGGCAAGCTCATAACTCAAAGCTTCCATTTGAGGGTCTTTTCGGATTATCCGGTTGTTGTCAATAAAGAATTTGTTTGCCCCGCCAATTTCAGGGTAGCCATACCTGTCCAGATTTTGCTCCAGCAAGCGCACATCATTCATTTTGAATGTTCCATTATGCATATATGCAAGGTTTGATATGTTTTCACAGGTTTTTTTATTTATAATTGAATCAGCCAGTTCGGCCAAGGCTTCCTCGCCTTCTCCGATGATTACAAAGTCAGCATGTTCCAGGCATTTTTCAGGGAACAGGGAGGGATACACACCACCCCAGACTATAGGTATTGAAAAGCTGCTTCGCAATGTATTATTAACATGATAAACTGTCTCAAGATATAATGAAGTCATGACGCTAAGACCTATCAGAGAAGGTTTAAGGGCAGAGACTGTCCGGGTGAGCAGTTCAAGTTCGGCTTTTGTGGTGCTTCCCGGTTTGATGCTGTTGAAACCTTTGAAAAATATTATATTAACCGGTATACCATGGGCTGTCAGGGACTTTTCAAGGTACCTTACCCCCAGCGCTTTTTGATTATGAAAGGCTATTAGCAAAACCGAATTGTTATCCATTAAAAATCCTCCGGTTAGAGAATAACGATTACACACCAAAAAAAATGCCTGTATGCTTAACCTGCCTGATATGCCAATAAAATATTCCTTGTCGCAGGAAAAGTCCTCAGCAATAAATTTTTGGTTGCTAATCATTTATTATCTAACTAAAGGACAAAATTATTCAGGTTTTTTGAGAACACAGACCACCATTTTTACAAATCCCTCTTTGATTACAGGTATGCGGGAGGTAAAGGCCAAAAACTTTCTTAAGGGCACCTCCCGGTAGTAATCAATGCTGAAATCCGCATTTTCAAGAATCTTTTGAAACCGTGCAATGGTCATTTTATTTATATATGAAATGTACTCGCAGCCGCTTCCGTCTTTTGAAATGCGAAGTTTAATCCGCTCCTGCTCGTCAGGAAGTTTGCTGACCAGTTCCTTGTATACTTCAATGAGGGTATTCTCGTTAAAGAAAAAATGAACCCAGGGAATGCCTATTGCATCACTAAGATGGGCACCGTAAGGATGATAATAGGGAGGAAAATTTATGTAAAGCCTTCCGCCGGGCTTTAGCACCCTGCGGCATTCTTTTAATATTTCTTCCGGGTTTGCCACATGTTCCATGGAATCATTCATTATTATCGTATCAAAAAAGTTGTCGTCAAAAGACAAGTGTGTTGCATCTCCTACAACAAACCGGAACCTGTCTGAAAGCCCCTTTTCCTGTGCCAGTTGGTTGGCTTCGATTTCATACTGGGGAAGTATGTCTATGCCGTACACCATGGATGCGCCAAGGGAAGTGTAGTATATGGTCTTTCCTCCTGCCCCGCAGCCAATATCCAGTACGGTTTTGTCTTTGAAAATATCATCGGCGCTGTAACGCTCAAGATAATATTTGATGGTTTCCCTGCCCTTTTGATACTGCCAGCGGTTCAATGACATAATGCCTTTGTTTTGAAGGTTCAAAGGATGCTCCGGCAGAGGGAAAACTTTGTTCAGTAATTTGCAGGCTGTTTTTTTAAAGCTCATATTTTTTCCTTTTCTCTGAAGTTTATTTTTATATCAAAATTTACTCAGTATATTATATTTCCCCAAAAAATCAATGCTTACATATTGCCTTATTTAATAATAAAGCATCATCAAAGCAATTACAAGAGCCTAGCCTAAAGCCCGTGACTTTAGCCACCGTAAATGAAATGTATGCAGAACAATAACAAAATAAAGCCATTTGTTATTGTTCTGCATACATTTCATTCAAGTCAGGCTATACCTAAAAAGTAATGATTGATTGTGCAGAGGTGGCAGCAGGGATTCGGTCCTATTGACCTGTTTGTTAGTGTTATTATAGAATGATGGTACGAACAGTAAACTTGACAGCATGCTGTAATTTGACAGATTATGCTTCATTCTCCATAAACGCCGTACTTCATTTGAGATTAAACCATCTTTTGAAAGCATATTATATTTGGAGCAGAATATATTCAAAGCAGCCAAAGTTGGCAGGGAGTGATTAATATGGGCGAGGTCTCTTTACCGCGAGCATGGGAAAGCTTGCTTGCTTCAATGAGCTTTTTACCGGTTATAGTAAAAAGCATAGAGAATTATTTCAACTCTGACTGGTCTATGAACCCAAATCGTCATGACCACTTTGAAATGGTTTATGTAAAAAAAGGTGACGGGATTTTTGAAGTGGCAGGTCAGCCTGTGCCTATTGGACCTAATGATATATTAATCATCAAACCTAATCAGGTGCATAAATTGATCGTGAAATCCAAAACAGGATGCCAGTTTATTGTGTTAAGTTTCAGGTTTGCCGGCAAACTCAGCAAAGAATACTCGGAAATTTCTCTTGAGGACTTTTTGAATTTTGTTCGGGAAAATGAATCCGGAGCTTTTATTGTGCTGAAAGTAAATCAAAAAAACGAAATTATTGATCTTTTGAACCGGATCATAAAGGAAAAAGAAAATGACGACATTGGGAGCGAATTCTTAAGGTATCTTTTAATTCTGGAGCTGTTTGTACTCCTTTCAAGGGCTCTTAAAATGGAGTGGGAAAACAGCATCAAAGGAAAAAGCCTTAAACTGAAAGAGCTCATAAGAATTGCGGTGGAGTTTATTTATAACAATTTTGAGCGGGAAATTTCGGTTAAGGACATGGCGAACTACGTCTTTTTGAGCACAGGGTACTTTACACGGGCATTTAAGGAAGAGACGGGCATTACGCCTGTAAGCTACCTTCGGAAGGTAAGAATCGAAAGGGCGAAAGATCTGTTGGCGGAAACAGACATGAAAGTTGCCGAAATAGCACAAAGTGTGGGCTTTTCAAACCAGCAGAGATTCAATGAAACATTCAGGCAACAAGTTAAAATGACTCCCCTGGAATACAGAAAAAGAAACCGTACCCCGAAAAACGGTTCCCGTGGTTGATAAGCCGGGACAGAGCCGGGGATTAATATCACAAAACATTAAAAAACATAGAATTATTTGTCATAGAAACGTAAGATTGAGCTTTTCCGCAGTGGTATAATCTATCCCAATAATATTTTGGTTAACCGATACAGGCTTTCGAAGCCGGATTTTATGAAATAAAGACCGCTTTCAGACCCGGCAGGGCGTTTGTGCAAATGCAGTTTAATATTATTTCATAGCCATAAAAACCGGGCAGGTTGCGGATACTATTAATTTCTTTTTTTGAGACATGTCGTGAAATAAAAAAGCAATAAGGGGTTGGTAATATGGGAATGACAATGACCCAAAAAATATTGGCGGAGCATGCCGGGCTTTCCAGTGTGAGAGCCGGACAGTTGGTAAAGGCAAAGCTTGATATGGTGCTGGGAAATGATATTACATCACCCGTGGCAATAAAGGAGTTTATGAAGATTGGCGCAGAGTGTGTTTTTGATACTGAAAAGATAGCAATTGTGCCTGACCATTTTACTCCAAACAAGGATATCAAGTCCGCTGAGCAGGCAAAATTTATCAGGGAATTTGCATATAAGATGGGTATAAAGAATTATTTTGAAATAGGCGAGATGGGTGTGGAGCATGCACTTTTGCCCGAAAAGGGGCTTGTTGTATGCGGCGACGTAGTAATCGGAGCAGATTCCCATACCTGCACATATGGAGCTCTTGGAGCTTTCTCAACCGGTGTGGGAAGCACGGATATGGCAGCAGCCATGGCAACCGGTGAGGCCTGGTTTAAAATACCTGAAGCAATCCGGTTTGTTTTAAAAGGCAAGCCGGGAAAGTGGGTAAGCGGAAAAGACATAATCCTTCACATTATCGGCATGATAGGTGTTGACGGTGCCCTGTACAAATCAATGGAATTTACAGGTGAAGGACTGTCCCATTTATCCATGGACGACAGGTTTGCCATGGCAAACATGGCTATTGAAGCGGGCGGCAAAAATGGCATATTTGATGTCGATGAAAAGACAATTGAGTATGTGAAGGAACACTCACGGAAAGCCTATAAGATTTTTACAGCTGATAATGATGCTGAATACGTTGAAGAATATGAAATTGACCTTTCGGGGTTAAGACCGACTGTTGCCTTCCCGCACCTGCCGGAAAACACAAGGTCAATAGACGAGGTGGGCGATATAAGGATAGACCAGGTTGTTATAGGTTCATGCACAAACGGGAGAATAGAGGATCTCAGGATGGCTGCTTTGGTATTAAAGGGCAGAAAGGTGCATAAGGGCGTAAGATGCATTATAATTCCGGCAACCCAGAAAATATGGAGACAGGCAATGAACGAAGGATTGTTTGAAATATTTATCGATGCGGGAGCAGCGGTAAGTACTCCTACCTGCGGTCCATGCCTTGGTGGGCATATGGGCATACTGGCGAAAGGCGAAAGGGCTGTTGCCACCACCAACAGAAATTTTGTAGGAAGAATGGGCCATCCCGAGAGTGAAGTGTATCTTGCAAGTCCTGCTGTTGCAGCAGCTTCTGCAGTAGCCGGGAAAATTGCCTCTCCTGAAGACCTTAAGTAGAGAAAATTAATCAACACCCAAGCCTTGCTTAAAAGATGATTAATACAGCAGGTTTACAAAAAGGTAGAGTGTTAAGGAGTGAAGAACTATGAAAGTAGAAGGAAAAGTCATTAAGTACGGGGACAATGTCGACACAGATGTCATAATACCTGCGCGGTATCTTAATACATCAGACCCGTCGGAATTGGCAAGGCATTGTATGGAGGACCTTGACAAGGATTTTTCATTAAAAGCTGAAACATGTAAGATTTTAGTCGCCGGGAAAAATTTTGGTTGCGGGTCTTCAAGGGAGCATGCTCCAATTGCTATAAAGGAGTCCGGTATTGAGTGCATTATTGCAAAGACCTTCGCCAGAATTTTTTTCAGAAATGCAATAAACATTGGCCTGCCTATTATTGAATGTCCCGAGGCGGCAACTGATATTGAACCCTGGGATACGGTAATTGTGAATTTTGAAACCGGAACCATAACCAACGTTACAAAAGGCAGAAGCTATGTGGCAGAAGCGTTTCCGGACTTCATGAAAGAAATAATGGCAGCTGGCGGGCTGATTGGATATATCAGAAACATGTTTAAAAAGACATAAGGAGTTGAGTCGGATGAAAGTATACAAAATTGGAGTCATACCCGGGGATGGTACCGGACCTGAGGTTGTGGAGGAAAGCGTAAAGGTTTTGAAGGCTGCGAGCAAAAAATTCGGGTTTTCAATTGATTTTGAATATTTTGATTTCGGAGGAGAAAGGTATAAAAAGACCGGTATTATTCTTACAGATGAAGAAATAGAAAAGGTTGCCACAAAACAGGCAGTACTCCTGGGTGCCATCGGGCATCCGGATGTAAAGCCGGGAATACTGGAAAGAGGAATTCTCCTGAAATTAAGATTTACTCTTGACCAATATATAAACTTAAGACCTGTCAAGTTGTATGAGGGTGTTGATACCCCCCTTAAGGATAAAGGGCCGGATGATATTAATTTTGTAGTTGTAAGGGAAAACACGGAAGGCCTTTATACAGGCGCAGGTGGTTTTTTGAGAAAGGGTACGCCTTACGAAGTTGCAATACAGGAATCCATCAGTACACGTCAGGGAGTTGAACGCTGTATCAGGTTTGCCTTTGAACTTGCCCGTAAAAGAAACAAAAAGAAAAAGCTGACCTTGTGCGGTAAAACCAATGTATTAACCTACGCCTTTGACCTTTGGGAAAGAACATTTTATGAAGTGGCAAAGGAATATCCGGATATACAGACCGACTACTGCCATGTGGATGCTACATGCATGTGGATGGTGAAAAATCCTGAATTTTTTGATGTGATTGTTGCCGATAATCTATTCGGCGATATAATCACTGATTTAGGTGCCGCAATACAGGGAGGAATGGGCATTGCAGCCGGTGGCAACATTAATCCCGAAGGTGTTTCGATGTTTGAACCTATTGGCGGATCAGCTCCGAAGTATACCGGAAAGCGTATGATAAATCCGCTGGCGGCGATTGCTGCAGGTCAGATGATGATGGAACAGCTTGGCGAGGATAAGGCAGCAGATGCAATTGAAAAGGCTGTCATGAAAGCTGTTAAGAATGATATAAAAAGCATGGCGGCAGGCAAGATGGGTTTTGCAACTGACGAGGTTGGGGACTTGATAGTAAGCTATTTATGAAATTATCCTCCTTATTAAAAAAAACAGCAAGAATTCTCCCGCCTCTAAAACACCTTGCTCACTGTAGTGAGAGCATAGGCGGGAGATGAATTGCCAGGCATGTTTATCGAACAAAGCCCCCGCCTCTTAGGTTGCGGGAGTACGTCCATCAATCAAAAAAAGCAAAAAGGTTTATTCGCAATAATTGCCTTGAGAATAAGCCTTTTTGCAAAAAGATCTTTTCAGCGGCCTGATATAATTGTTGTTCATCTCAAACTCGAACAGGACGCTTTTTTTATTTTATCGACGCCTGCTTAAACTACATATAAAATGCATCAGCAAAGCTCAAAATTCATTAGCAAGAAAAAAGTGAGGCGATCTCCCTCACTGTTTAACACCGCTCTACAACTCAAAACCTTTAATATTACTGTTTAGGCAACATTAAAAAATGGTGTACTTGCAAATTACCTTTCCTACGATGATTGCTTCGGATTTCAAAAATTCTTCCTTGCCGAAAAGGTCATCGTCAGCCTTAAGGGTCATCTTTTCAGGGTCCTCATTCTCATAGTAATATCTTAAAAGAGAATGGTTGTCATAAAGAACTAAAACTATATCTCCGTCGTCAAGTTCGTATTTTCTGCTTATAACAAGCATGTCATCATAGGATATTTTGTTAAGGCTGTTATCAGGACATTTAATAAGAAAGCAATCATCATGTGAATTAAGTGCCATTGGCGGCATAGGCTGATATTTGTTCAAGTTGTATATGCTATACAAATCCTGTATGTTTCTTTTTGTGACTTTCTTTATCTCAGGGATATAAACCGGTTCGATATAAAGAGAATTGGTAGATACAAGCTGAATAGAACGAGCCATGCCAATTTCTCTCTTAATGACACCTTTTTGCTCCAAACGGTTTAAAATTCCCTGTACAGCCCCTGGAGTTTTTTCTCCAAGCATTTCGCCAATTTCTCTGACCGTCGGGGGAATACCCTTTGATTTTATAAATGTTTCAATTGCTGTGTACACCTTTTTTTGTTTTGAGGTTAGAGTGTTAAATACTGCATCCATTGCTACCACACCTTTACTATTGTAATAAATTATAAAATAACACACTGATTCCCTGTAAATATATAATCTTGGGACAACAATTTTATTAAAGATATAATATCATTTATGTAAACATGATGCAATAGGAACTGTCAATATTATAGTATCATTTATTGGCAAAGCTAATATTCATAAGGGTAAAAGCCATGTTGACGCATCCTTGTTTCATACATATTCAGCTCTGAAACAGTGATAAGGTTTTAGCTTGCCACATCCTTTATGTTAAAGTATAATTTGATTATTGCAAATAACAGGCTTGCAATTTTATGTGAAATTCAGGAGATGAGATAATTATTATGATAGATAAGGAACGTGTGAAGGCCGCTGTCCGGGAGCTTCTTTTGGCAATAGGCGAGAATCCGGACCGGGAAGGTTTGGTTGAAACACCCGGCAGGGTCGCAAACATGTATGAAGAAATTTTTGCCGGTTTGTACAAGGACCCCAGGAAAGAAGTTAAAATGTTCAATGAAGCAGAACATGAAGAAATGATAATTGTAAAGGACATTCCTTTATACTCTGTATGCGAACATCATCTGTTGCCTTTTGTAGGAGTCGCCCATGTCGTATATATCCCCAGAAAAGGGAAAATCATAGGACTCAGCAAACTTGCAAGGGTAGTTGATATTCTTGCGAAAAAGCCTCAGCTTCAGGAAAGGCTTACCAGTGAAATTGCCGACACACTTATGGAAACACTGCAGCCTTTGGGAGTTGCAGTTGTAATAAAAGCGGAGCACCTTTGCATGACAATGCGGGGAATTAAAAAACCCGGGTCAAAAACCATAACCTCTGCCTTGAGGGGAACTGTGCGAAAAGATGAAAGAACCAGGCTTGAAGTCATGTCCCTGATAGGACAGGCGTGAAACGTGATATTTTATAATAATCGGAATCCCGTACTGAATACAGCGTCGGTAATAGACGCTGTATTTTTATAAAAGAAATGTGTGCAGCACAATAATAAATGGCTTTATTTTGCTGGAAAACCAGGTGGGCTGAAGGCAAAAATGCGTGAAAAAAACCTGTCCCACCTGAACAATTACTTCGCATATCTCTTGACCATAAACTTATGATGCTTGCTTTCCTGTATATATTTTTCCATGGCAGGTTCAATCTCATGTTTGTTCAAATACCTGAACCTGATGGTTGTATGGTTCTCAAAGCCGTTTTCCAGGACTACTTTCATGACGGTTTTGTGGTCAACATGGTATTTGTTCATTACCTCCTGGACGGTAATATAATCACTGATAGGCCGGGGTATCAAGGGGTCTCCTCCGAAGTACCTGTCACAAAGCTGGGATATGGTTGTAGGATTGCTGTCCAGCTCTTTTGCAATTTCAACGTAGGTCATGCCCTTTTTGCGAAGCTCCCATAAAGTTTCCCTGGAAATGTTCTTTTTATCCTGGGCAGCGCTTTTATAAATAAAGCCATAGCTTGCAATAAATTCTTCAATGGACATGTTCCGCAGTTTGGCATGCCTCTTTACATACCCGTACAAAACGTTGTTTGAGTGCAGATTATAAATAAACTTGCCCTGGGCAACCTTCGATAATCTTTTTATCATGTTTTCATCAAAATGCCTCTTTTTTGCTGCCTTGATTTCGTTTTGAAGTTCCTTCCTGTTTTCCTTGTCTCCTATTGTTCTGTAAAGGTAATATTCCTTTGCTTTAAAGGTTGATGATTCAAAAACAGTAACAAGCATTGCAGCAAGACCCAGCTTTCTGAAAGCTGAAGTATTTAAAAGCAGGATGTCATCCAATTCAAGGTTTTTATTCTTGAATATTTTATGCATGTAATAGAATGCATTTTCCAGAGACTGATCCGATGACCATTTTACCTTATACCTGAAATCAGCAGGATGGAACTTGCCGGGGTAAACAAAATTGAAAAGCTCATAAATTGACCAGTTGAACCTGGACAGCACATTGTATATTCCATGCTTTTGCAGCCTCTTTTTCCAATCCAGGAGGGGTATATCCCGGACATGGGTTATACCTTCCCTTTTTACCATTACCTTTACCGCTTCAATTATGTAATTGTCGTTTTCCCACAGCCCATGCTTGCTCCACATCCATTCTGTCAGGATACGGTCCCTGAACTCATTGGGATATGCATTCTTGAGTATGGCAAGAATGTCATTGTTGAAATTGAGTTGTATCATGCCTGACAGTCTCCAATTGACAAGCTTCTCTTTAATCTGTTTCAGATTCAGGGTTGGAAGATCGTTGGGACTGAGTCCTTCAAGGGTTTCAAGGCAGTACCTTGTTATAATGGAGCACCGTGTCTTAATGCCGTTTGTGTCCTTTTCCTGGACCCAGAAGTTTTTAGGAAAATTACTGCCTGTTTCAAGTACATCTCTATAGGTTGACAATGCTTCAAGCTCAATTGTGCTTAGTTTAAAAATGTTAATCATATCTAAACTCCTGTGTTGGTGGTTGTTGTGTCAATATTGGCATAAAAAAGTTGTTTTATATATATATCTGATGATTATTAGCTAAAAAGCAAAGTTGACCAACTTTTTCTGCAATTCGTATTACATAAAAGTATAACCATGCCAACCATGATTATATATATATTTACAAAAAACATGATTTAATTTATTACGTGAGAAGTTCACCCAATCAGCTTTTTAGCGCAATCATTTGATATTCAGCTATTTTAATTGTAATATTATATTACACTGTGAATCAAGAGATTTTTTGATACGTCGAATACAATTAATTGCCGTTTTTTTGTACAATTTGCATGAAAAAAATCCTTTTATAATGAAAGTAATTTTCTATTTCCACATTGGAAACTATAATTAATGTATTATATAATAAAAATTCAGGGTTTACATGATTATTCTGTTTTTGAAATATATTTGCTTAATGCCCCAGATAACGGGCTTTTTTGAGAATTATCTTTTGCTGAAGCAACCTTGGCGGTATGACAGATGCTGCATATATATCAAAGAAAGCAGCGGAAGACGGGCAGGAGTTGAATTTTATATGTGAAAGATACTTGGACAAATGTCGAAGGTTGAAAGGGGATGATCAAAATTAACGCACGCATAATTGATATTAGCAACCTGAATGAGGCAAAAAGACATATAGCCAATATCGGCGCTGATGTTGACGGTCTGGCCTGGCTTGCTCCAAAGGCCGTGCATATTAATATTTTAATTGAAAATGTAAGTTCCTATGCTGCAAACATTATAAAGCAGGAGATGCTGGGAAAAGGCGGAGACGCCGCAGTACACAGGGGCGTGGTAAGCTGCAGCATAGATAAATCAAATGTGCTCATT
This sequence comes from Clostridiaceae bacterium, assembly GCA_012839865.1. Taxonomy (GTDB): domain Bacteria; phylum Bacillota; class Clostridia; order CAYPLH01; family DUMO01; genus DUMO01. The sequence goes on from DUMO01000054.1 coordinate 62,797, forward strand.
ATGGGGACTTACAACCAGTATCTGAAGCTTATTTACAAATTGAAAATGCAGTCCGGGACTTTAAAATTAATTGCAGAGGAGATACAAAAAGTCCTGGAGGTTTATAACGTTAAAAAGCAACTGCCTTTTGTTTGCCGGAATAAAAAGCTGCCTGTCGGCGAGCGTACATTGGTTATGGGTATCTTAAACGTAACACCGGACTCCTTTTCGGACGGAGGAAGTTACACCAGTGTTGAACGGGCTGTGAAAAAAGCCAGGGAAATGTGCGAAGCCGGAGCGGATATAATTGATGTGGGAGGGGAATCCACCCGTCCGGGGCATACTCCGGTAGACCCGTTTGTGGAAATAAACCGTGTGCTGCCTGTTGTGGAAAAACTGGTTTCCATGATCGATGTTCCTATTTCAGTGGATACATCAAAGGCAATTGTTGCAGAAAAAGTATTGGCTGCAGGCGCCCATATCATCAATGATGTCTGGGGGCTTCAAAAGGACCCGGCCATGGCCGATGTGGTTGCAAAATATGGTGCCGGAGTTATTCTGATGCACAACAGCGAGCAAAAGAAGTACAACGATTTGATGGGAGACATTATACGTTATTTGAGAGAAAGTATTGATATTGCAATCAAAGCTGGCATTGACCAAAGGGGAATTGTTATTGATCCCGGGATTGGATTCGGGAAAAACCTTGAACAGAACCTGGAGGTAATGAACAGGCTGGCGGAGCTTAGAACCCTCAATTACCCGATACTTCTCGGGACATCAAGGAAGTCAATAATCGGGGATATACTGGAGCTTCCTGTAAATGAACGCCTGGAGGGTACTGCCGCGACAGTGACATTGGGCATCTCAAAGGGCGTCAATATCATAAGGGTGCACGATGTCAAAGAAATGGTAAGAGTTGCAAGAATGACGGATGCTATGATAAAATTATAGCCTGAGGTTTTAATATGGATGAAATTGTCTTAAAAAATCTAAAATTTTATGGGTATCATGGCTTATACCAGGATGAGAAAATTTCAGGTCAGACATTTATTGTTGATATAGAAATGAAGGCCGATATCAGAGCAGCTTGTGAATCCGACAGTATCGAAGATACCGTCGACTACTCCAAAGTTTATGAAAAGGCAAAACATATTACGGAAAATCACAGATACCAGCTTGTTGAAAAACTTGCGGAGGCAATTTCCCAGGGGATACTTACGGATTTTGACCGGGTTTTTGAAGTGACTGTTACCGTTAAAAAGCCGCAGGCTCCCATAGATGGAAAATTTGACTGGGTGGGGGTTAAAATTACAAGGAGACGGAATGTATAAGAATGTATACATAGCCTTAGGTTCCAACCTCGGGGACAGGGAACGCAATCTTTCTGAAGCTCTGGAATGCATTGGCCGCATTCCCGGCACCAGGATTGTAAAGGCCTCAGACATATATGAAACGGATCCTGTAGGCTACACAGAGCAGGGGAAATTTCTCAACATGGTTGTGTCGGTGGAAACTGGCCTTGAGCCCCGGGACATGTTAAAGGAATTGCAGGACATTGAAAATTTACTCAAGAGGGACAGGGTGCTAAAGTGGGGACCCAGGACAATTGACCTGGATATTCTGCTGTACGATGACTTGACAGTTTCCTCGGAAAATTTGACAATTCCTCATCCCAGGATGTTTGAAAGAGCCTTTGTATTGGTACCGTTAAAGGATGTTTGGAACGGTGATGCTGAAAAGCTGGATGTTTTTATAGAGAAATGCAGTGACAGAGATGGCGTACGGAGGTTTACCGGGCTCAGGGGGTGATTGAACTGGTCGAAGTGTATCGTTATCTGCCTGCCGAAGAAGTACCGAATGTTGTTGAGTGCGGGCTTAAGCTCACAAAGTGGTATGACAGGACCATTATCGCGGATGGGCAAAAAAATTTGTATATATCCGCATTGCTTAATCCGAAGGATGATATGGCCAAGTATTGCTCCGACAACTTTAAGTGTGTCAGGCTGGAAGTACCGTCCAAATATTGCCATGTGGCTGATAAGAGTTTATACCTGGCCGGTCAGCGCAACCCTGAAATAATGAATTTGTATTATAAAACCCTTATTCCCGTGGAACAGTATATTTTTGGTTCATACAGAAAACCGGAGTGCCTGATAAACACAACTATAATTTACAGCCAGATAAGCGAATTGAACAAGGGACTTGGGTCACCGGTCCTTTACAATAATTCAGAGGAGCTGTATCTTAACAATATAGTTGAGTCATTGAAGGAAGAACACGATAATTTTAATGATGCAATACTTTATTACCTGTACGATTCCCTTGTAAAGGAAGGAAAGTACAGGAAAGTGGAAAGCGCCGACAGTAATCTTGCCGTTTTTAATGATAACAGGACGGATAAGTTTTATATAATAAAAAAACCTGATCTTAAAAAGTACTAACAGTATAACCCGGTTGTATTAAGGAGGTACAAAATGTCAAAGCAGGATTCCAACCAGGACGGTAGAAATCAAGGAATAAGTGAGGATAAGCGGAGCGCTTTTTCGGGCAGGAATACTAGCAGCAACAACAGCAAATATGCTGCAGGAGCGAACAACGAGAGAAAGAATTTTGATGTGAATGCCAATGGGCCGGGCGGGAAAAAAGGCAGAAAAACCAAAGTTAAAAGCAATAATCCTCCCAGGCAGAGGTATTCCAGGAACTCAAAATCCGGTGGCGAAACCATCGAAGACATTAAAAACGATATTTTGAGGATTGAGAAGGAAATTCAACTGGAATTAAAAGAGATTAAAAGTTTGAAGCTGGGACTCTAATGTGGTTATGACCAAATCTAAGGGTAACTTTGAAATGGATTTAATGCTTGCAGCCAGTCCTTTAAGATTGAATTTCGGAGAGCGATTATTATGATTCTCGTAATTGATGTAGGGAATACAAGTATGATAACGGGAGTCTATAAAGGGAAAAAACTCCTGGCAAACTGGATCATCAGTACGGACAAGGATAGATCCTCCGACGAACTGGGTTTGTCCATGATTGGGTTTCTCCGTCACAAGAATATTGATGCGGCTTTAATTAAAGCTGCTGTCATTTCCAATGTTGTCCCCCCTATTATGCACTCGCTGGAACAAGCGTTGCGCAACTATTTTAATATAATCCCCATTATTATCGGACCTGGAGTCAAAACCGGAATAAACATCAAAGTTGAAAATCCAAAGGAAGTAGGCACTGATATTATTGCCAATGCAGTGGCAGCCTTTGAGCTATACGGCGGCCCTGTAATTGTGGTGGATTTCGGAACGGCAACCACTTTTTCCGCCATAAGCAGGAAAGGTGATTTCATTGGAACCGTTTTATGCCCTGGTATTAAAGTATCTGCCGAAGCATTGTTTCAGAAGGCAGCCAAATTGCTCAGGGTGGACCTTTACAAACCATCCTCGGTTTTGGGGCGAAATACGGTATCAAGCCTGCAATCTGGAATAATCAACGGATATGCGGGACAGGTTGAACATATTATTGAACTGATAAAGAATGAAATGGGAGAGAGTGATGTAAAGGTTGTGGCAACCGGAGGTTTTTCCAGGATAATTTCAGATGAATGCAAATCAATAGACATGGTTAATGATCACCTTACACTGGAAGGTTTAAGAATCATATATGAAAAAAATAAATAGAAAAAATATATAGATAAATCAGGGAGGGACATATATGGCACTGAAAGAAGATGCGCTCAGACTGCACAAAGAATGGCATGGAAAAATTGAAATTGCATGCAGGGCTCCGGTGAGGGACGCAAAAGATCTGACAATGG
>DUMO01000055.1 GCA_012839865.1 Clostridiaceae bacterium
CCGGCAAAACCTCGGCAGTATGTTTTGTGTCATTGTGAAAAAGCAGGATGGATCCAGGCTTTGTCTTGTTTATAACCCTGCTGATAATTGATTCCGGAGTTATTTCCGGTTTCCAGTCAAGGGAATCCACATCCCATTGTATCGTATAACACCCCAACTCCCTTGCGACTGAAACGGTAAGATTATTGTAATCACCATAAGGTGCTCTGAAAAGGTCTGTTTTTGCACCGGTTAAGGAAGCCAGAGTATTATTGCATTTTTCAATTTCTGCTTTTATTCTATCTCTCCCAATAGTGCTCATTTTCAGATGCGAATAAGAATGGTTTCCTACATCATGCCCATGCTGATGCATAAGCTTTACCATCCCGGGATTTTTCTCAGCCCATTTACCTACAAGAAAAAAAGTGGCTCTGATCCCTTCCTGATTAAGTGTTTCCAGAATATCCGGAATATCATCTGCTCCCCAGGCACAGTCAAAGGTGATTGAAATCTTTTTTTCAGTTGTATCTACACAGTAAATGGGAATTTCCCTCTGCGGTCGCATTACAGTTATAACCCTGTCATATGCACTTACTGCAATTATCAGTGAAATAACAGATATAATTAATAAACCTGCAAATAAAAACAACTTTTTCCGGCTGACATACAATATAACCATGGTACACCCCCAAAAAGCCCGTATAAGTTAAATATATTAGCCTTCAGGGATGTCCTATGCACTGTGGTTTCTCATATTCTTCATCCTTTCTTAGATCCTTTATAATATCAGAAAAACCATCAAGTTTAACATTTCTGCACATGGAAAACAGCCTCAAATTCAATTTAGCCTTGCACTAACCTGATATATGCCATCTGACAAGACATGCCAATTTTTATAGTCCATTATTCCCAACCAAATCAAAAACACTATTACTCCACCGGTTTTTATTTAAAAAAGACAATGCATAATTAAATCGCATTGCCTTTTTATATATCTTATTTCGCTTTTTCAGAACTTACTTTCACTTTATCTCCTCATCAAAAACCACTGCAACTTTTCCGCATTTTCCCTCAGCCATCAAACGATATGCCTCCGATACCTCATCCAGGGTAAACCGGTGGGTTACCAGGTCTTCAGGGTGTATCCCCCACCGCACAAGCCTTTCTGTCAGTTCTTCCATCTTCCATATGCTGGTCACCCATGAACCGTATATGGTCTTCTGATCATGTATTATATCAGGGCTGGGATTAAATTCTACAGTTCCTCCTTCTCCGATAAAAACGATCTTTCCCCATTTCCTTGCCGCCCTGATGGCGAGCTGGCGGCCTAAAGTATGGCCTGAGCAGTCAACGGCACGCTCAACTCCGTTTCCTTTGGTAATCTCAAGAATCTTGTCAAGTGTATCGGGTCCGGATACGAAGGTGTAATCCGCAAGCTTTTTGTCAAGGGCAATCTGACAGCGTTCCTTGACAACATCTACACCTATCAGCTTTTGAGCCCCCATTGCCCTGGCAAGCATAAGAGTGGCAAGCCCGACAAGGTCCCAATCCCACTACAAGAACAGCGTCGTTGCCGGATATTCCTATCTTCTCCAGGCCTTCATAGACTGTTCCAAACCCGCAGGCTATCTGGGCACCATCAGTATAGGTGAGTTCGTCAGGCAACGGTACGCAATCCTTTTCATCAGCCAGAATGTAAGGTGCCATTCCCCCGTCTCTCTGCCATCCATAGGCTGCACGAATAGGACTTGTACAGCTAATCATATAACCCTTTCGGCAATCAACACACAGTCCGCATCCGGAAATGTGATACAGGATAACCCTGTCTCCCTCTTTAAATCTTCTCATTCCCGGACCGCATTTTACAATCTGTCCGGCCGGTTCATGCCCTGCTATTTTGTTCTGATACCCTTCCGGACCTTTTCCCAAATGCTCATGATATATGGCACGGATGTCGCTCCCGCAAATGGTTGATGCCTTGGTTTTTATCAGTACCTGTCCGAATCCCGGCTCCGGTATTTCAACCTCCTTTAGAACGACTGTGCTGTTGCCGGGCAGGTATGCTGCTTTCATAAGTTTACTCATCGTATCTCCCTCCATATATATTTCATATATTTCCATGATCTTTTGTAATAAGCATTGCTGCATTACTTCAACTATCAAGTGTATTGCCCAAGGAGCAAATTTATATTTACATGTTAATTATATTTTAGATATAGGATGTATTCAATTGCAAAATAAAAATAAACCCTTTGTATAACGATAAAAAGGAGGACCAGGGGGACGGTTATTCTGGTTCCTATTCAAGGGGACCAGGGGGACAGTTATTCTGGTTCCTATTCAAGGGGACCAGGGGGACGGTTATTGTGGTCCCCCGGAAAAGGTAACCTCCCCTTATTTCTCTGAAAGAAGAACCAGAAGAACCGTTAGGTTGTGTGAGAATTCATACAAAAATATTCCAAGCCTCAAAAAGCCTTTGCCGAAGCTTGTAAGTGGGTATTAATTATACTATTTTTGCTTATAGTGGAGAACCATTTTTTAAGATTGGATTTTTCACACATTCTGCCGTCCCCCTGGAATAAAAAGGGCTGTACTTCGACAGCCCCATTTGTATTCTGAAAATCATTATATAAGCTTTATTATTTAAAAAATTGAAAATTGTATGAACAAAACAGCCAAAAGTGAAGAAACCAGTGAAACAACAGTTATCTGGGTGTTAATGGAAGGTCCTGCCGTATCCTTGAAAGGGTCACCCACAGTATCACCTACAACTGCTGATTTATGGGCAACTGAACCTTTGCCGCCGAAGTTTCCGGCTTCCACATACTTCTTTGCATTGTCCCAAAGTCCGCCTGCATTAGACATCAGAAGAGCAAGCAAAAGACCTGAAGCAATATTACCGGTTAAGAAACCGCCAATTGCCTGGGCTCCACCGATAAATCCAACTGCTATGGTTGAAAAGATTGCAACCAGACCGGCAGGTATTAACTCTTTAATAGCGCCTGCTGTAGCGATCTCGATACACTTTTCATAGTCAGGTTTTGCATCTTCCCTGCCTTCTTTAAGGCCGGGAATTGTGTCAAACTGTCTGTGAATTTCGCCAACCATTCTCTGAGCGTTCTTGTCAACACCCAGCATCAACATTGCAGAGAATACTGCAGGTATAGCCAACCCGACAATCAGTCCGAAAAATACGGTTGGATTCATTATATCAAAGTTGTCAATAAACTTTTGTCCTGCTTCAACAAGTCCATGCTCAACAGCTGCAGTATTTACTTCGCTCATAAAAGCGCCCAAAAGTGCAATAACGGTAAGACCTGCTGCACTGATTGAAAATCCTTTGGTGACAGCTTTAACAGTGTTTCCGGCTGAATCCAGTTCGTCAGCTGTTGCTATAACATCTTCACCGAATCCACCCATTTCTGCAAGACCACGTGAATTGTCAACAATAGGTCCATAAGCATCGTTGGATATAATCATGCCGACAATTGAAAGCATTCCAAGGGCTGACATGGATATTCCAAACATTCCATAACCTTCGCCCAGTGGTGCGCAAACTTTATAAGCCAGCAATGCGGAAAGCGCAATACCAATTAAAGCCGGAAGAGAGCTCAACAGCCCGTAGGAAAATCCTGAAAGAATGGTAAATGCAGGACCTGACTTTGAAGCATTTGCAACTTCATGAACAGGTGGTTTAGCGTCATTGGTGAAGTAGTCGGAAGTAATTCCTATAACAGTACCAACTAAAAGACCGATAGCTGTTGCACCCCAAATACGCCACTCAAAGTTAAACAGGTAAGTAACAACTGCAGTAAGTACGGCAAAAATAGCTGTGGTAACATAAGTTGAACTGTTAAGAGCTTTGCTGGGATCCCCGTCCTTACCTATACGAGCGGTAGCCACACCGATAACTGACGCCAGAAGTCCTATTGCAGCATAGGCAAAAACCATGCTGACAGCAGATTGACTGGCTGCTCCGCCAAAGGATGTTGCCATGACAAGAGCTGCAGCCATGGAAGCAACGTTTGAGTCGAACAGGTCTGCACCCATGCCGGCTACGTCACCTACGTTATCTCCAACGTTGTCTGCGATAACTGCCGGGTTTCTCGGGTCGTCTTCATTGATACCCAACTCAACTTTTCCTACAAGGTCCGCACTAATGTCTGCAGTTTTGGTATAAATGCCGCCACCTGCCTTGGCAAACAGGGCAAGGGAGCTTGCACCGAAACTAAAACCCAAAAGAGAAGTCGCGTCCCCGACAATCATCAGCACAAGGGTTACTCCCAAAAGGCTTGTGCCGACAACTGCCATACCCATTACGGCGCCGCCTCTGAAACCTGCCATAAAGGATGGCTTGATACCTTTCTTTGCTGCTTCAGCAGCTTTAATGTTGGCAATAGTGGCAACCTGAATACCAATTTTACCTGCCAGAGCAGATAATACTGTACCGAAAATGTATGATACTGCCATTAAAATATTGCTTACGATGTCACCTTTCCATATCGGCTTTGGAAGCAATACTAAAATCAACAATGCTGCAACTGCTGCAAAACGTGTTAAGACCAGGTACTCGCGTTTCAAAAATGTATTTGCGCCTTTTCTGATGTACTCGCCTATTTCAGCAATACGAGCATTTGAAGAAGGTTGTGCTTTAACCCATGTATATAACCAGGCTGCTACACCCAGTGCAAGAAATGAGATCAAAATAGCAATAACCTGAATTAATTGTGTAGTAATTACCATGTATAGACCTCCTTAGTCTGAATAATTATTAATGAAAAAAATAATATTTTAAAATTCATTAAAATATTTATTTATTAGCCTTTATTTTTTCAACACCGACCCATTTTTGCAGAACCTCCGGAACCAGTACGCTTCCGTCTTCCTGCTGGAGCTGTTCCACAATGGCAGGGAGAAGTCTGCTTGTAGCCAAACCCGAAGCATTAAGGGTATGGACAAATTCAGTTTTCCTGGAGCCTTCTCTCTTGAACCTTATATTGCCTCTTCTGGCCTGAAAATCATATCCGTTCGATGCGGAGCTCACTTCTTTATACTCATTCATGCTGGGTATCCAGATTTCAATATCATAGGTCTTGCCCATGGATGCGCTGCAATCTCCGGCAGCCAGCTTTGACACCCTGTAGTGAAGCCCAAGACCCTGTACCAGCCTTTCTGCTTTTTCCACAAGTTCTGATAAGGCGTCTTCTGAATCTTCAGGCTTTGTATATTGAAACATTTCAACCTTGTTAAACTGATGCCCTCTTATCATACCTCTTTCATTTGCCCTGTAGCTGCCTGCTTCTTTTCTGTAACAGGGAGTATAGGCAAAAAACTTCCTGGGAAGTTCATCTTCTCTTAGAATTTCATCCCGGTAATAGTTGCAAAGGGCTGTTTCGGCTGTTGGTAAGATGAACTGCCTGTTTGCAGCATCTTCTTCTTTTTCAAGGCTGAATACATCATCTTCAAATTTAGGGAACTGTCCTGCCGTGTAACCACACTGCCAGGTAAGAATGTGCGGCGGAAGTATGAATTCATAACCGTCCTTCAGATGTTCCTCAATAAAATAATTTAGAAGAGCCCATTCAATAAGGGCTCCCTTTCCCTTATATAACCAGAACCCGTTTCCTCCCATTTTTACGCCGCGTTCATAATCAATAAGGTCCAGGTCGCGAACCAAATCCACATGATTTTTGGGTTCGAAAGAAAACCCGGGCTTTTCTCCCCAGACCCTTACCACCTCATTGTTTTCCTTCCCGCCTGCTTTAACGTCTTTGGCGGGAATATTCGGAAGTACAACCAAAAAGTCATATATTTTCTTTTCATACTCAGCAATTTGGGTATCCTGATCTTTAATTAAATCAGCGATTTGCTTCATTTCTTCAAGCAAAGGATTTACATCCTGCCCGGATTTTTTTAGTCTTGGTATATCTGCTGAAACCTTGTTTCTTTTTGCTTTCAAGTTTTCGGTCTCAACTAATAATTCCCGGCGCTTTTTATCCCATGAAAGCATCTCGGTAAAATCCACATCAACCATTCTTTTTAATAACGCATCTCTAACTTCATCAGGTTTCTCCCTGATATAATTAATATCAAGCATGTTTTACCTCCTCCAAAAGTTGATTGCAGTAGTGGTCAACTCCTTTTATTTATTAGACCACATACTTATTAATTAATCAATGATTTTTACAAAGTTTGTTAATACTTTTCTTCATATAACTCCCTGTCGATATTTTTTAAAAAGGGTGTGATTTCTCTGGTATAGTAAATATTCAGCTCATGCAGGGCTCTGGTGCATGCTGTGTAAAAAAGCCTTCTTTCTCTTTCATCTTTATAGCTTTCCTCTCCTGCATTGTAAATAAAAACTATATCAAACTCAAGACCTTTGGCAAGATAGGAAGGTACAACCACCACTCCTTTGTTAAACTTGGCATCATCCTTTGTAATCAGATGAATATCAATGTTTTTTCGGAGCTTCTGATACAAGTTTCTGCTTTGCACATTGGTTTTGCAAATAACAGCCACAGATCTCAAACCCCTTTTTTTGATTTGCTCAAGTTCTACTTCAATATGCCTTGCAATGTCATCCTCATCTTCACATTTGATGATAACGGGCTTTTTGCCCGGCCTTTGTACAAAATCCACATCATTTTTCTCATCAAGAATCGCATGGCAAAATGCCGCTATTTCCCTTGTTGACCTGTAGCTTTTGCTTAATTTTATCGTTGCTCCTTTTTTATCCGGAAATATATCGCTTATGTTTTCATAGGTTCCCACATTCAGCAGAGGATTTATTGACTGGTTCAAATCCCCCAGCATAGTAAAACTGCTGTCGGGAAAAAGCTGCTTTATGATGTCATATTGCATGGGTGTGTAGTCTTGCGCTTCATCAATAATAACATGCTTTATGTCCGGTTTTACCGGTATGTCACCAATAAGCCCTTTTAAATACAGCAAGGGAAAAACGTCTTCATAATATAAGGTTTTGCTTTCAACACTCTCCACAGTAAATCTGCTTATTTCTTCAAAGTTGTCGGGCAGCCTTCCATTATTCAGCTTTTTATAAATGTCAGGTTTTTTGAATAATTGCTTGTATAAATCATAAATATTAAACTCTGTCATCCGGTTCAGTGAGTCATACAGGGGTTTTACTTCCTCCCTTACAATCAACCGGCACTTTGCCTTCATTTCATTCTTATCCACATACTTTCCCGAGCTTGCCGCCTCCTCCAGCAGCTCCGCATATCTCTTTTTTTCCAATGGCTTCAGCAAATACTCAAACCTGTTCTTAATTTTTTCCACCCTCTTAATTATTGGAAGAAAATTATAATCGTTCACAAAGAGGTTGTATAATTTATCCTTTGACAATACAACATTATTGCCAAGTTTTAAGTCGGTAAAATTAAACCCTTCCTTCTCAAAATATGAAACATATTTGTTTATAATATGTTTAAACTCCATCGAACCTTTAAGTTTTATTGCTTCAACTCTTATATCGTATTCTTTACTATATCCGGTTGTTAAAAGATATTCCATCTGGTCGTTCATATCCTCAAGCATGTATGAATTATCCAGATTCCTGAGGGCATACTCGAAAAAAGTGGTCCTGAATGCATTTTCTTCACCCAGTTCCGGCAACACACCTGAAATGTAATCGCTGAAAACCTGGTTAGGTGAAAATATAACAATATTTCTGGCAGTAATCGTGTCCTTGTACCTGTAAAGCAGAAATGCCACCCGGTGGAGTGCGATTGAAGTTTTTCCGCTTCCTGCAGGTCCCTGCACCAGCAAAAGCCTGTGGTCTTCATCCCTTATGACCCTGTTCTGTTCCCGCTGAATAGTGGTAACAATAGTCTTCATTTTGTTATCCACACTTTTACTCAAAATTTCCTGGAGGATTTCGTCATCTATTTTGAGGTTGCTGTCAAACATGTATTCAATTTTCCCGTTCCCTATCTTATATTGCCTTTTTAATTCAACTTCTCCGCTGATTATTCCTGAAGGGCTGTTGTACTGGGCCGCACCGGTTTCATAATCATAGAACATGCTTGAAACAGGTGCTCTCCAGTCATATACCATTATATCCCCCTGTTCATCTTCCAGGTTGGATATGCCAATATATATTTTTTCGCTTTTTGCTGTGCCATCTTCTTTAAAGTCTATTCTTCCAAAATAAGGAGAGTATTTCATTTTGTTTAACTTTTTAATCAGGTAGTTGTAAAACTCTCTGGTTCTTGCAATATACTTTATAGCATCGATATATTGTTTCATTATGGCCACATCATCGAGATCTGTAGGATCCTGGACGTCCTCCCACATTGATTTATTGGCCTCAATCTGGCTGTTCAGGTAACTTTCTGCTTTGGCGGAATTTCGAGCAATTTGTCTTTCTATTTCTTCCAAAACACTTTCAAGATTCTTGTGTTCGTATATTCTTTCTTGCTCTGTCATTATCAAAAACCTCCCTGTCTATCTATTTTGAGTAAAATCATAAATTATATTGACATTAATTCTTCTTTATGATATAATATATATGGAAATATTGTATATTTCTGGTATATACTTATTCTTTTATAGTCTAGCATTTTCAATTCTGAATGTCAACTTCAAAGTTTTAAAATTCAAATTCTTGACCCTGTTATATTGCTGTATTTAATCTGTCTTTCAATAGAAAACAATGTATCAGGAAACCATCCTTATAAAAATTTATGGAAAACTTATTATACAAAAGCTCTATTGCTTTTCCATCCCAATAATCATAAAATTAACAGAGACTATTAATTAAGCAAGGTGAATGTTTTGAATTCGAAATTTTCTATGCTGAGAAGATTTGTATCTTATTACAGGCCACATATAAAGCTATTTGTAATTGATATGTCCTGTACCTTCACAGTAGCCGGAATTGACCTTCTGTTCCCGGTTGTTTCAAGATACATGCTTCAAAATGTCATTCCCCAGGGGAAAATCAATACTCTTGTAATTTTATTAGGTGTACTGGTATCTTTATATCTTTTGGTAACAGCTTTAAATTACATAGTAAGTTATTGGGGGCATGTAATAGGTGTCAGAATGGAATATGACATGCGCAGGGATTTATTTGCCCATCTTCAGACTTTGTCATTTAATTTTTATGACAATACCCGGACCGGGCACCTGATGTCCAGAATGATAAATGACTTGAACCAGATAGCAGAGCTTGCCCATCACGGACCTGAGGATGTATTTTTGTCTGTAGTAATGCTAATAGGCTCATTTTTCATTTTACTGAGCATTGAATGGAGACTCTGCCTGATAATATTCCTGACTATACCTGTAATGTTGTGGTTCACCATAATAAAAAGGAAAAAAATGTCCCGGGCCTTCAAGGATGTACGGCTGAAGGTTGCAGATGTCAATGCGGACCTGGAAAACAGTCTTTCCGGTATAAGGGTCTCAAAATCCTTTACAAATGAAAAATATGAAATGGATAAATTCAATGCCGGAAACAAAAGATTCAGGGACTCAAGAATTTCTGCATACCGTGTTATGGCTGAATTCTCAGCAGGCATGAATTTCTTTGCAAATATGCTCAATACGATTGTTATTGGCGTCGGAGGTTTTTTCGTATATTACAGGGTAATTGACATTGCCGATCTGATGGCTTTTGTGCTTTATATAAATATTGTTCTTCAGCCAATAAGGCGGCTTGCCAATTTTGCACAGCAATTTGAAGAGGCAATGGCTGGTTTTTCACGTTTTGTTGAAATCATGGATGAAAAGCCCCAGATTACTGACAGGGAAGGTGCTGTGGAAATTACCGATGTCAAAGGTGAAATCGAGTTCAGGAACGTATCATTTTCATACAACAACACTGAAAAGGTACTAAGCAATATCGATATAAAAGTCAAACCCGGCCAGACCCTTGCCCTTGTAGGGCCTTCCGGCGGAGGTAAAACAACACTCTGTCATCTTATACCCCGGTTTTATGACGTTGACAGCGGAGAAATCCTTATAGACGGGATTAATATACGGGATATAAAACTTAAATCCTTAAGATCAAATATCGGCCTTGTGCAGCAGGATGTGTTTATATTTTCAGGTACAATCAAGGACAACATCCTGTATGGCAGAATTGATGCCACAGATGAGGAAGTTGAAGAAGCTGCAAAAAGGGCAAATATACATGACTTTATAGTCTCCCTTCCCGACGGGTATGACACCTATGTAGGTGAAAAAGGAATCAAGCTTTCAGGAGGACAAAAACAGCGTATATCAATAGCCCGGGTGTTCTTAAAGAATCCGCCAATCCTTATACTGGATGAAGCAACATCCTCCCTGGACAACGAGACCGAAATCAAAATACAGCATGCTCTGGATGAGTTGTCTAAAGGCAGGACAACACTGGTTATTGCCCACAGGCTTTCTACAATCAAGAATGCAGACGAAATATTGGTGCTTACAGAACATGGAATTACCGAGCAGGGCACTCATGAAGATCTGCTGGAAAAGAAAGGATTATACTACACTTTATATCAGGCCCAGTTCAAGGGCTATATACCTGAGACGGTTTAGCCGCCGGATCAAAAATTCGAAGTTTTAAAACAGAAATTCATAAGCCGGGTTGCATCCGGTTTATTTTTGTATTGAGCCACCGGGACTGTTAAAAAAGGTGCAGCCGGTACGGATGCGCCCAACTCTTTCGATTTTATTCAGAGCAATCTGCAGTTTTTTTATCAAGGGCAATTGTTCATCAAATATAAAAGGTGCAGCAAATATGGCGGCACCTGATTTTAATTCCTATATTCATTTAAAATTCATTATCCTCGAAAATTTTTGCTAAACACTATTGCATCTGGCTTTTATGCTTGCATTCAGGACAATAGCCGAAAACCTCAAGGTTATGACCTGTAATATCAAACTCTGTTGTTTCTCTCAAGGATTTTTCAAGGCTTTTAAAAGGACATTCTCCTATGGGTATTACCTTTTTGCATTTCATACAAATCAAATGATGCCGGTGTTCAGGCCTGTTCATTTCAAAAGCGGACACATTTTCATTTGGAATATTAAGCTTTTTAATAATTCCCTTTGATACAAAAAGTTCCAATATCCTATATACTGTTGATAAATTTATATTTTCGTCCCTGCTCCTTAAAACATAATAAATTTGTTCTGCAGTTAAAAGCGTATCGGTGTTTTTAAGGAGATCGAAAACCATTGCTCTTTGTCTTGTATTCTTAATTCCCAACCTGGAAAAGACAAGGCCTGATTCTTGTATTTTCACATAACCCTCTCCAATATTATTTAAAGTACTCTACACCTGATTCAAATATCTTCTGATCCTTTTCCCCGGGAACATTAATCGCTACATTTGTTCCTTTTCTTTCAGAATGACCCATCTTGCCCAAAACTCTTCCATCAGGGCTTGTAATTCCTTCAATCGCCCATACCGAGCCGTTGGGATTATAGCGAATGTCATAAGTCGGATTTCCATCCGGGTCTACATATTGGGTTGCTATTTGGCCATTTTCACATAGTTGTCGCAAAACATCATCATTTGCAACGAACCTGCCTTCCCCGTGAGAAACAGGAATAGTATGAATATCTCCGACATTTACCTTCCACAACCATGGAGAAAGGTTGGAAACAATTTTCGTATTGACCATGCAGGATACATGCCTTCCCAACGTGTTGAATGTAAGAGTCGAACTGTCATTGTCTATATCAAGTATCTCGCCATAGGGAACCAGACCTACCTTGATAAGTGCCTGAAAACCGTTGCAGATGCCAAGTATCAATCCATCCCTTTGCCTGAGAAGCCTCATTACGGCCTCCTTCACATATTCATTTCTGAAAGCGGTTGCAATAAACTTGCCGGACCCGTCAGGCTCGTCTCCTCCGCTGAAACCTCCAGGTATCATAATCATCTGGGAGTCGTTGATTTTTTCCACCATTGCCTTTATGGACTCTTCTATATCTTTTTGTGTCAGGTTTCTTACAACCATTATATCCGTCAGAGCACCGGCTTTCTCAAAAGCTTTAACTGTATCATATTCACAATTGGTTCCCGGAAATACAGGAATAAACACCCTTGGTTTTGCAATTGAAGTTGCTTTTTTATACTGTGGTTTTTTATCAAATATATAATTGTCTTTGTACGTTCTTGTTTCATTGACCCTGGTGGGGAAAATTTTCTCAAGAGGCTTCTCCCATGCCAAAATGGCATCGTTCAACGGGATTTCCACGCTGTTTACCTTAATACCGGGGTTGTTGGTAGTCATTCCAATATTAATATAATCAAGCCCTTCAAACAATTCATCAATTTTTTCGTCTCCTGCCACTTCCAATAAAATTGAGCCAATGTCAGGAACAAACAGGTTTTTGCTTTCAAATTCAGCGGCAAACTCAAATCCCAATTTGTTTCCGAAACACATTTTGCTTACAGCTTCAGCAATTCCGCCTTCTTTTATGGTCGAAGCTGCCAAAATCTTTCCTTTGGAACACAAATCAAAAATGCGCCTGTAGTTTTTCTCAAGCTGTTCAAAGTCTGGCATATCATATTTGTCCCTGGACAATGGCAGTAAGACCGCTTTGCTCCCTGCTTTTTTGAATTCCGCCGAAACAACATTCCTTACATCCACCATGTCTACCGCAAAAGAAACTAATGTAGGCGGTACGTTCAGGTCCATAAAAGTGCCTGACATACTGTCTTTTCCGCCAATTGCCGGTATCTTAAGGGTCTTTTGGACAGTAAGGGCTCCTAGCAGGGCACTGAATGGCTTGCCCCATTTAACAGGGTCTTTGCCCAACTTCTCAAAATACTCCTGCAATGAAAGCCTTATTTTCTTGTAGTTTCCGCCCATTGCAGCAATTTTGGCTATAGAATGTACAATTGCATATACCGCACCGTGAAAAGGACTCCATTTTGCAATTGATGGTATATAGCCGAAGCTCATAAGTGTTCCTGAGGTGGTATCACCTTCAAGCAATGGGATTTTAGCAGCCATGCCCTCCTGGGGAGAAAGCTGGTATTTACCTCCAAAGGGCATTAATACCGTGCCTGCGCCTATTGTACTGTCAAACATCTCCACAAGGCCTTTTTGGCTGCATACATTCAACCTCTCCAGGTTTTTAATCCATGCTGTTTTTAAATCATTGACATATGGTTCAACTTCAGGTGCAATCTTACTGAACACGCTTTCTTCCCTTGCAGGGCTTTTATATGAAACTTTTGTTTTTTGTCGTACACCGTTTGTATCAAGGAATTCACGGCTGATATTTACAATGGGTTTACCCCTCCAGTACATCACCAGCCTGGGATTTGATGAAACTTCGGCAACCTTGGTAGCCTCCAGGTTTTCAAGCATAGCTTCTCTTATGAACTCTTCCATATCGGATCTGGACACAAGAACTGCCATACGTTCCTGGGATTCGGAAATGGCAAGTTCTGTTCCATCCAGGCCTTCATATTTTTTGGGTACTGCATCAAGATTGATAACAAGGCCTTCCGCAAGTTCCCCAATTGCAACAGAAACCCCGCCTGCCCCAAAGTCATTGCACTTTTTGATCATTCTGCTCACTTCGGGTTTTCTGAATAATCTTTGAATCTTTCTTTCAGTCAGCGGGTTACCCTTTTGAACTTCGGAACCGCAGGAAATCAATGATTCTTCGGTATGCTCCTTGGATGAGCCGGTGGCTCCCCCACATCCGTCTCTTCCCGTTCTTCCGCCAAGTAATATAACGACATCACCCGGTACAGGCTTTTCCCTTTTCACATTTTTCCTTGGTGCAGCGCCGATAACCGCACCTACTTCCATTCTTTTTGCAACAAATCCTTCGTCATATACTTCAGCAACCTGGCCGGTGGCAAGACCAATCTGATTTCCATAGGAACTATATCCTGCTGCAGCACCGGTTGTTATTTTCCTTTGGGGAAGCTTGCCGGGCAAAGTATCTGCAACACTGGTCCTTGGATCTCCGCAGCCTGTCACACGCATTGCCTGATATACATAGGACCTTCCTGACAAAGGATCCCTTATCGCACCTCCAAGGCAGGTGGCTGCCCCTCCAAAGGGCTCGATTTCTGTCGGATGGTTGTGGGTTTCATTCTTGAACATTACAAGCCATTCTTCATTTTTTCCGTCAACATCCACATTTACGATTATGCTGCATGCATTTATTTCGTCGGAGATTTCAAGATCATCCAAAAGCCCCTTCTTCCGGAGTTCTTTCATACCCATTACGGCAATGTCCATAAGGCAGATGTTTTTCTTGTTTTCTCCGTAAACATACTCTCTTGAATCAAGATAGCTTTCGTAGGCAGACTTGACAATACTGCTGTAATCACCGTCATCAAACTCAACATCAATGATGTCGGTTTGAAAAGTAGTATGCCTGCAATGGTCCGACCAATAGGTATCCAGAACCTTAAGCTCTGTTATTGTAGGGTTGCGCTTTTCAGTGTTTTTAAAATACTGCCTGCAAAATTCAATATCTTCATAAGACATGGCAAACCCCATTTTTTTGTGAAATTCGGAAAGCTCTTCAGAAGACATGTCAATAAAACCTTCGATAACCTCTACATCCGGTGGAGTAACAAAAACGGAAGTCAAGGTATAAGGTTTTTCAAGGGAAGCTTCCCTTGACTCAACGGGATTAATGCAGTAGTCCTTTATTTTCTTCACATCTTCACCGGACAAATTACCTGAAAGGACAATAAGCTGTGCCACTTTTATTTCCGGTTTGTCCTTTTGGGTCAATATCTGTATGCATTGAGCTGCAGAATCAGCTCTCTGGTCGTATTGGCCTGGCAGATATTCTATGGCAAATACTTTTTCGTTGCTGCTGAAAGTAATATTTTCATCATATACAATGTCTACATTAGGCTCGGATAAAATGGTATTTTTCGCAGTTTCGTATTCATCATCGGAAAGACCTTCAATGTCATATCTGTTAATTATCCTTAGCGATTCCAGACCTGTTATTCCAAGATTGATTTTAAAATCATGCAGGAAGTGTTCCGCCTGGACGGCATATTCTCTTCTCTTTTCAACAAATACTCTTCTAACCTTTTGTACCATCTCTGTTTCTCCTCGAAATTTAAATTTATTCAATATAATTATGGTTGAATTTTAACCTCAATTCACCATGAAATTTCAAAATTCGGATTTGAATTTATAATGTTGAAATTTTAATAGTATTTTGTCAAAGTATTTTTTTTACTTACTTATTATAATATTATACATGAAATATGTAAAACTAATATTTCTATTCTTTATTTGATTTTTTCTACTGTTTATTCTCCTCCTCTTTTTCTTCCAGGGATCACTTGGGCAACAAATTACAACCAAAAGCGGTTCTTTGAGTTCTTTCTTTCGCATGTTGATCAGTTGGTGTTTTCTTTGCCTTTTCCAGAGGTATTTTCCTCTGATTTTCCATCATACATGTGAACATGCCAGGGACCAGAAGAACCGTCCCCCTGGGCCCACCTCTTCACACCTCGTTTAATTGAATTTAATTGAAATTAATTGTTGATAATATAGGATTAGTGGTATATAATTATCAATGTTTGTTGAATGTTAAGCTTTTTTAAGCGATAAAGCCAAAAAAATTTCGAAGAAGGTGTTTTCCATGGAAAAGGAAATACTGACCCTTGAAGAAGCTGCCGAATTGTTCGGTGTCAGTGTCAAAACCTTTATAAAGCTTCTCAAGGAGGAGACCATACCGGCAAGAAAGATCGGCCGTGAATGGCGTTTCAGCAGAAAAGCACTGATTGAGTGGCTTTCATCCGGCAATTCCCAGGACTATTCCTCCAGTGAAAAGGATGTAAAAGACTTTTTCGATAATGTTGCCCCGGAATGGGAGAAAATCAGGGAAAACTTATATGATGAGTCGATAAAAGACAAACTAATAAATATTAACATTTTAGATAAAGATAAGATTGTTGTTGACCTGGGAGCAGGTGATGGTTTTATATCCCGGTCGGTTTCGGGTTACGTAAAAAAAGTCATTGCAGTCGACCTGTCTTCCGAGATGTTAAAGCAGTTGAACATTAAAGCCCGCTCAAGTGGTATTAACAATATTGAAACAATCGAAGGTGACGGATTGGATTTGCCCCTTGAGGATTCTTCGGTTGATGTTGTTTGCGCAAATATGTTCCTTCATCATATAGACAGTCCGGAACTTGCAATAAGGGAAATGCACCGGGTTCTGAAACCTTGTGGGATGGTTTATATAGCAGATTTTCATGAGCACAGCAATATTGAACTGACCAGGAAAATGCATGATATATGGCCAGGCTTCAAAAGCAACGAAATCACTGCATGGTTTGGCAAAAACGGTTTTAAGAACATACAGATTGATTCACTGATTAATGATAAACAGTCAAAAGACAAAATAGGTATTTTTACTCTTACAGCAGTGAAATAAGACTTTCGATTTCAAACTGCGCCATGGAGAAATGTAGCGGTCAGTTTGGCCGGATGAAACATACTCCAAAAACCATGAACATTTAATTTCACAAAGGGTCAAAGCTTTTATTAATTTTTTATGGAGGTACTGATGAAAAAGAATAAAATACTTGTATTAGGTTCAATTGCATTTGACCATATCATGGAGTTCCCGGGCTTTTTTAAAGAGCATATTGTAGCGGACAAACTAGATACATTGAATATCAGTTTTCTGGCGGACAGTTTTACCAGGATGCGTGGCGGAACCGCACCCAATATTGCCTACAGCATGGCATTGCTGGATCTTAATCCAGCTATTGTCGGAACCTGTGGTAAAGATTTTGCCGAATATAAAAACTGGCTTGAAAACAACCATGTGGATACATCCTACATAAAGGTTCTGGAAGATGATTATACCGCTTCCTGTTTTATAACTACCGACAAAGCACATAATCAGATTACGGTATTTTATCCTGGTGCCATGTCAAGGGATCCTGAGATTTCATTAAAGGAACTGGACCTTGAGGGCGTGCAAATGGCGGTGATTGCACCGACAGAACCGCAAGCCATGGCAAAATGGGCCAGCGAATGTGCAGAGCTTGGCATTCCCTATTTGTATGACCCCGGAATGCAGATTCCCAGACTGCCGGAAGATGTTTTGATATCCGGAATAAAAGGAGCAAAAATAGTTATCTTCAATGAATATGAATATGCAATGCTGAGTGAAAAAACCAAACTGACCTATGACGACATATTGAAAAGTGTTGATTTGTTTGTAGTGACCCTCGGTGAGAATGGCTCAGTTCTCAGAACAAAAACAGAAACCGCAGTTGTTGCCGCGGCCAAAGCTTATAATGTAGTAGATCCCACAGGTTGCGGAGATGCATACAGAGCCGGGCTTCTGAAAGGGTATTTTGAGGGTGCTTCCATAGAAACAGCCGGCAAATACGCAAGCATATCTGCAGTTTATGCGGTTGAACACAAGGGAGCAACCGAACACAAGTATACTATGGAAGAATTTTATGAAAGATATAGATTAAACTATGGAGGTAATTAATATGATAAAATGTGACATTAAGGACAAATCACTGGCTCCAAGAGGGAAACTCAGAATTGAATGGGCCGACAACCAAATGCCGGTGTTGAAGCTTATACGGGAAAGGTTTATAAAGGAAAAACCATTGAAAGGCATAAAGATGTCATGTTGTCTGCACATTACAACTGAAACTGCCAATCTTGCAAGAACCCTGAAAGACGGGGGCGCAGATGTTGTACTGTGTGCTTCCAATCCTTTGTCAACCCAGGATGATGTAGCAGCTTCACTTGTTGTGGATTATGGCATTCCGGTCTTTGCCATCAAAGGAGAAGACAGGGACACTTATTACAAGCATCTGATATCCGCCATCATGCATGAACCGGTAATAACAATGGATGATGGAGCTGACCTGGTAGGTCTTCTTCACAAGGACTACAGTCAAACCCATCTTAGAAATGTTATCGGAGGAACCGAGGAAACCACAACCGGAGTAATAAGGCTGAAAAGCATGGAAAAAGACAAGGCTTTAAGATTTCCTATAATTGCAGTCAATGAATCTGACACAAAGCATCTTTTTGACAACAGGTACGGAACCGGACAAAGCACTGTTGACGGACTGCTTAGGGCAACAAATATTTTGATTTGCGGAAAAGTTTTTGTTGTGGCAGGTTATGGATGGTGCGGCAAGGGTGTTGCCATGAGGGCAAAAGGCATGGGTGCAGATGTCGTTGTTACCGAAGTTGATCCCATAAGAGCTCTTGAAGCTGCCATGGACGGCTTCAGGGTTATGAAGCTGGAACAGGTCATGCCCTATGCTGATATAGTTATTACAGTTACCGGCAATTTGAATGTAGTTGATGAAAAGCACCTGAAGCTTGCCAAAAACGGCTGTATAATTGCAAATTCCGGCCACTTCAACGATGAAATCAACATTGCAGCCCTTGAAAAACTTTCGCTTTCAAAGCGGACGGTTCGGGATTTTGTAGTTGAGTATACTCTCAGCAATAGTAAAAAGATTTTTCTTCTTGCCGACGGAAGGCTTCTGAATCTTTCAGCAGCTGAAGGCCACCCTGCCATTGTTATGGATATGAGCTTTGCAAACCAGGCGCTGGGTGCCGAATACATGGTGAAAAACGCAAAAAACATGGAAAACAAGGTTTATGTCATCCCTAAGGAAATTGACATGGAAATCGCCAGACTGAAACTCAATTCCATGAATATTGCAATTGATGACCTGACAGATGAGCAAATAAAATACCTTTCTTCCTGGCAGAGCGGAACCTGATTGCAAGCTTTTTAAAGAAGTGCAGTTTCAAAATAATTTCTAAAAAAGCCGGTGGATTTATTCCATTGGCTTTTGTTTATTATGAATTAATATTTCCATCTGTACACTAATACTCTTTGCTGCTTGGTGCATACACGCATTATTGGTAAAAAAACAGTAAGCTGCTTTGGCTTTTACAATACACCATATATTAGTTGCATGTATATCACTTCTGCTCTATCACACATTGAATAATGTCGGCAATTTTGGCTGTGCTGTCCGAATATTCTGTTTTTTTCATATTTTCATAGTATAAGTCTTTATTCTCAAGGACTTCCCTGCAGGCTGCGATGAGACTATCCACAGTTAAATCCTCTTCAGTGATTACCTTGCTCAGCCCATGTTTCTCAAAGGATTTTGCATTCAAAATCTGATCTCCCCTGCTGGCCTTTTTACCAAGGGGCACCAAAATGTTCAGCTTCTTAAGTGCAACTATTTCAAACAGCGTTGTGGCTCCTGCCCTTGATATAATAATGTCCGACATTGCAAATAAATGAGGCAGTTCCGCTTTCACGTATTCAAATTGCCTGTAACCTGAAAGTTTGGAGAGGTTTTCGTCAATCCCGCCTTTGCCGCATATGTGGCAAACCTGAAAACTATTAAGGAATGCCTGCAATCCCTTTCTTATAACCCCGTTTATGGTTTGAGAACCCTGGCTCCCTCCTATTATCATCATGACAGGTCTCCTATCTGTAAAACCGCACAGTTTCCTTCCAGTTGCCGCATCTCCGCCAAAAAGTTCCTGCCTTATGGGAATACCTGTTACTACAGTATTTTTACCGCTCAGACATTCTTTGGTTTCAGGAAATGAAACGCAGACAATTCCCGCAAAAGGCAAAGACAGTTTGTTTGCAAGTCCCGGGGTAATGTCTGACTCATGAAGCACAATAGGTATCTTTAGAAGCCATGAAGCCCATACAACAGGTGAAGTTACAAACCCACCCTTGCTGAATACCACATCGGGCTTTATTTTTTTAAGAATCTTAATCGATTGTAAAAATCCTTTCAGGATGCGTCCAGTGTCAGAAATGTTCTTTATATCGAAGTATCTTCTAAGTTTTCCAGCTGATACGGAAAAATATGGCAAACCTGTTTCCCTGACCAGGTCAACCTCCATCCCGTTTTTTGAACCTATGTAAAAAACCTCAAAACCTCTTTTATAAAGCTCCGGCAATAATGCCAAATTTGGCGTTACATGACCGGCTGTTCCCCCTCCGGTCAATACAACTTTAGGCATCAAACCATCCCTCTTGTTTTATTATTTATAACTAAAAAATATTTCCAGATTAATCATATTATCATATGCAATAATTCAAATCAATATAATTTCCAGTGTCATTTGTAATATGAATTATAATTTTTTCTTTTCTGAGCGGTCCGTAATGTGTATTTCAGACAGACAAGTTTTTCTGAGCTTATCTGAAGATATGGTTTCTTTCAACTCAATTTTAGAACAATTATCTGAAATACAGCCAAGAATATTGGAAGTGCATATCCATACGGATAACATTACTAATTGACACATTTTGTTGGTTTACATATATCCCAGATTATTGTAAACTATTAAGGAAGTTGAATCTTCATTTTGAAGAACGGGGGACAAAATACTTTTTTGGGGTGAAGCTGTTTTATGCAGCGGGATTAACTCTTTCCTAACCCGTCAGCTAACCTCGTAAACTAAAAAGAGGGGGATTATATGTTACATAAGATTAAGGGTATTATGTTAACCGCTTTTGTTTTCCTTGCGGTTATGCTGCCAGTCAATTCTGTTTTTGCCTACAGTTCACTTTTGAAGTACGGTCAAACAAGTTCGGATGTGTACAAACTTCAGGAAGATCTTAAACGTCTGGGGTACTTTTCGGTCAATCCAACCGGATATTTCGGATCGATTACAAAAGATGCAGTAATTAATTTTCAAAGGTCAAATAATTTGCTTGTGGATGGAATTGTAGGTTCTCAAACAGCCGGAATGATTTCACAACTTTTAAACAGGTCATCAGGTGTCTCCAGGGGCAGCGAAAGCAATCCGGTTGAACTTCTCAACTGGTTTGGAAATGCAGAATATGTATTCTCAATAGGCTCGGTTGCCAGGGTAACTGATGTGGATACAGGGTATTCATTTTACTTAAAACGCACCTATGGCTATAATCATGCTGACGTTGAACCATTAACCGCTTCAGATACCCAAACCATATTGAACATTATAGGTTGGTGGAATTGGAACAGAAGAGCGGTTATAGTAGAAGTTAACGGTCGAAGAATAGCTGCCTCCCTCGCTCCGATGCCGCATGCAGGCAGGGATGACAAACCCGCAAATGCCATGGTAAGCAATAGGAGCGGTGATTATGGCTATGGAGCCAATCTTGATTCCGTCAAGGGAAATAATGTAGACGGCGTGCTTGATCTTCATTTTCTCGGAAGCAAAACTCATGGTTCAAATACTGTAAACAGTGCCCATCAACAAATGGTTTACAAAGCATTCAATTCAGGCAGGTAAATTATCTATTAACCTGCCATTTTATTAATAATGTATTGCTGACCATCAGTAGGCAATAAAGGCAAACCTGATGACAAAAGGAACAAATGAATAAAGAATTGGCTTATTAGGCAGTAATGTTGGTAAAGTTTAAAAATTCAAGGGGCATCTTTGCCCCACTTTTTTTTGCAGACTTGTTATCACAATAATTACCGGTTATTCACACCTGGTTAAAATATCGGGAGAAGCATGGTATCCTCCAACCCCTCCCGATATTTTTATTGATGCAAGGACTGCTTATAATTTAAGTATTTTTTAGGAAATCCGGTGGAAATACTATGTTTTTCAATTGGGAGAAGAAAGCAGGGTTTTGGTACTAACTTCACTGAAAACGTTTCAATTTTCATTGGCTTTCTCTTCAAACAAATAATCCTGTACTACATCCATGGTGTTTTTGTAAGAACCCAGAACCTTTTCCCTGTTGCGGTCATTTATGAAATCTTCATCCAAAATGTCGTCCGGAATAGGAATTATCCGGTATTGCAAATCTTCCTCCACATAAAACTTGTCCACCCAGGTTGGAATATGTTCAACTTTCTTTAAAACAACCCCTCCCCCATCCTCAGGAGGTCTTTTTTCAAACTCAAGCCTTACCATAACACCGTCCTCGGTAAAAACCTTGTTGACTCTCTCTCCCTGGTCTTCCCTCCGGAAGTTTGAAATAAAATTACCCATTGAGTAAATGAGATATCGGTCTTCCCCGTTTACATCAACAATTTCAGACCTCTGGATAACATGGGGATGAAAGCCTATTACAACATCCGCACCCCATTCAAATATTTTTTTGGCCAGTTCCACCTGCTCTTTTGAAGGCTCCCTTTGATATTCAATTCCCCAATGCATGCAAACAATCGTTATATCAGAACCTATTTCTTTCGACTTTAATATATCTTCCTTGATCTTAGCCTCGTCAATCAGGTTTACCATGTACGACAGTTCTTCCTTGGTCAGTTTCCAGTCGTTTCCGTTTAGCCCGTAAGTATAGACAAGTGTGCTGATTTTAAAACCCTTTACATCAGTTGTTGTGAAACGTTGACCCTTTTCCGTCCAGGTCCCTGTGTGCAGCATTTCATATTCCCTGATTTTTTCTATGGTACGG
The DNA here is from genome assembly GCA_012839865.1 of Clostridiaceae bacterium. GTDB lineage: Bacteria > Bacillota > Clostridia > CAYPLH01 > DUMO01 > DUMO01. Next base: position 22,396 of record DUMO01000055.1, read on the forward strand.
ACAAGCCCGTTCTTTCCCCTGTCGAGACTGTGGTTGTTTGCCGTAAGCAGTATATCAACTCCAGCATCCTTTAAAGCCTCAAGCATGGAATCCGGAGTGTTAAACTCAGGATAGCCGGTGAAAACAGCCTGCTCCCCTCCGATTGTAGTTTCAAGGTTTGCGATTGCAAAATCCACCTCGCTGATGTAAGGTTTGACATATTCAAAAAATCCTTTGAAATCATATATGCCTTCTTTTTCGTCAAAAGCTCCGATAAGATTAGACTCGTGACACATTATATCTCCGACTGCCATTATAGAAATTCTTTCAGGTTTCTTTTCCTCAATATGGTTGTTTTCTTCAGAGTCCTGATTTTCTGCTCCGTTTTCTGAAGAAGGCTCCGGGGAAGGTTCTGTATTAAAGCTTGGAGCAACCTCGCCGGTCTTTGTTGTTCCATTTGTAGAGCTGCTTGATTCATTGACATTCTTCCTGTCTTTGCACCCTGATATAAGCAACACAAACACAGCCAAAAATACCAAAATGGTTTTGTAATACTTTTTCATTGCCACCCTCCAGTCGCGTTCTGTTTTGCCGGCAGCATGAATTATTATTATTGATTATCATTGCGCCAGACTTTTCTAATCAATGTCATTATATCAAAAAATAATTTTTAGGGAAGGCTATGGATATAAATTACAGGTTTAATAAGTCCCGTATAATTTCCCCGGCAATTATCAATCCGGCCACTGGCGGTACAAAAGATATGCTCCCGGGAACATGTTTTTTTGCGGTTGGAGACTCAACATTGGACAACTCTTCCTGTGGTGTAACTTCTGAAACTGTATTAACTTGCTTTATAGGCAGCTCTTTTGAATAAACAACTTTCAAGGATGGAATTCCATGTTTGCGCATTTCTTTTCTGATGATTTTTGCCAATGGGCAAACCTGAGTGGAATATATATCCGCTACTTCAAACCTGGTGGGATCAAGCTTGTTGCCTGCCCCCATGCTGCTTATGATCCTGATTCCACGCTGTTTTGCGTTAAGAATCAAGTCAATTTTTGATTTTACAGAATCAATGGCATCCGCTATATAATCATAATCCCAAAGAAGCTCTCCGCAAGTTTCATTGCTGTAGAAAAGTTGATGCACGGTTACTTCAGATTCAGGATTGATGTCAACAATCCTTTCCTTCATTACCTGCACCTTTGGCATTCCAATAGTCTTATGGGTTGCATGAATCTGCCTGTTTAAATTACTTATGCAAATATTGTCACTGTCAATAAGGACAAGTTTTCCAATACCGGCCCGGGCAAGGCCCTCTGCAACAAAGGAACCCACCCCGCCTATTCCGAAAATCGCAACCTTGCTCTTCTTTAGTTTTTCCAACCCATCCTTCCCAATTAAAAGCTCTGTTCTTGAAAATTCATAAGACATGCTGTTTCATCCTGCTTTCTTATGCGTATTATTCTATGCGAAGAACCTCATACCCTGCATCCTCTACCGCTGCTTTAATTTCATCATCACTGATTTCAATATCCATTTCAACCTGTGCCAACTTTTTTGCAAGGTCCACTTTTACATTCTTAACTCCTTTAATATCACTTAAAGCATTTTCCACATGCCTTACACAATGAGAACAGGACATACCTTCAACAAATACTTTTTTATTCATATTTCTTCCTCCTCTTGATTTCATAAATAATAATACGGTTAAGCTTGTCAGGAAAGACAAGTTGGTTAATTCCACAGTTCTTTTGGCTTTGATTAATGCGGAATGTAAAATGCATGTACCCGCATCTTGCTTTACAGGGACAACTTCTTCTAAATTGAATCAATACTCCGTCTTAAACCTTCTAAGCCTTAATGCATTTGTTAAAACAGAAACAGAGCTTAAGGACATTGCTCCTGCTGCAATCATTGGGTTTAGCAGCGGACCGCCGAACAGATGAAGAACTCCTGCTGCTATTGGAATTCCTGCTGTGTTGTATGCAAAAGCCCAGAACAAATTTTGCTTAATATTTTTAATGGTCCTTTTACTTAGCCGTATTGCTTCCGGGACACCTGAAAGTTCACTTCTCATCAACACAATATCAGCTGATTCCATGGCAACATCGGTACCGCTTCCTATGGCAATCCCTATATCCGCCTGTGCCAACGCCGGAGCATCGTTTATACCATCCCCCACCATTGCGACTTTTTTCCCTTTTTCCTGAAGTTTTTTCACTTCAGTGGCCTTATCCTGCGGCAAAACTTCAGAAAGTACCCTGTCAATACCTGCCTGCCTTGCTACAGCTTCTGCAGTCATCCTGTTATCTCCGGTAATCATGACAATCTCAATACCCATATTCCGAAGGGCTTCAACAGCTTTCCTGCTTTCCTTCTTGATAACATCGGCTACAGCTATTATTCCTGCCAGCTTGCCGCCTGATGCAACAAACATTGGAGTTTTCCCTTCCCTTGCCAGATTGTCGGATTCCTTTTGAAGGTTAACTTCGATATTTGTTCGTTCCATTAGCTTTTTGTTGCCCAGTATAATATTTTTTCCATTTATATTTACCTCAATTCCATATCCCGGAATTGCCGAAAAACTTTCAATATTATAAAAGTCCAAACCTTTTTCTTCTGCCATGTTCACAATTGCTTCCCCCAAAGGATGCTCAGAAGCTTTTTCCGCAGAAGCTGCAATCTTTAAAAGCTCTTCCTCCGAAAATCCGTTGGTTGGAATTATGTCAGTTACCACCGGCTTGCCTTCTGTTATGGTACCTGTTTTATCAAGTACAACAGTGTCTATCCTGTGAGCGGTCTCCAGGGCTTCACCGCTTTTGATCAATATGCCGTATTCTGCTCCCTTGCCTGTTCCGACCATTATAGCAGTAGGAGTTGCCAGGCCAAGGGCACACGGGCAGGCAATTACCATCACCGATACAAATATGGTCAGGGAAAAAACAGCAGACATGCCTGAAAGAGCCCAGGCTGCAGCTGCAATAACAGCAATAATTATTACAACCGGTACAAAATATCCTGAAATTATATCTGCCAGTTTTGCAATCGGTGCTTTTGAGGCTTGTGCATCCTCCACAAGCTTTATTATCCGGGCAAGGGCGGTGTCTTTCCCGACTCTTGTGGCCTTGAATTTTATCATCCCGTTTTTATTTATACTCGCACCTGTTACAAAACTACCCACGGTCTTCTCCACAGGAATGCTTTCACCGGTAAGCATGGATTCGTCCACCGAAGTTCTTCCTTCCACTACTTCGCCATCCACCGGAATCTTTTCTCCGGGCTTTACAAGCAAAATATCCCCCACTTCCACTTCTTCAACAGGAATGACAATTTCCTTTCCTTCATGAACAACCGTGGCATTTTTCGGTGCAAGTCCCATGAGCTTTTTAATTGCTTCTGAAGTTTTTCCCTTGGATACAGCTTCAAGATATCTTCCAAGGAGAATCAGGGTAATAATTACACCTGCAGATTCAAAATACAGTCCTTCCAGAAATTCAAGGTCACCTCCGGCAATCTTTGCGGTGGAGTAAATACCGTATACAAACGCTGCACCTGTACCTATGGCAATAAGGGAGTCCATGTTGGGTTCCAGTTTTATCAACCGCCGAAAGCCTACTGTATAAAACCTGTACCCTACCGCCAATACCGGTATTGCCAATATTAACTGGGTCAGGGCAAAATACATGGGATGCATGTGGGGGTTTATTATTGAAGGTATAGGCAATCCAACCATATGTCCCATGGCAATATAAAAAAGAGGAATTGTAAATATGGCTGAGGCTACGAATTTCGAAAAGAGAGCTTTTATTTCATTCTCCCGTCTGGACTTTTCCCAGTCAACCTGCTGGGTTGTTTCAATTTCCAAAGCCTTATATCCGGCTTTGGAAATTGCGCTTTTTATTTCGGAAATCCTTACTTTCGATGGGATATATTCGACCTTTGCTTTTTCCGTAGCTAGATTGACACTGACCTGGCTGATACCCGGAAGCTTTTTCACAGCTCTTTCAACAGCCTTGGCACAAGCTGCACAGGTCATGCCTTCAATGGGAACCGTCAGCTCTCTGACGGCTGAAGGGTCTTCCTTTAAGCCGTACCCTGCTTTAATTACCGCATCTTTTATGGTATTGACATTGGTTTTGTTTTCATCAAACTCAACTGTCAGTCTCTCAGAGGCAAAATTTACAACCGCCGAGGAAACTCCGTCTATTTTACCGACACTTTTCTCTATTGACCTTGCACAAGAGGCACAAGTCATACCTTTTATATCCAGCTTTTCTTTCTTCATTGAATGATCGCTCCTTTGACGGTACTTCCATTATTATAGTCATGCTGTTGTGCGAAAAACCTTATTTGTAAAAGATGAAATCAATCGCACATTGTTGCCTTCTTTCAGGTTACATAGCAGATAAAAGCAGTTGGTGTTTATTGCCTTCTTTTTGAAAAGTCACTAAGTTGAGCTTTAATGCCTGCAAATTAAAGTAGTTCGGGCATTTTTATATCTCTTGACCGTATACCAAACCATTGCCGGTTATTGTCCGATTAGTTCTTTTACAATTTTGGCTGCCAGCTCTGCATCAGCTTTTCCTCTTGTCTCCTTCATGATATATCCGATAATTGCTCCCAAAGCTTTTTCTTTTCCGCTTAAATAAGCTTCAACAGCCTGCTTGCTGGAATCAACCGCTTTTTTGCATATTTCCCTGAGGGTGCTTTCGTCCAGCCCCGCCATATCCTCTTTTGAGAGCAGTTCTCCAACGGACTTTCCTGTATCCAGCATTCTCTCCAGAGTGCTTCTTGCCATGTTGGAATTAATTTTTTTACTTTCCGTAAGTTCCACCAATTCCCTCAAGTACTCGGGAGGAATGGAAATTGCTGCTTTCTCTTTCTCATCATCTGTTGGCAAGCGCCTGAATATCGGCCCCAAAATATAGTTTGCAATTGCTTTGTAATTCTTTGAGCCACAGCATGCATTTTCAAAAAATTCTGCTATCTTCTTATATTTTACCAATAATTCTGCATCTGAAACAGGCAATCCATAGACCGAAGTAAACTTATTGAACTTTTCATAAGGCAACTCGGGCAATTCGTTCCTTATTTTTTCAATTTCTTCATCTGTGGTATAAATAGTCACCAGATCAGGGTCTCTGAAATACCTGTAGTCCTCGGCATCTTCCTTTTCACGCATGCTTTCGGTAATGTTAAGGTCGCTGTTGTACCTTCTGGTTTCCTGCTCCAGTTTTCCGCCGTTCTCAAGGATTTCTACCTGCCGGTTAAACTCATACTCCATTGCCTTTGAAATGAAATTTATTGAGTTCATGTTTTTGATTTCCACCCTGGTTCCGAATTTTTCCTCTCCTTTTTTGCGGACGGAAATATTTACGTCACACCGCAGGGACCCCTCCTGCATTTTCACATCAGAAACACCGATGTACTTCATAATCAACCTGAGCTGCTCCAGGTATTCCACGGCTTCTTCCACGCTTCTTATATCCGGCGCGGTTACTATTTCAATAAGTGGTGTTCCTCCCCTGTTATGGTCTATATAAGTATCACCTCTTTGGTGTACCAGCTTGCTTGCATCTTCTTCAATATGAATGCGTGCTATGTTTATTCTCTTTCCGGAGGTCAGGTTGATATACCCTTTTTCACATAGAGGTTTGTCATGCTGGGATATCTGGTATGCTTTTGGCAAATCAGGATAAACGTAGTTCTTTCGATCCATTTTTGTAGTCTTTCTAATTTTGCAATTTGTAGCCAGGCCGGCTTTAATGGCAAAATTAACAACGTTTCTGTTCAGCTTTGGCAGCGCTCCCGGCAGCCCCAGGCAAACAGGACAGCAAAGGGTGTTTGGTTCAGCTCCGAACTCTGTAGAGCACTGGCAGAATATTTTTGTTTTTGTAGATAGTTCAATATGTGTTTCAAACCCGGCAACCATTTCCCAACTCATAAAATCACCCCTGTTTCCGTTTTTTTATAAATTTTGTCGCAAGTTTGTTTTTCAAATTGGTATGCAGCATTCAATACCCTGGCATCGTTAAATTTGTCACCGATAATTTGCATTCCTACAGGCAATCCCCTGCTGTCAAATCCGCATGGTACGGTAACTGCAGGAAGACCCGCCAGATTTGCAGGCGCCGTGCAGATGTTGGAAATATATTCATCTTTATTTTCAGATGCATCATTGTTGAATTTAAAGGCTGTAGTCGGAACTGTTGGAGTCAACAGCAAATCGCAATCTGAAAAAACTGCCTTAAATGATTTTACAATTGCACCCCTCAGTTTCCATGCTTTTTTGAAATATATATCATAGCAACCCTTAGTCAAAACATATGTTCCGAACAATATTCGTTTCTTTACTTCCCTGCCGAAACCCTCGGTCCTGGTTTTGCAGATCATATCGTTTACATCATTGTAGTATGGTGTTCTATAACCATATCCTATGCCGTCATAGCGTCCCATGTTTGATGAAAACTCGGCATAAGCCAGTGTAAAATAAACAGGCAACGTATATTCCAGTACCGGAATTTCAATGTCTACAATTTCAGCGCCCAGCTTGCTGAACAGTGCCGCAGCCTTTCTGACACATTCTCTTACTTCTTCATTTGCACTGTCTGACAATTCCTTCAACAAGCCAATCTTCATACCCTTTATACTGTTTTCCAGATTAGGTGCCGCTTTGCATCTTTTTCCCTGTGAAGTTGCATCCTTTTTGTCATATACAGCAATAGCGTCATACACTATGGCTGCATCTTCCACACAGGATGTTATGGGGCCTGCCTGGTCAAGACTTGAAGCACATGCTACAATGCCATACCTTGACACAGAGCCATAGGTTGGTTTCAACCCTACCAAACCGCAAAAGCTTGCAGGCTGTCTGATAGAGCCTCCGGTATCAGAACCAAGGCCGTAAACGGCAATATTTCCTCCTACCGCTGAAGCAACCCCTCCGGAACTTCCTCCTGAAACTCTTGTTGTATCAAGGGGGTTCAATGCCCCTCCGAAATATGATGTTTTACAGGTTGAACCCATTGCAAACTCATCCATATTGGTTTTGCCAAGTAAAACAGCGTTTTGGCTATGGAGAAGCTCCCAAACCGTTGCATCAAAAAAGGGGACATATCCTGTCAAAGCTTTGGAACAGCATGTAGTTTCAATGTCTTTAGTCGATATATTGTCCTTTAAGGTCATTGGTATTCCCTCAAGGGGCATTAATTCCTCACCCCTTTTTATTTTCACATCAACCTTTTTTGCTGTAAGCAGTGCTTCATCAGGAGTAATACGGACATAGGCGTTAAGCTTGCTGTTCACTTTTTCTATTTCGTCAAGGTACCTTTTGGTCAACTCAACGCAGGATATTTCTTTTGCTTTTAAAAGGCCATTCAAATACCTAATTTTACTTAAACTTTTCATAGTACCTCCTATTTGGCGACTCTCTTTCTGATAACAAAATATCCGTCTTCGCCGCCATCCCTCTCTCTTAGTATTAATTCCCTGTCTGTGGATTCTGCAACTTCATCCTCGTTGAAAGAATTTACTATATCATTTATGTCATCAAAGTCTTCCAGCCCATCTTCCGGTACATTTTTAATCTTGTCGGCAAATTCAACCAGCTTGTTCACATCCATGGCATATGACTCAAGTTCATCGTCTTCAATATAAATCATGGCAAGCTTTGCGACTCTCAATAGATCTTCCTTCGTAAACATTTCATCAACTCCTTGCATCTTTTGCTTTTTCAGAATTATTAAAATAAATTAATTTATCTGCTTCCGGTTTAACATATTTATATCAGGTTTTCAAAAGTATTTGTTCACAAGCCTTATTTATTATATTCCTGGTTAAAAAATCAAACCAGTTCTTCTGATTTATATATCTTTATGCTATTGACACGTGCTACCTGATCTTGATATGAACTTCCCTAAGCTGCTTTTCAGTTACCTCGCAAGGTGCATTTGTCATCAGGTCCTGGGCATTGTTGTTCATTGGGAATGCAATAACTTCCCGGATATTTTCCTCACCTGTCAAAAGCATTATTATCCTGTCAATGCCCGGTGCCATACCTGCGTGGGGTGGCGCACCGAATTTAAAGGCGTTATACAATGCGCAAAACTTGTTTTTAAGGTCCTCCTCGGTGTAACCGGCCAGTTCAAAGGCCTTCACCATAATATCAATATCATGGTTTCTCACAGCACCTGAAGAAAGCTCAACCCCGTTGCAAACCACATCATATTGATGGGCAACAATTTCAAGAGGATCTTTGTTCAAAAGTGCATCCAGGCCACCCTGGGGCATTGAAAAAGGATTATGGGTAAATGCAATTGCACCTGTTTCTTCATCAATTTCATACATTGGGAAATCAACAATAAAGCAAAATTCAAACCTGTTTTCATCTATCAGCCCCAGTCTCCTTGCAAGCTCGGTTCTGATTTGTCCCGCCAGCTTCGGTGCAAATTCCTTCGTATCCGCTATAAAGAACAAAACACAGCCAGGCTTGAGGTTCACACGATTTATAAGCTCTTTCCTGTCTTCATCGGATAAAAACTTGTCTATCGGGCCAAAAAATTTCATTTCTTCATCAACTTTTATATAACCCAAACCTTTCATTCCTATACCCAGGGCAAATTCCAGCATGTTCTCAAAAAAGCTTCTTGGCTGTGTTGAGCAATTTTGCACATTGATCGCCCTTACCGTCTTTTTTCTGAAAGGAGCAAAACCGGTATCTAAAAACATATCGCTGATATCGATTATTTCAAGCGGGTTGCGAAGGTCCGGTTTGTCGGTGCCATACTTTAACATTGCTTCTTTGTAGGGTATTCTTGGGAATGGTGGTTTTGATACAACCTTGTCTGAAAATTTAGTAAATGTTTCGTATAACACGTCCTCAGCAACTGATAATACATCTTCCTGCTCTGCAAAGGACATTTCAAAATCCAATTGGTAAAACTCTCCCGGTGAACGGTCTGCCCTGGCATCCTCATCCCTGAAACAGGGTGCAATCTGAAAGTACCTGTCAAACCCCGACACCATCAAAATTTGCTTAAAAATCTGTGGTGCCTGGGGAAGGGCATAGAATTTCCCCTTGTACTTTCTGCTTGGAATAATATAATCCCTTGCTCCTTCAGGTGATGATGAAGTCAATATCGGAGTTTGTATTTCCAGAAAGCCCATTTCCTCCATCTTTTTTCTAATGAAGGAAATTACCTTGGACCGCAGAACAATATTATTCTTAACTTCGCTGTTTCTCAAGTCCAGGAATCTGTACTTGAGCCTCAGGTCTTCCTTTACGCTTTTGGAGGAAGTTATCTCAAAAGGCAGGGAAGTTCTCACCTTGTTCAACACAGTCAGGGATTCACAAACTATTTCAACCGTACCTGATTCAATTTTGGGGTTAATTGTTTCTTCATCCCTTTTTACAACTTTGCCTTCAACAGTAATTACACTTTCCTTTGGCAGGCTTTTTATAAGATTTTCGTCATGTATTACTACCTGTACTATACCATAATGATCCCTAAGGTCAAGAAACTTGACACCTCCATGATCTCTAATATTTTCATACCAGCCTGATACTGTAACCCTGGTTCCAATAATACTTTCCCTTATTTCACTGCAATTATGGGTGCGGTATTTGTTTACTCTTTCCATCATTAACTCCTTTCTAAATTTGTTTTATATGTATTTTTGAGCTTGAAAAATTTTTGTTTGATTATATAATAAAAAAACTCTTACATCCCCCAAGGGACGAAAGAGTTGATTTCGCGGTGCCACCCTAATTAGCTAATTAAAATTAGCTCCCTCAAAATACACTAACATGTATTTGCCGCTTTAACGCTCGGATGCGTTTGAGTCTACTAATGCACAGGGCATTTTCGGTCAAAAGCTCAAGGATGTTCTTCATATTAGATCAAATGTAATAGCCTCTCACCTTACGCTATCTCTCTGTAACACTGAATCTAAACTACTCTTCCTGTCATCGCCGGATATTTTTTTTATTATTATATCCACTTTTATATAAAAGTTCAAGCAATTTTTTGACAGTACTGTAATAGATAACTTACCAACAATTTTGTTTGAAAGTACATGTCAGCTGTTTTTCTTCTTTTTGAAGTATTTGCATAAATGATATGTCAGCAATATGAATGCACCAATAAGATATACAACGCCGGACGAGGTTTTTCCTTCAAGAAAAAAAACTATGGCAACAACTACAAAAAGTATCCCGGGTATGAATTCAACTTTTCTCAAAAACAGCCCCCCTTACATTAATTTAATTGTATACTCATATTATTTTCCATGCAATATTTAAATCAGTTTAAACTCATGAACCGCCGGTTTCAGTTTTCAAGCACGTAATTCATCAAAATCGGAGCGAAAGTATAATAAAAATAAAATATCCTTGGAACTAAATACATTCCAAGGATTAACTCTGGAGCTGGCAAGGTGGCTCGAACACCCGACCTGCTGATTACGAATCAGCTGCTCTACCTGCTGAGCTATGCCAGCATGAAAATTATTCTCGTATTGTTAAAGCACTTTTGACTTACTTATTATAATTTAAATAAGTTTTCATGTCAATTCAAATTGCAACGTTGAATTCATGGTATCCTATAGGTTTTCAGCGGTCTTCAAAGCAACGGCTATGCCAAAAACCGAAGACTCACTTCCATGACCGCCATTCCTGCGATAAGCCCGTATATGGAGTGATGATGCTCGCCATATTCCCTGGCTGTAGGCAGAAGCTCGTCAAGGGAAATGAACACCATTATTCCAGCCACAGCCGCAAAAAGAATGCCAAATATCGTATCATTAAGGAACGGCAACAAAATAAGATAGCCTATCAGGGCTCCCAGTGGCTCTGATAAACCTGACAAAAAAGAATAAATAAAGGCTTTTTTCCGGTTTCCTGTGGCACAGAAAATTGGAACTGAGACAGTAATCCCTTCAGGAATGTTGTGAATGGCAACTGCAATTGCAATGACAACTCCCAGGGATGGACTCTGTATTGTTGAAGCAAAAGTGGCTATCCCTTCCGGAAAATTGTGCACAGTTATTGCAATGGTTGAAAGCAATCCCGTTCTTAGCAGCCTCACCTTTTTTTTATCTCCATGACATTGGCCCATGGCTTCTATCAGCTTTGATTCATGGGGATTTTCAAAAGAAGGTATCAGCTTGTCAATAAGTGCAATAATGAATATGCCCGCAAAAAAAGCAGCCGCTGCAGCCCAGGGACCGACCTTTGCCCCAAGTTCCCTTACTAAATCAACTCTTGCCTCCTGAAGTATTTCTACAAATGAAATATATATCATAACCCCGGCAGAAAAACCTAAAGCAACAGATAAAAGCTTTGTATTGGTTTTCCTGTAGAAAAAAGTAAAGAGACTGCCTATACCGGTGGATAGACCTGCAAATATTGTCAAACCAAATGCCAACAGAACATTGTTAATTTCCATATGCTCTCCTGTAGCGCATACTCTTATGCACATTTAATTGAAAATTATTATCATTTACAATTATAGATTTTACCATTCATTTTTGTCAATATCAATAGATTCTTAACTGCAACTAATGAATGGCGAACTCAGGGACATCCCTTTTTCAAACCCGCAAAGCTAATTGTTTACTATTAATTTTTATTATGTTATTATATGATGTATTATAAACGCCTGTCGATCAAAAACTTATGAACTGAAATGTGTTTAAAATAAATTTAAAAGCAAAGGGTGATTTTTGTGGATGAAATTATGCAAGTGGCATCCAGAATAAAAGAACTTAGAATAATTTCAGGTTTTTCAAAGGAGCAAATGGCTCAAAAGCTTGAATTGTCTCAAGTGGAATATGACGCTTTCGAAGAAGGCAAGGTTGATATTCCAGCCAGTTATCTTTTTAAAATTGCTCATGTTCTCAATGTGGAGCTTACTGTCCTTTTAACCGGTGAAGAACCACGGCTTCATCGTTATTCAGTAGTGAGAAAAGGCAAAGGCAAAGGTGTAAACAGAAGAGAACAGTATAAATACATGAGTCTGGCCTATAAATACAAGAATAAAAAAGCTGAGCCTTTTTTGGTGGAAGTCCCTCCCACTCCTGAAAACGCACCTATAGAATACAACTCCCATCCCGGTCAGGAATACAATTATGTAATCGAAGGACGGATGAAAGTTTTCATTAACGGATATGAAATCATACTTAATGAAGGAGATTCGCTGTATTTTGATTCGGGAGCGGATCATGCCATGAAGGCTTTAGACAATAAGCCTTGCAAGTTTTTAGCAATAATCACAGAGTGATTATTCCAGAGAAACCATACTAATTTACATACATTGCCGGAGGAAACAAAATGATTGAGAAATACTTGTCAAAAACTAAATTTGAATCATATGAAGATTTTTACAAAAACTTTAAAATAAATGTTCCTGAAAAGTTCAACTTTGCTTATGATGTTACCGACAAAATAGCCGTTGAGACCCCTGAGAAAATTGCAATGGTGTGGTGCAACGACCAGGGCAAAGAAAAGACTTTTACTTTTGGCCAGATGAAGAAATACAGCGACAAGGCTGCCAACTTTTTTAAATCCCTGGGTATAAAAAAGGATGACAGGGTAATGCTCATTTTAAAAAGGAGATATGAGTTCTGGTTCTGCCTGCTGGCTCTGCATAAGCTTGGAGCTGTCACTATTCCTGCTACACACCTTTTGACTGCCAAAGATATAATCTACAGGAACAATGCTGCAAACATTAAAATGATTGTCAGTGTATGCGAAGATGAAGTAATCAGGCATATTGAAGATAGTGAAGCTTCATCACCAACACTGTCACTGAAGGCAGTTGTGGGCGGTGAAAGAAAAGGCTGGATAAATTTTGATGCGGAGCTTGAAAAAGCATCTGAGGATTTTATCAAAACTTGTGAAAACGAAACTTTGAACACGGATATTTCACTTATTTACTTTACATCCGGTACTACCGGCATGCCTAAAATGGTGCAGCATGATTTCAGCTATCCCCTTGGGCATATTTTGACTGCAAAATATTGGCAAAATGTAAGAGATAACGGCCTTCACCTTACTGTTGCCGATACCGGCTGGGCAAAGGCTGTTTGGGGCAAAATTTACGGGCAGTGGCTTTCCGGAAGCGCAGTATTTGTGTATGATTATGATAAATTTGTACCCAAGAAGTTCCTGGAAGTCATATCAAAGCATAAAATCACTACTTTTTGTGCTCCTCCCACAGTTTACAGGTACTTGATAAAAGAAGACTTGTCAAAATATGATTTAAGCAGCCTCACACACTGCGTAATAGCAGGTGAACCCCTTAATCCTGAAGTTTATTACCAGTTTCTCAATGCTACAGGATTGAAGCTTTATGAAGGTTATGGGCAGACAGAATTAACCTGCTGTATTGCCACATACCCGTGGATTGAGCCAAAACCTGGTTCAATGGGAAAACCTTCCCCCGGATACGATATAGACATTGTGGATGAGGACGGAAATTCATGTGATCCCGGAGAAGAAGGCCAAATAATAATACGCACGCATGACAAAAAGCCGGTTGGAATGTTTGCCGGTTACCATAAGGATAAAGAGCTGACCGAAAAGGTTTGGAACAACAACATATATTATACAGGAGACATGGCCTGGCGGGATGAAGACGGCTATTTCTGGTTCGTTGGAAGAGCCGACGACATTATAAAGAGTTCAGGATACCGTATTGGTCCCTTTGAAGTTGAGAGTGCCCTCATTGAACACCCGGCAGTGCTTGAATGCGCAATAACAGCTGTCCCCGACCCTATAAGAGGACAGATTGTAAAAGCCACCGTAGTTTTGGCAAAAGGATATACTCCGTCCGATGAACTTGTTGTTGAGCTTCAGAACCATGTAAAAAAAGTTACTGCTCCATATAAGTATCCTCGCATAATAGAATTTATGGATGAGTTGCCAAAAACCATCAGCGGCAAAATACGCCGGGTTGAAATAAGGGACAAGGACAAAAAGTAACATATCTAAAAAAAATACTATGTAATGGTAATTATCTCGCTGCTGTTAATATCCTTTTTGAATTTTTCCATTAACAGCAGCGAGAAATACTCGCATCCTCAAAATTATTATGGGCAATAATATTGTGTATACATGTTTTTTTTGTTATAATTTATCTTGCTTTATATATTTGAGGAGGCAAGTATGAATAAAATTGACACTTTGGCAGCTTGTTGCTGTAGAATGCTTAAGCTTTTATTAAATCTCTATGAAAAAAAAGAAATTGATTTACAAGAGCTTAAAGCAAATTCTATGAAAAAAGTGAAATTTTTGCTTGATAATTTTGAAAGTTTAGTTAATAACGAAAAGGAAATTGCAGAAGATTTAATTGATAAATATATGTTGCTGATCGGGAATGAAGAATTATTTGAAGAAAATAAACTATTAACTGGAACTGAAATTGTCTGATTCATTTTTGTTTATTCTATGAGCATTTAACCCATATCATTTGATATTTATTTTGCTTGTCATAAACTTGTTTCTGAATTGTTCACGATGTGAACCCATTGATATCTTGTTTATTGACTTTTTGCATTTTGAATGTATGATATTATAGTGAGTAAAAACTTTTATCATTAATGATAGGAGGTTTTTTATGCCTAAAGAAACAGGTACTATTTCAATAAATACAGAAAACATATTGCCAATTATTAAACGTTGGTTGTATTCGGAAAAGGAAATCTTTGTCCGGGAACTCATTTCAAACTGCAGTGATGCCATCAGCAAGTTGAAACGCTTAAAAGCTTTAGGGGAAGCTCAATTTGATGATGGTACCGATTTTCAGATTAATGTTGTTATAAACAAAAAAGAAAAGACTTTGGCATTCATAGATAATGGAATTGGGATGACCGGTGATGAAGTGAAAAAATACATTAACCAGATTGCTTTTTCCGGTGTCAGGGATTTTATTGAAAAGTATAAGGATAAAGCCGACGAAAACCAGATCATAGGACATTTTGGTCTTGGATTCTATTCAGCTTTCATGGTTGCATCAAAGGTTCAGATAGATACTCTCTCCTATTTGCCCGGATCACAAGCTGTAAGATGGGTCAGCACCGGGGATGAGAATTTTGAAATGGAGGAATCAAATTACAGCACAAGGGGTACCAGGGTAACACTCTATTTGTCCGAGGATTGCCATGACCTTCTTGATGAATACAAAATGAGAGAGCTTATAAGAAAGTATTGTTTTTTCCTGCCCTACGGGATATACCTTGAAACTATTGATGAAGAACCGGACAGCGGCAAAAAAGATAAAAAGCCTGAGCCCCTCAATGATACAAAACCTTTATGGCTCAAAGATCCAAAAGATTGCACAGATGAGGAGTATAAGGAATTTTACAGAAAAGTATTTTTGGATTTTAATGATCCATTATTCTGGATACATCTTAATGTTGACTATCCCTTCAGGCTGAAAGGAATTTTGTATTTCCCAAAATTGAGAAACGAGCTTGAAATGATGGAGGGGCAAATCAAACTATACTATAATCAGGTTTTTGTTGCAGACAACATTAAAGAGATAATACCTGAATTCCTTCTTCTGTTAAAGGGAACAATCGATTGTCCTGATTTGCCCTTGAATGTATCAAGAAGCTTCCTTCAGAACGATAAAAGTGTGGCAAGCATTTCGGGCCATATAACAAAAAAAGTTGCTGACAAGCTTTCTTCCCTGTTTAATAATGAAAGGGAAACGTACAACAAGTATTGGAATGACATCCATCCTTTCGTCAAGTATGGTTGCATGAAGGAACCAAAGTTTTTTGAAAAAGTCAAAGGCTTGATTGTATACAAAACCACCAGTGATGATTATGTAACTCTGGAGGAGTACCTGGAAAGAAATAAATCAAAGCATGAGAATACTGTTTTTTATGTCACTGATGAAAAACAGCAGGCCCAATACATCAAAATGTTCAAAGAGCAGGACATGGAAGCGATTATACTTACATCATTTATTATAGACAGCAGCTTTATTCAGTTTTTGGAGTTTAATGAGAAAAATATCAAGTTTTACAGAGTTGATTCAAATTTATCTGAAAGCCTTAAAGAAAAATCAGATAATGATACTGTGAAAAAAATGCAGAAAGATCTCGAGAAACTCTTCCGTGATACCATTGGGGATGAAAAACTCAAGGTTCAGGTTGAAACCCTGAAATCTCCTGCAGTTCCCGGAATAATTCTCTTATCCGAGCAATCAAGAAGGATCCGGGAAATGTCCAGAATGTATGGGGGTCTTGGCATGGACGATGCGTTCCCTGAAGATAAAACACTTGTGCTGAACGCAAGCAATGAAATAATCAAGTCCCTTATGGAACTGAAAGATGATAATGACCGCAAAGAAGATGTATCACTTATATGCAGGCATATTTATGATCTTGCAATAATGGGAAACAAGCAGCTTGAACCTGATGAAATGACCGCTTTTATCGAACGCAGCAGCAAAATACTGCTGAAGATTGCAAAGTGATTGATTTTAGTAAACGTAGCTGTTATAACTTACCAGACTGGCTAAAAAAGGAATACGTGCAGAAAAATAATTATATAAGGGAATGTGTGCAAAACGTAACAATGCTCTTATTTTGAGAAAACCGGCGGTTCGCTGAAGGCAAAAATGCTACCGTTTTTTACTCGCCTTCCGTGGCTTGAAAAAAGCTAAAAAAACATCCTGTTTTTTTCACGCATTTTTGCCTTCATCTCACCTGGTTTTCTATTAAAACAAAGCCACTTGTTACCATTTTGCACACATTCCCTCATCTTAGTGCGTACAGCACACATTTTTTTATCTTGTTATGCTCTGCACAAATTCATTTATCAACGGTATTTTATGCACACATTTCTTTTTCTTCAATAATTATTAATTTTTGTTTTATTCCTACAGCTTATTCATTCAATCCGCCTTATTATTTCCGCAATAAGCCTTGAAAAATCTTTTTCAGTTCTTCTTGCAGCGGTGAGAACCTCCTCATGGTTCAAAGGTTCTTCGGATATACCTGCAGCCATGTTTGTAATGCAGGATATTCCCAGTACCTCCATACCCATATGCCGGGCAGTTATTACTTCCGGCACTGTTGACATACCAACCGCATCAGCCCCCATGATGCCCAGAGCCTTGATTTCCGCAGGCGTTTCATACATGGGCCCCTTTAAAAAAGCATATACCCCCTCCCTCACCTGAATTTCCAGATCCCTTGCCGACTGCAAAGCAAGCTGAATGAGTCTTTTGCTATATGCTTCCGTCATGTCGGGAAATCTTTGACCAAGCTCGTCAAGGTTTGCACCCCTCAAAGGTGAAGGAGCAAAGAAACTTATATGGTCCCTGATAACCATTAAATCTCCTGCTCTAAAAGTTTTATTGATGCCTCCAGCTGCATTGGTTGCTATCAATGTGTCAATACCAAGCTTTCTAAACACCCGAACCGGTAAAATGACATCCGATATGTCATGTCCCTCATAATAATGGAACCTGCCCTTCATTGCTAGAATTCTCCGCCCGCCTAATTTTCCGGTAATCATTTGTCCCGCGTGTCCTTTTGCCGTAGTCATCGGGAAGCCGGGTATGTCACTGTAATCCAGCAGTTTAAGGTCTTGAGCTTCATCCATAAGCTTACCCAGACCTGAACCAAGTATTACTGCAACATTGAATCCACTCCCAAATTTTTCTTCAATGCATTTTGCTGCATCATCTATTTTTTTAAGAATACCATTCATAAAGTTTCACCTCGAAAAAAACTTAATTGTCTTGTCTTTATAATTGTCTGCAATAAATGGTCTTAGCAGTCAATAAACCTGCACTTTTTTAAATACACCAAAGATATTTCCCTGCCATGTGAACAAAAATTTTTGCTTGATTGAATTTCCTGTTTATACTATAATTAAAAAAATATCATACTTCAAGGCTTTGCAGTGATAAAACAAAGATAACAATTATTTTTTTAATAAATGGCAAGACTGCTGCGACTTGTTCTTTGTAATAGTTTGTTTTGTAAAAATTTCACTTTGATTATACTATTTTTTCGAAAAAGACAGACTAAGCAGGAGGTTGCACTTCACAGAATGCCGACAAGTTTGAAAGGAGCTATTGAAAATGTCTGATACAATTAGAATTGAAAAAACCAAAACCCCCAAGCAAAAGCCTGATCAAAACAATCTGGGCTTTGGCAAATATTTTACCGACCATATGTTTGTTATGGATTATTCTAAAGATAAAGGCTGGTATGATCCCAGAATAATTCCATACGCCCCTCTGGAAATGAGCCCTGCTTCAATGGTGCTTCACTATGGGCAGGCCGTTTTTGAAGGCTTGAAGGCGTACAAGGCGCCGGATGGAAGAATACTTTTGTTCAGACCTGAAAAAAACATGGAAAGACTTAATGCATCCAATGAGAGACTTTGTATTCCGACTATTGATACCGAATTTGCACTGGAAGCCCTCAAGACTCTTGTATCTCTTGAAAAAGAATGGATACCTGCCAGTGAAGGAGCCTCTCTGTATATTAGACCTTTCGTCATCGCCACTGACCCGTATCTTGGCGTAAGACCTTCAACTACTTATAAATTCATAATAATATTGTCGCCTTCCGGTGCTTATTATCCACAAGGTATAAATCCGGTTAACATTTATGTTGAGAATAAATATGTTCGTACTGTAAAAGGCGGTACCGGCCACGTTAAGACTATAGGCAATTATGCAGCCAGCCTCAAGTCTCAAATGGAAGCATACGAAAAAGGATATGTGCAGGTTCTGTGGCTTGACGGTATAGAAAGAAAATACATTGAAGAAGTAGGGGCAATGAATGTATTTTTTAAAATCAACGGAGAAGTAATAACTCCTGAGCTTACGGGCAGCATTCTCCCCGGAATAACAAGAATGTCGGTCATTGAATTGCTGAAAAGCTGGGGTGTAAAAACCACCGAGAGAAGAATCTCAATTGATGAAATTTATAATGCATATAATGGAGGACTGTTGGAGGAAGCCTTTGGAACCGGCACCGCAGCAGTAATTTCACCTATCGGTGAGCTGAACTGGGATGGCAGAAACATGATTATTAATGACAATAAAATTGGAGCATTATCCCAAAGGCTCTATGACAACTTAACAGGCATTCAGTTTGGCAAGCTGGAAGACAAACTCGGGTGGACCGTAGAAGTCAAATAATAATGCAATAATGAACACAACCAATCCTACCGGCAATTGTACGAGGTTTTTTAGACAATATTATATGTAAACTGTAAACTACGAACTTGATAAACAGTTGGCAACAGAGTTTATATATATTTTTTATGCAGTATTCACGAAATAAAAATAAGGTGAGGATGTGATAGCACGAAGGATATTAAATTCACAAAAAAAGAATACCAGGGATGGAAGGATTGTCTGGAAATTTCAAACGGAATTGTTGACCTTGTTGCAACTACCACCGTAGGTCCCAGAATTATACGTTTTGGTTTTTCCGGCGACAGGAATGAGTTTTGTGAAGTAAAGGACCAACTTGGCAAGACAGGCGGAAACGATACCGCCTGGTAACATTATGGCCTTATGCTAAAATGAACGATAAAAGAGTTTACTGGGGCGACAAGTATATTACCTTAATTCAAGACCCCGTGGCTGCCTCTCCTTTCAAACTTGGAATTCCCAACGAACACGGTTTTGGTTGCTATTACAATAATAGCCATTTGTTTGTAAAAAAATTCGCTCATTACAAAGATGAAAAGTATCCTGATTTCGGGTGTTCATTTGAAGCATATTCATGTGATTTCATGATGGAAATTGAAAGTTTGAGTCCGCTTAAAGTTTTGCAGCCGGAAGAGTGCGTAATACATGAAGAAACATGGTGTTTGTTCAACAATATCAATGCACCTGAAAATGAAGGGGACCTCGATGATATATTGATTAAATGCAAATCTTAACTGCTTTTTAGCTGCTTTTCAAGATTTCCATCACCCTGTAATGCTTGGCATTCAGCCACATAGCATTACAGGGTGAATTAATACTTTATCCGTTTTCATATCTTGATATTATTTTTAAAAGCATAAATTGCCGCTTGTGTCCGGTCTGCAACTTTCAGCTTTTTGAATATGTTTGAGACATGGTTTTTAACTGTTTTTTCGCTTATGTAAAGGGTCCTTGCTATTTCCTTGTTAAGCATGCCCTCTGCTATCAGTTCAAGAACCTCCAATTCTCTTTGAGTTAATCCGTTGTCGTTCTGTTTAACAGTTTCATAGGATGTTATTCTGCTGAATTCTTTGACCAAATCGTTTGTCAGGTTCGGCTGCACATATGATTCGCCATTATATACTTTTCTGATTGCATCAATGAGCACAGAGGCGTCTGCATCCTTCTGCACAAATCCTGCTGCGCCAAGCTGGAGAGCTTTAAAAAGATATGCTTTATCCTGGTGAATTGTCACAACTATTATCTTATACTTGTATTTTTCACTGCTCAACTCTTTTATCGCCTGCATTCCGTTCATACCTGGCATGTTTATATCCATAAGTATGACATCCGGCTTTGTTTCCTTTGAAAGCCTTATGGCCTCCTCCCCATCAGATGCCTGGGCAATCACAACCATATCCTCTTCAAGTTCCAAAATCTGCTTGAACCCCTGTCTTACCATTGAATGGTCATCAGCAATCAATATCCTGATTTTTTTCATCCTTTACACCTCATCCCTTATTAATGGAATTTTGATAGTGATTCGAGTACCTATTCCGACTCTGGATTTTAGCTCGAATATTCCATTTAGCAATTCAGTTCTTTCCCTCATGCTCATTATCCCGAATCCACCGTTTATATCCTCCCGCTGTCTGTTCAGTTCATCCACACAAAATCCTTTTCCATCGTCGCTTATCTCAAGCTTAAGCTCTTTTTCCAAAAAACTTAGCTTGATAATTATTTTATCGGCTTTAGCGTGCTTCTTGACATTGTTGATGGCTTCCTGAACAATCCTGTAAACCGTTAAAGATATCGCAGAGCTAAGGTCTTCACTGTTTCCGGTGGTTTTAAAATCAACTTTTATGCCGGTGTCCTCCTCAAAGGTGGAAATGCATCTTTGAATTGTCGGGATCAGTCCGAGGTCGTCCAGGGACATCGGTCTTAAATCATAAATTATGCTTCTGACATCCTTTAAACTTGTTCTGACAATTTCTTTCAGGTTTTTGAGTTCCTCTTTTGTTTTATTGATGTCAATATCTATCAATCTTTCACAGAGTTCAGCTTTCAGGACAATATTGGACATGGACTGGGCCGGTCCGTCATGAATTTCCCGGGCGACACGCTGTCTTTCCTCTTCCTGGGCTTTTATAATACGCAGACCTAAAAGCTGCCTTTGCTGCATGTCTTCCAATTGCAGGCTTATTTCCTGAAGATCTCCTGTAAGGTACCCTAAAGCGGCACTGATATTTGTTATTAGGTTTTCAGCCTTCTCAACAGTTTTTTGTGATTCCCTGATTCTTATTTCCAACTCATTCCTTCTTTTAATAAAGTGCAACTCCTGCTCCCTTTTTACGGCCAGTTGGATTCTTATCTGGTCTGCTTCTTCATAAGCCAGCCTGTATTCTTCCTGCGAAAATTGATCATAATTTTTGTTAACGTACATTAAATGCTTTTGGCTTTTCTTTAGTTTCTCGTTTAAAACATCAACTTCAACGATAAGTTGTGCAACCTGGGATTTCAACTGGTCAAGCTCGTTTTCAAGCATTTTGCACTCTCGCCTTGCATTTTCGGCAATATCGATTATTTCATTTTTACTCCTGGTTATAGCATCGATTGTCTTATCGATTATTTTCTGCAGCCGGCTAGCATCCATTTTATAATTAGCCACAAAAAAATCCTCCATTCAGCTTTAATATAAGTAATCAGTGTTTATTAAAATTAACAGGACAAAACCGGATATACACTCATAGCAAGGCATACAATTACTTACTTGTTTTGCAAAGTCAACAAATTGTAGATTTTTGTAGTTTTATGCAAACTTCTATGATTATAATGATTATACTATATAATAACAGATAGCTTCAATTACTAAACTTGATAACATTGATTATTTTAGGATTGCAGTTGCATATTCGGCATTTCTGTCGTTTTTTTAAGAACAATAACTATCGTGTTTCCCAATTTTCACTTTGAAATAAAGCAAATATGAAATATAATACATAATAGGAAGACAATTAAGAAAAACGGTATTGAAAATGAAAAGAAAGCTAAACGTCAATAAAACGGCAAAAACAGTTATAAGTCTGAATATAATTCAGCTTGTAAGCCTGATTGGCATACTTGCTTCATATTACTTTACTCAACATTCAATACCCCTTGTGCAATTAAGCATATTTCTGGCAGTTATTTTTATTTCCTTGTGTTTTGATTGCTATCTGATTTTGAGGGAACGGTCTGACATTTTGCAGATTGATACAAAAGCTGAGACTCTAACAAACTCCCTCATGCAGGTGGAAAACCTCAATAATACACTACGGGCTCAACGTCATGACTTTTTGAATCACCTGCAGGTGGTTTACGGGCTTATTGAAGTTGAAGAATATGACCATGTCAAGGAATATATTGAAAAAGTATATACTGATATTCAAAAAATAAACAGCGTGTTAAAGACAGCTATCCCTGCAGTAAATGCCTTGCTTTCTGCAAAAATCCTTCACTGTGAAAAACTGGGCATAAAAATAAGACTTGAAATTACTTCAAGGCTTGATAATATCGCTGTGCCATCATGGGAATTATGCAGGGTTTTAGGCAACCTGATCGATAATGCAGCTGAAGCCCTGCAAGAGTCATCCAATACGGACAAACGGCTGGTAATTGAATTTGGTGAAGATATTAAAGGCTTTATTTTCAAAATTTCCGACAACGGAATACCAATTCCCAAAAATTCCAGGGACAAAATATTTGAACCCGGGTTTTCAACAAAAGCCAACAAAGGCATAGGTATGGGATTGGCCATAGTCAAAGATATCGTAAAAAGATATAATGGCAGCATAACATTAAATGAAATTGAATCATACAAGTGTTTTACGGCAGTCTTCCCAAAATCTATTTCAGACGAAAAATTTGACGGTTGAAGCCTTTTCATGTACTTTACAACATGTAATCATTCAAATTTGATATTTGATATGTATAATAAAAAGTGGTCAGGTTTTTATTGCAGGAATATTCTTGTGTGGCTTATACACATGACGTGAACATTTTATTGCATTGTTTTTAATCCATTGTTGTCATATTATTTTAGTTGGGAGTTGATTAAATGGATCTTCTGGAATTTATAACTACAATAGACATTCTTCCTGCCATATGTTTCATATTAGGGTTCATTCTCGTGATATTTGAAATGTTTAATCCGGGTTTTGGAGCTGCAGGAGTAACAGGCATCATACTATTGATTCTTGGCATAATACAAACTGCAAATACTATTCTGGAGGCGTTTATACTAATAATTATAATAATTGCAATACTTGGCATTGCATTGACCCTTGCCCTCCACTCCGCTACTAAAGGCCGGCTGTCGAAAACCCTGGTGCTGAACGACTCATTAAAAAAAGAATCAGGGTATATTGGTACCGAAGACCTCAATTATTTTCTGAACAGGGAAGGAACTACCCTGACTGTTTTAAAACCCTCCGGTATTGTGGATTTTGACGGTGTCAAGCTGGATGTGGTTTCCGAAAGTGAATTTCTGCCCAAGGGAACCAAAGTTAGAGTAATAAAGGTATCCGGAAGGCGTATTGTAGTAAGGAAGATTGAGGATAATTGAACTTTTTGATTAAGTTTAATAATAAAGGAGAATGATTATGGATCCATTGTTTTTTATAATTTTTTTAGGAGCTATTGCAGTATTTATAGTATTATTCTTTAACTTTATACCTTTTGGCTTGTGGATTTCGGCTTTTGCCGCAGGAGTAAGAATCAGTTTCCTGACACTTTTGGGAATGAAACTTAGAAGAGTTACCCCCTCACGTATTGTCAACCCGTTAATAAAAGCATCAAAAGCTGGTTTGGATGTTTCCATTAACAAGCTTGAGGCCCACTATCTTGCAGGAGGAAACATAGACCAGGTGGTAGATGCATTGATTGCCGCCCAAAGGGCAAACATACCCTTAAGCTTTGAAAGGGCTGCTGCAATTGACCTTGCAGGCAGAAACGTGCTTGAAGCAGTCCGGATGAGCGTCAATCCAAAGGTAATAGAAACTCCTATGATAGCAGCTATTGCCAAGGACGGTATTGAGCTTAAAACCAAAGCCCGTGTAACAGTGAGAGCCAACATTGACCGTCTGGTTGGCGGAGCCGGAGAAGCAACAATAATTGCCCGGGTTGGAGAAGGTATAGTCACAACGGTTGGTTCAGCCGTCTCCCACAAAGATGTGCTTGAAAACCCTGACCTTATTTCAAGAACAGTGCTTAACAAAGGGCTTGACGCAGGTACTGCCTTTGAGATTCTGTCCATAGATATTGCGGATGTTGACGTAGGGCGCAACATCGGTGCCCAGCTTCAAATTGACCAGTCTGAAGCTGATAAAAGGATTGCCCAGGCGAAAGCTGAAGAAAGAAGGGCTATGGCGGTGGCAAGGGAACAGGAAATGAAAGCAGCCGTTCAGGAAATGAGAGCAAAGGTTGTTGAGTCTGAAGCCCAGGTGCCAAAAGCCATGGCAGAAGCTTTAAGAGAAGGAAAAATAAGTGTAATGGACTACTACAATCTCCAAAACCTGATTGCCGATACGCAAATGAGGGATATGATTTCCAGGATTGGCCAGACAGATACTTCAAAAGAAAAAAAATAACATGTCTTAATTAAAAATGTGTTGGGATGGTACTATGGATTTAAAAGTATTGATTGTTGATGATGATGAAGGTGTCCAGCTTCTTCTTGGGAAAATACTTGAAAAAATTGAAGGGTTTGAAGTTTCAGGCATTGCTTCAGATGGTGGGTCAGCCCTTTCCATGATTGAAATAGATGAACCCCACATTGTCTTTATGGATGTTGAAATGCCAGGGCTGAACGGAATTGAGTGTGCCAGAAAAATAATGGACATCAACCCGAAAATAATAATCATTTTTGCCACTGCCCACCAGGAGTACATGCCTGAGGCCTTCGAATTATATGCTTTTGACTATCTGGTAAAACCTTTCAGGGTGGAAAGGATTAAAAATACCCTTGAAAGAATAAAGGATACTTTCAGAGTACAGAATTATATTGCTGATAGTTCTGTAAAAAGTGCTGTAGACTGCATACCAAATTACACTGCAAAAAATAAAATGAGTCTTGATAAAGTCGTAATCAGGAACAAAGACGGAATAAGTTTTGTTGATATGAATGAAATAATCCTCATCCAGCGGGAAAACAGGAATACGGTTATCTGTACCGCTGATGAGGAATATATTACTTCCGAAGGATTAAGTGAGCTTTATGAACGCCTTGACAAAAATCTTTTTTTCAGAAGCCACAAATCCTATATAATAAACCTTTCGATGATATCTAAAATATACCCTTACGGCCGCTGGACATTTATCGTAAAATTCAAAAATACCTGCAAGGACGCCCTTATAACTTACAAGCAGTATGAGGAGTTAAAAAGCTTCTTTAGATGAGAAGGTAAGATTGTTGCCGCCAATATGAAGTGTGTATGGCAATATATAAATGAAACTATTACACTGAAGTAAAGTAAACGAACTGTGTGCAGACATAATAAGGCAATTATTTTGAGAAAACCAACGGTTCTCCTCATGCAAAAATGCTAACGCTTTTTACTCGCCCTCCGTGGCTCGAAAAAGCTAAAAAAACATCCTGTTTTTTTCACGCATTTTTGCATTCGGCTCACCTGGTTTTCTAACAAAATAAAGCCGATTGTTATGCCTGCACACAGTTCGTTTGCTTTACTGCTGCCAATTAATAATAATAAAAAATCCGGGCATTTGCCCGGATAATGCTTATATGCTATCTCTTCCCTATTACTGTTTTTATATTATTCTTCTTTCAGCCTGGCTTTATAGTTATGAGCCTCTTCAAGCATCATATCTTTGACTTTCATCAATCGTGTAAGGTTTCCCCTCTCGTTTTCATCAAGCTTCATAGATATATACTTGATGGTTTCCGTTAACTGGGGAATCAATACGTATTCCAGGGCATTGACCCTTCTTCTGGTTTTCTCTATTTCTGCAGCCAGAAGCTGTACAGTCTTCTCCAACTGGGCAAGCTTGAGCATGTAAGGGAATACTTCAGACAAGGTGGAAATTGCTCCATCAAGCTCTCCTGATGTAGTTGCAAACCCGTATGGATACACATTGCTTTCGTCTGTACTCTCAGTAGTAAAACTCAGTATGGGCACTTCCACTCCCATGATATTACCCTCTTCTGCTTTCAGAGCTATTTTCTGCTTTGGAAACATGAGAGCTTCTCCAAGGAATTCTGATGACATCACAGCCCTTGCAATAAGGAATTTTTTATGAACTTCGCCAATCATTCTCTCAACAGTTTCCCTTAACTCCTTATTTTGCTTTACAAGCTCAAGAAACTGCTTCATGAGTTCATCACGCTTGTCTTTTAAGAGCTTATGACCTCTTCTGGCAGTTTTAAGCCTGTTTTTCAGTCTCGTAAGCTCCATTCTTGTTGGATTTATTTGCATAACAGCCATCTTTGCTCACCCTGGAATTAATTTTTATAATATTTTTCAATATACTCATCCCTGATACGTTTCAGCTCTTCCTTCGGCAGACCGGACAACAGTTTCCATCCTATATCAAGGGTTTTCTCAATTGTCCTGTCCTCATCATAGCCCTGGGAGACATATTCCTTCTCAAAATTGTCGGCAAACTTTGAATAAAGCTTGTCTATATCAGTCAAGGCTGCTTCGCCAAGTATGATGGCAAGCTCCTTTGCTTCCTTGCCTCGTGCATATGCGGCAAAAAGCTGGTTCATGGTATCAGCGTGGTCTTCACGGGTCTTGCCCTTGCCAATACCTTTATCCTTAAGCCTTGAAAGAGACGGAAGCACGTCAATGGGCGGCATGATGCCTTTTCTGTACAATTCCCTGCTGAGGATTATCTGCCCTTCCGTAATATAACCTGTCAAGTCCGGGATGGGATGAGTCTTGTCATCTTCCGGCATGCTTAAAATAGGTATAAGTGTAATACTCCCCTTATTGTCCTTTTTCCTTCCTGCTCTTTCATATATAGTGGCAAGATCTGTGTACATGTAACCGGGATACCCTCTTCTGCCGGGTACTTCCTTTCTTGCAGCCGAAACTTCCCGAAGGGCTTCGGCATAATAAGTTATATCCGTAAGTATTACAAGAACATGTATGTCCTTTTCAAAGGCAAGATATTCTGCTGCAGTAAGGGCCATACGGGGTGTTGAAATCCTCTCAATGGCAGGGTCGTTTGCAAGGTTCATAAACAAAACCGCACGGTCTATGGCTCCTGTTCTTTTAAAGTCGGATATAAAGAAGTCTGCTTCTTCGTAAGTTATTCCGATAGCTGCAAATACCACCGCAAACCTGCTTTCGGTTCCCAAAACCTTGGCCTGTCTCGCTATCTGGGCGGCAAGCTGTGCATGGGGAAGTCCTGACCCGGAGAATATTGGTAGTTTCTGCCCCCTGACAAGGGTATTCAATCCGTCGATTGCTGAAATTCCTGTCTGAATAAATTCCGAAGGGTAATCTCTGGCTGTCGGGTTTATCGGCGTCCCGTTTATATCAATTCTCTCATCAGGAATTATTTCCGGGCCTCCGTCTATAGGTCTGCCAAGCCCGTCAAAAACCCTTCCCAGCATGTCCATTGAAACAGGAAGCTCAATACCCCTTCCCAGGAATCTAACCTTGCTTTGGGCTGCATTAATTCCCTGGGCACTTTCAAAAAGCTGAACCAGAGCATTGTCTTCGTCTACTTCCAGAACCCTGCATCTTCTGATTTCACCATTTCCCAGTTCAATTTCGCCCAATTCTCCGTATTTAACACCTTCAACACACCTTACAAGAAGCAACGGACCCGCTACTTCCGATATTGTTTTATACTCCTTAAGCATTTTGCTCACCTGCCTTTGACGCCAGGGCATCTATCTGGCTTACCAGTTCTTCACTGATTTTGCCAAGAGTCTCATTTACATTTTGTTCCCCGACATATTTTGCTCTTCCAATTCTCTCTCTGACAGGCAAATTGAAAAGGTCCTTTATATCGACACCATTTTCCAATGCCTTTTTACCTCTATAATAAAATTCCATTATTAGCTTCAACATTTTGTACTGCTTGTTAAGGGATGTATATGTGTCAACATCATGGAAAGCATTCTGATGGAGGTAATCTTCCCTGATGGACTTAGCCTGTTCGAGTATAAGCCTGTCACCCGGTGAAAGGGAATCCACACCAACCAGCCTGACAATTTCTTCAAGCTCAGCTTCTTCCTGAAGTATTCTCATGGCATCAGCTCGTAATGTTTCCCAATCCCTTGAAATATTTTCGCTTTTCCATTTATCCAGCATGTCAAGATATAATGAATAGCTGTTGAGCCAGTTTATTGCCGGAAAATGTCTTCTATAGGCAAGAGCTGAATCAAGTCCCCAGAATACCTTTATTATTCTCATTGTTGCCTGTGTTACAGGTTCCGACAAGTCTCCTCCCGGGGGAGATACTGCACCTATGGCGGTTATTGACCCTTCTCTTCCGTTGGTGCCTATACTTATAACCCTGCCGGCCCTTTCATAAAATTGTGCAAGCCTTGAACCCAGATAAGCAGGATATCCTTCTTCGCCCGGCATTTCTTCGAGGCGTCCGGACATTTCCCTTAGGGCTTCAGCCCACCTTGATGTGGAATCTGCCATTAGGGCAACATTGTAACCCATGTCCCTGAAATACTCTGCAATTGTTATTCCGGTATAAATTGATGCCTCACGGGCTGCAACAGGCATATCCGATGTATTTGCTATCAATACCGTTCTGTTCATCAGGGATTCCCCGGTGGTGGGATCTTTCAGCTTTGGGAATTCCAGAAGAACGTCGGTCATTTCATTTCCTCTTTCTCCGCAGCCGATATACACCACTATTTCAGCATCCGCCCACTTGGCAAGCTGATGCTGTACAACGGTCTTGCCGCTGCCAAAGGGTCCGGGAACTGCTGCTACGCCACCTTTGGCAATGGGGAACAAAGTATCGATAATTCTCTGACCTGTAACCAGCGGAGCCTCAGGCGACAATTTCTTATTATACGGTCTTCCCTTTCTGACCGGCCATTTCTGCATTAAAGTAATATCTGCAATTTCCCCGTTGTCCTGACGAACTTTTGCAACTGTCTCCTCTACGGTAAATTCACCTTCAATAATCTCAATCAATTTACCCGAAATTCCATAAGGTACCATTATACGGTGTTCAATAATTGAGTTTTCCATGACTCTGCCTATTATATCGCCGGCAGATACACGCAAACCTTTCTCTATCGTAGGTTCAAACTTCCATTTTTTAGTCCTGTCCAGAGCATTGGCTTCAATGCCTCTTGCTATGTTGCTTCCGGCCATTTCCCTGATCTTGGTCAATGGTCTTTGAATACCGTCAAAAATCTGACCGATAAGGCCGGGGCCCAATTCCACGCTCAAAGGTGAACCTGTTGACACAACCGGTTCTCCGGGACCTAAGCCCGCTGTTTCCTCATAGACCTGTATTGATGCCCTATCACCATGTATCTCAAGTATCTCGCCTATTAAGTTATGCTCGCTGACACGAACAACGTCAAACATATTCGCAGCCCTCATTCCCTCTGCTATAACAAGAGGACCGGAAACTTTAACTATAGTTCCGCCATTCAAATATATCCCTTCTTTCTGATCCAGGTTTTAGAAATCAAATTGTACCTTAAAGAAATAAAATGGCATTAATTACCAAACAGTATATTCGCACCTACTGCCCGTTCCACAGCATTTCTTACTGCCTGCATGCCTATATTCTCAGATCCCTTGATTCCGGGTATCGGTACAACAACAGGAAAACTCTGCTCTTTGTATTTTTGGATAAGCGGCAGAATTTCCTTCGCAGTAGTTTCTGTAATATATATAAGGGCAAATTCTTCATTCACAAGTTTTGTAAAAACGCTTTCAGCTTCTGTTTTATCTTTTACAGGAAAAATATTTAATCCCAGCGCCAAAAAACCAAGAATACTGTCTTTATCCCCTATAACACCAATCTTATACATAGGTCTCCCTCAGCCTTTCTTTAATTATTTCGCCTGGAATGTTGTTTATCTTCCCTGTCATTATAATTCTTACATTCCTTATTTCATTTTCTTTTGCAAAAAGGTAACCCACCAGAGGTTCCACATCAAAGACAGAATATTTATGCTTCTTGACAAAATCCAAAATGTAATTATCCGAAAGCTTTTCGTATGTAGACATAATACCCTTTTCATAGCTTTCGGCACTACTTATTAGAAGTTTTTCATATTCCGTGGATGCCAAAACTTCCATCAAACCATTGATTCCTTTTTCAAGATTTTCCAACAGCAAATCCTGATTCACTTTTCCGCCGGGAAGCAAAACATTCCCAAGGAAGTCCCCGGTCTTTCCCATCAGTCTTACTCTTAAGAAAGAGCTGATATTTGTCAAATCAATAATTATTTTATTCAACTCAATAATAAAACGCTTTTTGGAAGCCCTGGCAATATTAATTGCTTCGATTGCAGCAGCCCTGTCAAGAATCAGGTCAATAACCTGAGGGTCGGATGTTTTGTTGAATGTTTCCACACAATCCAAAACAGCATTTCTCATTTCTTCCGACATATCGTCGAGTTTTCTGTCTCTGACCATGAGCTTCAATTCAGAATAAGGTATCGTGCTGGTGTCAAGGAGCAGTTCATCCTGCGCATAACCCTTGTATTCAGATTTGATGATAACTTTTAAATTATGATAATCATTTTTCAACCTGAATATTTTGAAAACCTCAGGCTCCGGAGCTATTTCCGCCATCAGATCGTACAGTCTTTTGTATTCCAGCTTTAGTGACTCCTCAATTTCATAAGGATCATTATTGCTGCTGCTCTTAAAACTGTAGCCTGATTCCTGCAGCATTTTTACTGCCTCATCAATGGTTCTTGCATCAACCATTCTGTAAAGCGAATCTTTATTAAGAAGCTTGTTTTCAATAACCTGTATTCTGGCTACAGCGTAAGCATATTCCGTATCATAGGACAAACTGATCACTCCCTAAATCCTGCTCATTCCGAACCAAGCAAAAAAATCAATAAGATTGCATTCATATTCAGTCAATAAAATTGCTATTCTCCAAACAATATTGATACAACTTCCTTTTCCAGTTCATTGCGATTCATCCTTATAATCGTGGAAAAAGTATTGTTGTATTCGATATCACCCTTTTTCAATATAAAACCGCCATCGAATTTTCCTGGTTCACCGGACAGTTTCAAATTGCCCTTCAAACCCTTTTGGGCAATTTTTTTATTAATTTCATCTATAAACATTAATCCTAAACGTTCTCTATCCTTATGTGATAAAATAATCTCTTCATCACCGGTAATAACAGCTTTGGATATCATGTCAAGAAGTATCTTCCCATACTCCTCCTTTGGAAGAGAATTAAGATTGTCCACAGCCTTTTGTAATACTTCATCAATCAATTTCTGCTTTGCTGAAAGCTTAATTTTTCTAACCTCAAGCCGTGCTGAACCGACAAGTCTTTCCTTTTTGAGGTCAGCTTCCTTTTCAGCTTTTTTAATAATCTCCTGCTTCTTTTTTTCTCCTTCTTCCCTGGCTGCTTTTATGATATCTGCAGCCTCTTTTCTGGCATCGGCAATACTTGAATCTGCTTCAATGCGGGCATCTTCAAGTATTTTCTCCACCAAATTTCGAGCATTTGACATATCGGCACACTCCATTTTTATAACTTAATACCGAACAATACCATCAGCAGTGATGCAAGTACTGCAAATACAGCAAAAGTCTCTACCATTGCAGTTAATACTATACCTTTTGAAAACTCCTTAGGTCTTTTTGCAACTATGCCAATTGATGCGACTGCGACCTTTCCCTGCAATATTGCTGAAAAGAATCCAATAACAGCTATCGGAAGGGAAGCGGCAAGGAACAACAATCCCTGGTGGGTTGTCAATGGCACCAGCTCGGAACTGAACATTCCTATTTTCTGAAGTATCAAAAAGGCTGTTATAAGACCATATAATCCCTGGGTTCCGGGAAGTATTTGCAATGGCAAAACCTGTCCGAATTTACTCGGATCTTCAGTTACAACTCCTGCAGCTGCTCCACCGGCATTAGCAACACCCCTCGCAGAGCCCAACCCGGCAAAAATTGCTGCTAAAGCTGCACCTGCAAATGCTAAAGCATGACCTAGTGTAATTTCCATAAATTATTTTACCTCCTGTTTAAGTTTTATGTATTTAGTATTTATTTTTAAAGGATCAAAGGCCTTACCTCCGTCCTCATAAAACCTGCCGAAAAACTCTACATACTGGAGACGGGCCGCATGAACAAAGGCTCCCAGTCCTCCGGACAGAATGTTGAAGGTATGCCCGATGAGAGCAACTATAATTAACAGGATTATACCGAAAATATTGTCAACCCCGAGAATTGTGCCCATGGTATTAATAACAGATGCAATAACTGCACCCGCCATACCCATGGCTAGAAGCCTTGAGTAGGACAGAATATCGCTTAAAATACCAACAGTGTCATATAATTTCAATACACCGCTTAACAGTTTTCTGAATATTCCCTTCTGGCTTCTTCCCTGTGTAAGGACAATTGAAATTACTCCTCCAATTGCCATATACTTACCCGCAACACTAAGTGACGGCACTGCCAAAAGAGCAAGACCACCCAGGAAAATATACCAGGTAAGTACATCAAATATGGCATCAAGAATTTTACCGTCCCTTATAAGCATATAGCCTTTAATACCCATGCTGAATAAAATTTGTACAGCTCCAAATATGACACACCAAAGAAGCATTCTTAAAGGATCTTCCAGGGAGTTGAACCATAATGGCGGTATAACACCGGGTCTCCCAAAAATCTGATCGAACAGGTCTCCAAACCATCCGCCGAAAAGGGCACCTATTATAACAGTTGCAGCACCACACAAAAAAAGAAGTTTAATTGACTTTTCCATTGTGCCTTCCAACTTGTAACGCCAGATAAAAAAGCCTGAAATTAAAAGCATTAATAATCCGTACGCTGCATCACCCATCATAACAGCAAATGAAATCAGGAAAAAGGGTGCCAGAAGTCCCGTGGCATCCACGCCATGGGAACCTGGAAGGCTGTATAATTCCAATAATGGCTCAAAAGGCCTTATAAGACTGTTGTTTCGCAGTAGTACGGGAAACTCTTCCCCGTCTTCAGGTTCACTTATCTCAACAAGACAGGTGAATTCATTTTCAATTTTTTCTTTAACCTTACCGGCAAGTTCACTTGGGAGCCAACCTTCAAAAATGAAGGAATTGTCTGTTTTCATCAGGTTGTTGTATGATTTCTCCCTGTCCAGCTCCATCATAAACCAGTCGTGCAGGATTTCCAGGTCAAAAAGTATGGAAGACAGCTCCTTTACTTCATTTGCCAAAACTTCACGGGAATTTTGTATTTCTTCCGTCTCCTTTTTGAGTCTTTCAATATTCTGGCTGACAGTGCCTTCAAGGCCGTCAAATGCAGTTCTGCTGAACCCATACTTTTGTAGTATCTCGACTACAGATTTTTCTATTGAGTTGTGATAAAGTACAGCACAATAAATTTGTTCACTGGTCTTGCTTACTATATGGAATATGCTGAATGGTGCATTTTTTTCCAGTTCATCCTTGATAACATCAATCTCCGTGTTTTCAGGCAATGTTCCAAGAATTATCGTAGTTTTCCCGGTTGAGCATTGATTGACAGGGAGATTGAAAGATTGCCATGGTATGAGTAATTGAATAAGATTATTCAGCTTGCTTTCCTGGGAACGTAAGCTTGAAAGCTCTGATTCAATTTCGTCAATTCGGGAAACAGTATTCATTATATTAGGTTTTTTCTCTAAAACCTTGTTTATTTCAGAGGTAACGATTTCTCTTTTAGGTTCCAGAAAACCTTTTTTTCTTTGGTCGTACGGGCTGAAGTATTTAATGGCGGATTCGATTTTCCGGATATCTGTCTCAAGCTCATTTTGCCTGTCAAGGCAGCCATCCCGGTTTACAAGCCCGGACCAGTTTTCATCATTGAGTTTGCTCTCTGCTTCGGATATTTCAACTACCCCCATACTCATGAGGGAATCCAATAACCTCTTTTTTTCCTTTTCAAGTCCGGCAAGGGCTATCTTGCTCATTTTAACGATCATGACCTTTTATTATCCTCCCGATAATAAAATCAACAGCTTTTTCAATATTTCCCTTGACACTTTCATTTAATGATTCGCAATCTTTTAGAGCTTCTGCATTTATCTTTTCAATTTCTCTGTTTGCATCTTCCTCGGCATCATTCAAAAGCTTCGCAGCATGAGCTTCGGCTTCCTGAATTGAACGATCAACAATTTTGGCAGCTTCTTCATAAGCATCTTTTATTATTTGACGGCTGTCCAGTCTGGCCTTATTCTTTATTTGCTCTGCCTCATTTTCAGCTTTTTTGATGTCTTTTACGATATCAATCAGCACATTGCCACCACCCAAATGAATATTGTTCCAACTATTCACTTATTGTAGCAAAAAGCCGTTGAAAGTACAAGTCCTCAAAGGATCAAACCCGTATAATCAAAAAACATGGCAATTATTGCCTTTGTTTCTATTAATTTAGAGTAATATTATTATGTTGCTTTGTAAAAATTAATTATAGAAAACAAGACATACCCGCTATATAATATTGTATGTAAAAAGAACTTCCGTCTTGTGCACTAACCTTGTTATGTTTCTTTAATACATACAATTGTTGTATAACCCTGAATATTGAAATAAAGAGGTGAACCGCACCAGCGGGATACGATGATGGTAAATCATATACATGATTTTAAATTTGATGCTGAAATATCAAATTGCCATACTCACAGTGTTGCAGGCTACACTGACTGCATGCTGGGTGTAAATGCCTTGCACTTTCATTATTTTAGCGGTATTTCAACATACAAAAACCATACCCATCATTTCTCAGGGTATACCGGTCCACCCATAAAGACTGAGAACGGGCATGTGCATAAAATCTCAGGGTATCTTGAAAGCAGGAGTTTTCACTCTCACAAATTTAATAACTATACCTATGAGGAAGTGTCATACAACTCGCCCAGGCTTCACCAGAGAGTTATGATTTAAACCATTATTTTCACTAGATTTTAAAAAGTTTCGATTTTTGTTTCCTTTATAAAATCATATGCCGGTGTGTTGACGGTTTACCATTCACCCTGTATCTCGGCATATTTGTGGTCGACATTAAAATCCGCCTTGTCAAAATAATCAGCCTGGATTCCAAAGGTTGTATCTACATTTATCCAGTTGTCCTCTTCCCTGCTGTAAACCTGGTTCCAAGCATGGTCACCCCATGCAATTCCGCTGTAGGCAAGGCCGGTAACCAACCTTACCTTCAATCCTGACGCTCGGCACATTGAGACATACAAGCTTGAAAAATCAAAACAAATACCCTTTTTTTCATAAAAAGCCGTTATTGTACCGGAATCAATTCCCCGGGGGTCTTTGCTTACTTTTTCCACCTTGTCATAATCATATTCAATATTTTCGGTTATCCATTGATATAATAGAAATGCTTGTTCCCTGTCGGTTGACCCTTGCTTCGTTATCTGCCTTGCAAGGTTATCGATTTCATCAGTTGATTTGACTGCCTCATCTAAAGTCACACCGTTAAAATATCTTATAATCTTTATTTTTTCGTCTGAAATGCCTTCAGGAGGCTTTTCATCAACGTAACTGTTGAGCTTTGCAAAAGTATCATTGAGAATTACAGGTATTCTTTTGGCGATATTGGAGTTCAGAACGGGATATATAGTTTTACTGTAAACAAACTGGTATGTTCCGGACTGCTTCATTTGTGAGGCCAGAAGCGGTATGGTCACATAGTAGTTTGCAAAATTGAGGAGCAATGCACAAAGAAAAACAATGAAAAGGCTCTGGGGCAGGTTTGAAATACCCAGCAACAACTTTCTCGGGAAACTTTTCATTGACTTTAAGCCTGAAAAAATCAAATCTGTCAGCGGATCCAGCAGCAATCTTTTTAAAAGCCAGTCCACAAGTCTCATCAAAAGCGTTAATATTATAAATAAAGCCGGCACGGCTATAAGGTATGTCAGCACATCATTCCCGAAGAGAAAATTTCGGATAACTTCAGGAATTTTGCTGTAAATGACCTCATAAAACGTGCCTTCGTTATTGAAAAAGATCCTTTTAGTAAAAAATATGGACAACATCAAAGACACAATTAATTCAATATTCCCCAGAATATTAATCAATGAATTTTTGATGCTTTCCCTGGTGAATTTGCCAAAAAAACCTGCAAGTATTGGTATGCAGAAAACTGTCCACAGGAACAGTGAAATAATGTTAATCTTCATAAAACAACACCTTATTATTGCAGCAACAACACTACTTTTAATGATGATTGAAGACTCAGAACCTCAATATAGCATATTATTGTTGCTGCAACAGTCCCATAAGTCATTTTCCTTTACTTGCTGTAATAGTTTATCAGGCACCCTGAAAGAATGATGTCTCTTTCGCCCTTTTCAAGATTCTTCAGGTTCAAGGTTATATTCCTGGTTCCTTCAGAACCTGTTATAACAGCCTCAACTGTTTCAGCACCGCTTTCTATTGATTCCTTTATACCCGGTATGAATATATAATCATCCAATTTGAACGGAATCTCTTCAAAATTTTCAATAGTAAACGGAATAATCCCCCAGTTTATCAAATTGCTGCGGTAGCGTTTTGTAGCATACTCCCGTGAAATATTTGCCCAGCCACCAAGGACCTTCTGACAGGATGCTGCCTGTTCCCTGGCTGAGCCGTCACCGGGCTTGTTGGCATAAATAACACTGCCTATTCCCGTATTCTTAAGTATATCATCATATAAAGAGTAATTCAGTTTTTCCTGAACTGCACTGAGAACTTCCTTCAACTCAGAATTAATCTCATCGAAGCTGTGATCCTCATTTTTAGCGGCTTTCCTTCGTTTCAACTCCAGTCCGTAAACAGCCTTGGCTCTGGCAACATAACCCGGGTCCTTCCTGGACAATGTAAACTCGGCCAATTTCAAAGGATTGGACCTGTAAGAGGAAGTTTCCCCGGAAGGTATCAGTTCATCGGTGGTTGTAACAGGGTCATTTATTACTGAAACCACCTTGAGAAGCAAGTTATCTGTAAGTTCAATCATTTTGGGCCAGTCAGCTATGTTCGGTCCAAACTTAAGCTGTTTGCCGGGGTCCGGCCTGCCAAATCCATTATATACACGATTGTCGTATACTTTTTTATTAAATGAATAAATGTGTTTTCTCTCATTGACAACAAGCTCGGTGGCAGCAGTAAGCAATCCGCCGTTTGCAGCAGTGGCTGTTATGGACCTGGCATCCATTAGAGCAACATAAGATACCTGACCGTCACCTGGCTTTGAACCTTCACGGTTCGGGAAATTCCTGGTTGTATGGCGTATGCTGAAACCATTGTTGCACGGAATGTCCCCTGCGCCAAAGCAAGGTCCACAGAAAGCGCTTCGTATTATGGCACCTGCTGTCATTAGTTTTTCCATAATACCCTGTCTGATAAGCTCAAGATAAACCGGCTGGCTTGAAGGATATACACTGAGAGAAAATCCTTGGTGGCCTATGCTTTTACCCTCCAGTACATCAGCTGCATAGCATATGTTTTCAAACATTCCACCGGCGCAGCCTGCTATTACACCCTGGTCAACTTTTATTCTGCCGTTTTCAATCTTGTCATGAAGTTTGTATTCTAAACCGGAACCAAACTGCCTGCGTGCTTCGGCTTCAATTTCCGCAAGAAAATCACCTGCATTTTTATTGACCTCTGTTATGGGATAAGCATTGCTTGGATGGAAGGGCAGCGCGATCATAGGCTGTACTTTGGAAAGGTCAACCCTTACCATGGCGTCATAGTATGCTATTCTGCCGGGTTCAAGTTTTTTATAATCATCCCCGCGGTTATGAGTCTTATAGTATTCCAATACTTTATCATCGGTACACCATATTGAACTCAGACAGGTACTTTCGGTTGTCATGACATCTATTCCGTTTCTGAAATCCACTGATAGTTCAGAAACACCAGGTCCGACAAATTCCATAACCTTGTTCTTGACAAAACCATTTTTGAACACAGCTGCGATTATGGCAAGAGCAATATCCTGGGGCCCGACACCATATGCAGGTTTTCCTTCAAGATATACTGCTATTACTTTGGGAGCTTCAATATCATATGTTTTTCCAAGAAGCTGTTTAACAAGCTCAGGTCCTCCCTCACCGACACCCATGGTGCCAAGGGCTCCATATCGGGTATGACTGTCGGAACCCAATATCATGCGGCCGCAACCTGTCATCATTTCCCTCATGTATTGATGAATAACAGCCAGATGGGCTGGTACAAATATCCCACCGTATTTTTGCGCTGCCGATAACCCGAAAAAGTGGTCATCTTCATTAATTGTACCTCCAACAGCACAAAGACTGTTATGACAATTGGTAAGAACATAAGGTAAAGGAAACTTAAAAAGACCGCTGGCCCTTGCTGTTTGGATAATGCCAACATAAGTTATGTCATGGGATGCCAGGGCATCAAATTTTATTTTTAGGAAATTGTCGCTGTTATTGGTGTTATGCCTGGATAAAATCTGCCATGCTATTGTTTTCTTCCTGGCTGATTCTGGCAATGCTTCAGACAAGGGTATATTCCTTTTTATCAGTTCTTCTTTAAGTTGTTCCTCACAGGACAAATCCGAAGAAACAACATACTTTCCATCAATTAGATAAATACCGTGGTTTATTAATTGAACCATCCTAAGCCTCCTTAATTATAATTCATGCCCAGTTCAAAGGCTTTCATTTCTTCAGGAATCAGGTGATGTTTTCTCGGGGGCAATGTTTTCTTAAGAGCAAGTTCAAAGTTCTCCTTTGAGATGATGTTTGTTTCGGCCACCAGTTTGCCTAAAAGTATTATGTTTGCAAATACCTGATTCCCCATTTCAGATGCTATGCGGGTAGCCGGAATTTCAAAAACCTTTATGTCATTTCTGGTGCATTTTCTGTCAACCAGAGAACTGTCAATCACGATTATTCCGCCCGGTTCAACAAAACTCTCAAATTTGGCCAATGAAGGCGTATTCATAACAATTAAGGATGTTGAACTGTTAAGAATTGGAGATCCAACCTGGCCATCAGTTATTATTACATTGCAATTTGCCGTTCCTCCACGCATTTCAGGTCCATAGGACGGAAGCCATGAAACATTCATGTTTCCAAGCATTCCTGCATATGCTAAAAGCCTTCCCGCAGAAAGTATTCCCTGTCCTCCAAAACCTGCAATTATAATTTCCTGCAGCACCATCTATGCTTACACCTCCAAATCCTTTCCTTTAAAGTTGCCCAACGGAAATACGGGCAGCAATTCTTCTTCAATTCTCTTCAGGGACTCGGAAGGATTCAACCCCCAGTTGGTCGGGCAGGTTGAAAGAACTTCAACAATCGAAAAACCTTTCTTTGCAAGTTGAACCTTAAAGGCCTTTTTTATAGCTTTCTTTGCATTAATAATGTTTTTTATATTGTGTGTGGATACTCTTTCTACAAAAGTAGCTCCGTCAAGAGTGGATAAAAGTTCGCATACTCTAATGGGAAATCCATGAAATTCAGGTTTTCTGCCAAATGGAGTGGTTTGAGTTACCTGACCTAATATGGTAGTGGGTGCCATCTGACCTGATGTCATACCATATACCGTATTGTTTGCAAATATAACCGTAATATTTTCTCCTCTTGTTGCAGCATGAACAATTTCAGCCATGCCTATTGCCGCCAGGTCTCCGTCACCCTGATAGGCAAAAACCACATTGTCAGGATTCACACGTTTAACCCCTGTTGCAACCGCCGGAGCCCTGCCATGGGCAGCTTGCACCATGTCACAGTTAAAAAATTCATAGTTACCGTATGTGCAGCCTACAGGCGATATGCCTATTGTCTTTCCTTCAATATCAAGTTCGTCCAGACACTCGGCAATCATTCTATGGATAATGCCATGTGTACATCCCGGACAGAAAGTTGTCGGGACATCACGCAGCGCATGTGGCCTTTTCATCACTATTGCCATTTTACTTCCCCTTTCAATCTTTCTTTTTACGCCTCACTATCAAATTATTTTTTTCTATGGTAAACCGGACACTATTTGGCTTCCCTGAGTATTTCCCTAATCTTGTCAAGAATCTCACTCTGTGCAGGTATCATTCCACCCATTCGCCCGTAAAAATGAACTTCATTCCTGCCATTCAGGGACAGTCTTACGTCCTCCACCATCTGTCCCGCACTCATCTCTACTGTCAGAAAAGCCTTTGGAACATCTGCATACTTTTGAAAAGCTTTTTCAGGGAATGGCCATAAGGATACAGGTCTTATGAGTCCTACCTTGATGCCTTCCTTTTCAGCTGTCTTGATGACATTTTTTACAATACGGGCAACTGTTCCATAAGCTGCTACTATGATATCAGCATCATCACAATTGTATACTTCAACTCTGGTTTCATTTTCAGATATCTTTTTATATTTTGCCTGCAAATTCAGGTTGTGCTTTTCCAATGTAACGGGGTCAATATATATTGACGTTATAACGTTATGATCTCTTAGCAATTTGGTACCCGTTGCAGCCCACGGTTTTTCATAAACCTTGTTATCTTCCTCATCTCTGAATTCAACTACCTCCATCATCTGGCCAAGGGTGCCGTCACCCATTATCATGGAAGCAATTCTATACCTGTCGGCTATGTTGAAAGCTTCAACAGTCAGCTCATAAGCTTCCTGAACACTTGCCGGCGCCAGAACAACCATCTTATAGTCACCGTGGCCACCGCCTTTTACCGCTTGAAAATAATCCCCCTGGGCAGGTAAAATACCTCCGAGACCTGGTCCGCTTCTGACAATGTTTACAATTACCGCCGGTAATTCCGCACCCGCTATATACGATAAACCTTCCTGCTTCAGGCTGATGCCGGGACTTGAGGATGTGGTAAGCACCCTTGCTCCTGCACTTGCAGCACCATAAACCATGTTGATGGCCGCAACTTCACTTTCCGCCTGTATGAAAGTACCGTTAACCTCAGGCATTTTTCGTGCCATGTAATGTGATATTTCCGACTGGGGTGTAATAGGATAGCCGAAATAAAATCTGCAGCCTGCTCTTATAGCAGCTTCGGCTATTGCTTCATTTCCCTTCATAAGCATCTTTTCACCCAATTTATTTCTCCCCCTTAAGAATTACTGTTTTTATCTTACGACTTACCATTTGACTGATTGAATCACTGAACTACTGTATGTATTTCAATATCATACAACCGGTTAATAAATTATCTTGTAATTTTCTCAATTCTTTAAATAAAAAAATACCTTAAGAAAATGTTTTAATATCAAAAAACATTGTTTTCCTGACTTATATTACCTTTCAACTTCTATTGCACAGTCAGGGCATATGGTAGCACAAGCTGCACACCCGGTACATTTTTCCATTTCAATAACCACAGCAGGATGATATCCCTTGCTGTTTATCCTGTCAGACACAATAATTATATTTCTTGGACAAACCTCTATACAAAGCTTGCAACCTTTGCATCTTTCCTTGTCAAATGTAACTTTAGCCATAATCATCCCTCACAATTTTTTGCCCCATTTTTAATAAGTCAGCCGGCTTGCACCAATAATATAAAAATTACACTTCCTGTACCGGCTTTTGGTGAATTCAATCCTCCAACCGCAGGAACCGTTCCCCCGGTTATCCTTATCCCTGATTACTCCTGATTCCTTTATGTTACAAACACGGACAAGTCAATATAGGTTTCCAAATTTATATTATTGCATACAAGCTTCATAAGCTGTAGTAACTATTATAAAACTCTTTTTTTTAAGATGCAAGTTTACTCCCATGGAAGCTTTATCATTTTATCAAGCAAAAGTATTTTATCAAAGTCCTGCCTCATGATCTCTGCATCATCAGAATTTTTGGGCATATAAGCTGTAAAACCTACCGGTATGCCAATGCTTTCAGAGACTTCCATAACCAGTTCGTTTCCTTTTATAATCTGATCAATTTTTGTTTCTCCCAGAAGATGGGTATTATTAACCAGCTTTGTTGCACGAAGCCGGGAAGCTTCTTCAATATCTGAAATCATTTTGATAATCTTTTCTTTTGTATCGGTAAAGGGCCTGTTGGTATTTACAACAACATACATATCGTATCCGTTTTCAACTATTTCACTTTTATACCTGCCAAGAGCTTTTGCTCCTATGTCATCTCCGCCTGTGTCAAATACAACCCAAAGGCTTTTATCTTCAAACAGGGAGTTTATTTCAGCGGGCAATGCAGGTATGTCCACGTTGGTATTGGCATAACGGGGCACAATTACCCGAACACCGGCTTTTTCCATTTTCTTTTGAACAACTGCCGTTCGAAAATATGGATTTACGATATCCAGATCAACAATTGCGGTTTTTAAGCCTTCCTTAATCAAATTTGCTGCAAAGTTCACTGAAATTTCGGTTTTTCCACTTCCAAAATGGCCTGTAAATATGTTAATTCTTTTATCAATCATAAAAACTCCAGCTTCAAATTAAATTTGTCCTCTACAAAACATTATATATTTGCCCTGTGTAAAGCAGCCAATAAATTACGTTGGTATTTAATAAATTTATGCCTTTTTGCCTTCAGCCAAAATTAATAAAGAATTTTAGTCGCAAAATACACACAAATTAATATTGAACTCTAATTTAGGAGGTAATAATCTTGAAAATACGAGAAGGATTGATTCCTACTGTGTTAGGCACTGCAGTAACTATAACAGGCCTGGCTTTAAGGCGGGCAAAACCTAATATTTCGTGGGGCGTTGCCGGCTTCGGGCTTGCCCATATAGTACTGGGAACTATAGACCTTATTGAGCACCGTTCCTGATAAGAGTTCATAAGCAGGATGTGGGAAATATCCTCACATCCTGTTAATATAATATTCATCAATACCGGTATATTTCATAAGCCAATTCGCTGTTAAAACAGGGAATCGGTTATTAAATCTTTAATAG
Organism: Clostridiaceae bacterium; assembly: GCA_012839865.1. Lineage (GTDB taxonomy): Bacteria > Bacillota > Clostridia > CAYPLH01 > DUMO01 > DUMO01. Next base: position 65,642 of record DUMO01000055.1, read on the forward strand.
TTCGTGCTTTATAAATTATACACCACTTCAGCAGGAAGCACCTTTATATCGTTCGCAGTCAAAACTTCTACCGCTTTATCAGGATTTTCAACTTTTAAAATTACCAGGGCTTCATTAGTAGCTTTCCCGACAAAGGCATACATGTATTCTATACTGATATTCGCAGATTCCAGAACACCCAGCGCAACTGCCAGACCTCCTGGTTCATCCGCCACAGCAATTGCCACAACATTTGTGCAGCTTACTGCGAATCCTTTTTCCTTTAAAATTTGTTCAGCTTCATAAGGCTTGTTTACAATCAACCTCAATATTCCAAAATTAGTCGTGTCAGCTATGGATAAAGCACCTATATCAATTCCATTGGAGCCAAGAACCTTTGTTACTTCTGCAAGCCTGCCTGATTTGTTCTCAAGAAAAATGGAAATCTGATTTACCAACATAAAAATACCTCCCTGTTATTTTTCCGGCAAGATATGATTATTTCCTGAAAAAGCAAGCCGGGCTTACCTTCATTTTGATGTTAAGGAGAACTGCACCGGATTGCTTTTTAAGTCTGATCATATTTTTCTCTTATCAACTATCCGAACGGCTTTTCCCTGGCTCCTCTCTATTGATTTTGGCTCTACAAGCTTGACCGTTGCTCTGATTCCCAGGGTCATCTCAATTTGTCTGCTTATTTTCTTCTCCAGTTGCTCGATATGCCTCACTTCATCAGAAAACATTGACTGGTTCATTTCCACCCACACTTCAAGTATATCAAGATTATTAACCCTGTCAACCACAAGCAGATAATGAGGCGAAGTATCTCCCATTTCAAGCAATACACTTTCAATCTGGGTCGGAAATACATTTACACCTCTGATGATAAGCATATCGTCGGTTCTTCCGGTAACCTTGTTCATCCTGACACTGGTTCTGCCGCACTCACATTTCTCATAATTAAGACTGGATAAATCCCGTGTCCTGTATCTTATCAAAGGAAGTCCTTCTTTAGTAATGGTTGTAAACACAAGCTCTCCGACAGAACCTGGAGGAAGCACTTCTTCGGTCTCGGGGTCGATTATTTCCGGTATGAAATGATCTTCCGCAATATGAAGGCCGCATTTGCACTCGCATTCAATTGAAACCCCGGGTCCCATGACCTCGCTCAGCCCATAGATATCAAGGGCAACAATGCCCAGTTTCTTTTCTATTTCGTCCCTCATTCTTGAGGACCAGGGCTCTGCTCCGAATATTCCAGCCTTTAAACTGAGTTCCTCTTTCTTTATGCCCAACTCCTCCATCTCCTCGGACATGTAGAGGGCATAGGACGGAGTACAGGCAAGGTGGGTGGAACCGAAATCCTTCATTATCTGAAGCTGCCTTTTTGTATTACCTCCGGAAACAGGGATTACAGAGCATCCAATCCTTTCAGCCCCGTAATGTACGCCAAGTCCTCCTGTAAACAACCCGTAACCATATGCAACATGAACAAAAGCATTTTTATCCGCTTTTGCACATACAAGGGCTCTGGCCATTATTTCCGACCATGTATCAATATCCTTGCGTGTGTATCCAACCACAGTCTGCTTCCCTGTAGTGCCGGAAGAAGCATGTATTCTTACAATTTCGCTTAAAGGCACGGCAAACATACCGTATGGGTATGTATCTCTCAAATCCTGTTTGTAAGTAAAGGGGAGCTTTTTAAGATCTTCCAGGGAGTTTATATCTCCCGGTTCAAGGCCCATTTTCTGCATTTTATCCCTGTAGTGGGGAACATTATGATAAACTCTTTTTACGGTCCTTATGAGCCTGTCAGTCTGCAACCTGGTCATTTCTTCCCTGCTCATGCATTCAAAAGTAGGGTTCCAATATTTCATTTTTTTAACCTCCTGTCTATTTCAAAGGGCGTATTCACAATTTTGAACTAAATCATGTGCCAACGCATACTGCTTTCATAAATCATACCCGGCTTCAAAGGCTTTCAAATTGGTTTCAATAAATTTCTCTTTTATATTCTCTTTCAGGGAATCAATCCATATTTTTTTGTCTATACCGGAGTGCTTTGCCAAAACTCCCAGCAGCACAGTGTTTACAGCCTTTATATTACCACAACTTTTAGCTATGCAAAGTGCATCAACAGGTATTATTTGCAAGTCCAACTCATTAAGCCTGTCAATTATATCTTCAGGATATTTTTGTTTACCCATAATAACAGGCATCGGATCGATTCTCTGGCAATTTACTATAATTTTTCCGCCTTTTTTAAGATATTTGATCCACCTGTAGGCTTCCAAAAGCTCAAAGGCAAGAATAACATCAGTCTCCCCGGCTTCAATAAGAGGTGAATTTACAGTTTCTCCAAATTTCACATATGTTACAACACTTCCACCTCTTTGTGACATTCCATGAACTTCAGACACTTTTACATCCTGTTTCAGATTAATTGCAACGGTACCAAGAATCCTGCTGGTTAACAGCGTTCCCTGTCCTCCGACTCCAACTATCAGTATGTTATACCCTTTACTCATTCTGTTCACCTGCCTTTGAAAATGCATTAAACTTGCAAATCCTTGTGCACAACCCGCAACCTGCACACAATGCTTCGTCAACTTCTATCCGGTCACCTTTATCAACAATTGAAGGGCATCCTAAAGACATGCACATTTTGCACATTTTGCATTTCTCCTGATTTATTTTCATTGCACCTTTATATTTAACACCCTTCAAAAGGGCACAGGGACGCCGGGCAATTATAAGGGAAGGCTCTTTTGCTTGTATCTCTTCTTTTATTGCTTTTTCGGCTTCCTTTACATCAAAAGGATCTATTGTTCTTACTCTTTTAATTCCTATTGCTTCCGCCAGCTTAACAAGATCCACCTGGATTGTGGTTTCTCCCTTGATGGTATAGCCTGTAGCCGGATTGGCCTGGTGTCCTGTCATTGCTGTTATGGAGTTGTCAAGAATTATAACAGTGGAGTTGCCTTTATTGTATACAATATCAATCAATCCTGTAATTCCTGAATGTATAAAGGTGGAATCCCCTATAACAGCAACACATTTTTCAGAAAATTCATGCCCCCTGGCTTTCTCCATACCGTGGGCCATTCCAATGCTTGCACCCATGCAAACACATGCATCCATGGCGCTGACGGGTGGAAGTGCTCCAAGGGTATAACATCCTATATCCCCTGTTACTACAAGCTTGAGCCTTGCAAGGACATAAAATATACCTCTGTGGGGACAGCCGGGACACATAACCGGAGGTCTTGCAGGAATATCCGCCGTTTCTTCCTTCTCAGTTTTCTGACCGAGTAATTTTTCTTTTATAAGCTGTGCACTATATTCACCTGTTACTGGAAGCAGGTCTTTCCCGTTAATTTCAATTCCAAGCTTTCTCACATGGTTCTCTATAAACGGTTCCAGTTCCTCTATAACATATAACTTCTTTACCTTCTTTGCAAACTCCCGGATTAATTCATCCGGCATCGGGTAAATCATCCCGAGTTTCAGGAATGAAGCATTCTCAAAGACTTCTTTTGCGTATTGATATGAAATGCCTGCTGTAATTATGCCAATATCCGTGTTGCCCCATTCTATTTGGTTTAAAGTAGATTGGTTGGAAAAGTCCTTAAGGTCCTTCAACCTTTTTACAACCACTTCATGTCTTTTCCTTGCCATTCCGGGCATCATGACATATTTATTAATATCCTTTTTATACTCTTTAAGGCCGCATTCATTTCTTTCCTCAAGTTCCACGATACTTCTTGAATGCGCAATTCTTGTAGTAAGACGCAAAATTACAGGGCAATCGAATTTTTCACTTATTTCAAAAGCCTGCTTTACGAAGTCCTTGCATTCCTGACTATCTGCAGGCTCCAACATGGGAACTTTGGATGACAATGCATAGTACCTGCTGTCCTGCTCGTTTTGAGAGCTATGCATTCCCGGGTCGTCAGCCACCACTATTACAAGCCCGCCGTTTACTCCTGTATATGATACGGTAAATAAAGGGTCTGCAGCAACATTGAGGCCCACATGCTTCATCGAGCATATTGCCCTTGCTCCCTGGAAGGATGCACCTATTGCCACCTCAAGAGCCACCTTTTCATTAGGTGACCATTCTGAATATATTTCATCATACGTTGCAATATTCTCAGTGATTTCAGTACTTGGAGTACCGGGATATGCAGTTGCCACCTTGACTCCTGCTTCGAAGGCACCTCTTGCAACCGCTTCATTTCCAAGTAAAAGTTTCTTCATTTATATCCCCCATCTGTTTTCTTTCTAATCCGGAATTTCTTCCCTTTATCACTTTAGCAAAGAAAATTGTTATAGTATTTAAATATACATTTTACATTATTTCATTTAAAAAATAAAGAAAAAGTTAATTTATCTTAAAACATTGATTATAAAACTGTCCAGTTTCGCAAGTTTAAGCCTCAAGGCTTCAACTTCACTGTCATTCAGCCCTTTCATGAGGTTGGATTTGAGGATGCCTGACAGTTCATCAAAGTCCTCCCTCAGGCTTTCAAGCATGCTGATTACTTCAAGACGCTTATACTTGTTAATGGCAGTGTAATCTTCAATATCCTCAGCCACTCTTCCGCCTTTAATTACAAATGTTTCGTTTCTGCCGGGAATAACTGTTTCTATTCTGAAATTCTCTTCTATCAATCTGGCAAGTTCCTTTGAGGAGTCTTCCTCACCGTGTACTATAAAAATTTTCCCTGGTTTGTATTTGAAACTGCCGATCCAATCTATCAATCCCTTTTGGTCTGCATGGCCTGAGAAACCGTCAATCATTTCAATCCGGGCATTTACGGTTATCTCTTCACCAAAAATTTTGACTTTCTTTGCACCGTCAGAAATTTTTCTGCCTAAAGTGCCTTGAGCCTGATAACCTACAAATATAACCGCAGAATCTCTTCTCCAAAGGTTATGCTTCAGATGATGCTTTATTCTGCCTGCTTCACACATGCCACTGGCTGAAATTATTATTGCACTTTCATTAAGGTTGTTCAGAGCTTTTGACTCCTCAGCTGTCCTGGTGAAATACAGCCTGTGAAAATCAAGGGGATTGTCTCCATTTTCAATGTACTCTCTGGCTTCCTCATCATAGCAGTCAAGATTGTTCCTGAAAACTTCAGTTGCAGAAATGGCAAGGGGGCTGTCTATGAATACCGGGATATTATAAATTGCGCTCAGGCGGTTTTCATATTTTTCCTTATGCTTGTTGAGTTCATAAATAATTTCCTGTGTACGCCCAACGGCAAAGGAAGGAATTATAATATTTCCGCCTTTTTTAATGGTATCGTTTATAATATCTATAAATCGTTCAAATTTATTGTCATTATCCTGATGAAGTTTGTTGCCGTACGTAGATTCGATAATTAAAAAGTCAGCTTCCTCAATAATGTCTGGGTCCCGTAAAATTGGAATACCCTTGTTCCCCAGGTCTCCTGAGAAAACTATTTTATTTTCCTTTCCGTTTTCCCTGACCCAAAGCTCAAGTATTGAAGAACCTAAAATATGTCCTGCATCCCTGAACCTGAATTTTATATTTGGTGTAAGGCTAACAATTTCGTCGTACTTCACCTTTTGAAAAAGTTTCATGCATTCCACTGCATCATTCATTGTATATAACGGTTTAACGGGCTCATCCCCGGCACGCAGGCGTTTTCTGTTTTTCCATTCTGCTTCGGATTCCTGGATATAACCGCTATCCGGCAGCATTATTGCGCAAAGCTCCGTTGTAGCTTTTGTCGCGATTACTTTTCCCCTGAAACCGTCCACAAATAATTTTGGTATCTTTCCGCTGTGGTCAATATGAGCATGAGTCAATATTACATATTCCAAATCGGCAGGATTGAAGGGAAACGCTTCATTGTTCAGTTCCTCCTCAACGGATTGTCCCTGAAAAAGTCCGCAATCCACCAGAAATCTGCTGTCTCCAGTTTCAACATAAAAGCAGGACCCTGTCACTGTTTTTGTTGCACCAAGAAACGATATCTTCATCAGTTACACCTCACAAAAAAATAAAATATTTTATATTCAATACTCCCATCGAGTTTTATGGTATTCATTTGCAATGTCACTTTTTGTATTTAAAAAACTAACAATGCTCATTCCTGATGTTAACTTTACTATATCATATCACAACGCTTCCTGAAGCTGCAAGGAAGCCAGGGGGACCAGGGGGAAGGTTCTTCTGATCCCCTTTAAAAGGGACAAAATTGATAAAATTCAGCATCAAGCTGAAAATCAGGAAAGCGAGAATTACTATCTTTGATATACCGGTGGTTACCTCTGCACCTGAATTATCAGGTATTACATTCACTTTTTGTATCAAGGCATAATTCCAGCTTGAAAAAGTAATATACTTATTCAACAATAATGCTGCTATTTATTTTTTATCATGACTTCATTTCTGTTAGCAGTTTAAATACTTTAAACTTTTTGAAATCAATTAGAAATTGTAGTCCGGATTTACAGGTTTGCCAATTTGGGAAGATTCAACAATAGCCAGGCAAACGGCGACAGTTTTTGCGCCTTCCCCGGCGCTCATTTCAATAGATGTATCGTTCAAAATGGCATCTGCAAATACAGCGAACTCCCTTACGGCATTGTGATCATTAACTTCAACTTCTATGATCTGCGGCTTAGCAGCCATTCTTCCCTCATCTTCGGTCGAGAAGAGCTGCATCGTGGAAGATGTATTGTCGCAGATGATTGTACCCTTAGTACCGTAGATCAATGTGCGCATAGTATAGTTGCGTTTGCATGCGATGGATACAAAAACCTTTCCGATAATATTATTGGGGAACTTCAATACCGAGATTGTGGCATCATCATAACAAAGATGAGGCATCATCTTGTGCGTACCATATGCAAAAACCTCCTCCGGATCTCCTGCAAACCAACGAAGGAGATCGACAGGATGGCATCCTCCTCCTATCACACCGTGACGGATAGGATCTGCCCGCCAGTTTTCGGGATCTCCCAGTATGTGTGCATAGTCATGAGCATACTCCGACTCAACATAGTACAGGTCTCCGATAATCCCAGCATCAATAATCTCCTTTGCTTTTACAAATGCAGGGGTGAAACGGCAGATTTGTCCTGCCATAAATTTGTGGTCATATTTCCTGACTGCTGCAATAATAGTTTTTAGATCATCCCTTGTAAGAGCAAGCGGCTTTTCGCACAAAATGTGTTTACCTGCAGCGAGAAAATCCAGAATCATTTGTCTGTGAAGCTGGTCGGGCGTAGCAATAATAACTGCGTTAATGTCTTTATTGTCAACAACATCTCTGTAGTCAAGAAACCGCTTGTCTGCAGGAATGTTGTACTCGTCACCGACAGCATTAAGAGTGCTTTCCAGCGTATCACATATAGCACCTGCTTTGGCACCGTATTTGATAGCAGCTTCGAGATGGTTTTTACCCATTTTGAGTCCGATAACTCCTACTACTAATTTGTTTTCCATAAATTAAGTCCCCCTTAATTTAAAATATACATTTTGCAGAAGAAACTTTGTAGAGTGTGCAAGACAATCATAAGTAAATAAGCAATCTTTTCATATTAGTCTATTAACTTGTTTATTAGTTTACCTTCCCTGAAATCTTAGTTGTTTCTGGTACAATGAAAATCGAGCATTCCGGAACTTAAAAAACCCTGCATAAAATGGAAAAACTCCATTGCGAGCACCCCTAAAAAATAATACCCTTTAAGTTGACCATACTTGAAGGGAGTAAA